>JAWKTX010000002.1:328202-656405 GCA_041398825.1 Planctomycetaceae bacterium | reverse complement strand
ATCACACGCAATTTTCAAATCAAAACCGTCCGGCACAATCCCGTGACCGTCGGCGTTATGCCAAAAGGAGAATCCGTTGCCGAAAAGGCTGCTCATCATCAAGGCGGCAAATGACGTCTGCTCGTCCGAGATCGATCACATCAAGACCGTGGCAGACATGTTTGGAATTGCCCACTGCACCTCATACCTCACCGACATGGCGACCTTCAAAAGCGATCTCTGTGCAGGTGGCAAATACGACTATGTTTATCTCGCAGCCCATGCGGATCTCACTGGCTTTGGCGAGGCCGACGGCTCTATCTCGGTCGACTGGAGTGTCTTTGCGGAAGCTCTTTGCGAAGCGGAATGTTTGAACCCGGAATCCATCTTGCTTCTCGGATGCTGCCGTGGGGGACTAAAGAAGGTTGCAATCCAACTGTTCTATTACTGCTCTCAAATAGATTATGTCTGCGGGCCACGTTGGACTGTTACCGGCCAAGATATCAGCGCCGGGTTCCACATATTTGTCTACAACATGGAAGTTCGACGAGAACAACCATCAACCGCAGTGCTCCGTGCTTCGCAAGGAACTGGCTACGATTTCTTTTGCCACGACAGAGTAGAATTTGAAGACGAATACAAGCCTGGGAGCATAGCATAACCAAGCCATCCACCGGAGTGGCGGTCGCCAGCGGTTTCTGAAATCGAAGTCCATTCCCGCCACCCAGTGATGACAGTCGTTAGCTGGGAATGGGAGAGACGTTCCATCATTGTGCTGATTCGCCTCATCCAGATCGCAACCCTCCCGATTTACGCGCTCACCAAGCCGCTCATGATCCTCGAAGAATCTAAGGTCACCGTGCAAATCAACGGCCAGACCTGTCCGGAATGCGGCTCAACGATCGACGGCGTTACTAGAAAATCTCTCACTCAATGCGGCGTCAGGCTTGCTCGCAAAGCCGGCACCCAAGTCGCATGGGATCGGCTTCCATGCTGGTCGATCACGTGCCCCATCTGCCGCACGGTCGTTTGTTTCGACAAGCGCATCAAGATTACGTCTTGCGAAATCGGCGACCACCTATCAGCTTCTGAGACTTCTCAAATATGAATTTTCACTCGACTGTCAAATCGCAAGTGAGCACAATTCACAGTCGTAACGCTAGACAGTTGCGCAAACAATGCGGCGATTACCGACAGAAATCTTGTGGTCGGCAATCCGCGCAAGTTCAGCTAACAAAACGGTGCACGGGAATTGTGCACAACCCGTAATTTTCAAAACAAGGCCGTCCGGCACAATCCCGTGACCGTCGGCGTTCGGCATCTGAAGTGACTGTCTATGACGCTCGTGAAACGTGGTGATTACTGGTACGGAGACAATCACGCGGACATTCGCTCCGAACTGGAGCGCTACAGCGATAGGAATGCCTATCCGGTTGACGACTTCACCGACATCAGATGCGATTGTGGCAACGATACGTTCCACTTTCTGACGGACGAAAATGCGGGAGTAGCAATCCGGCGATGCAGCAACTGCGGTTGTGAACACCTGATGGGTGACAGTGCTGACTTCGTAGATGAGGCTGAACCTTCGCAGCACGAATGCATCTGTGAAGGAGATGTTTTCCAGATTACGGCTGGCATTCATCGGTATCGAAATCAAGACGATTCCTTGTCACACGACGTCCGTTGGTTGTACCTTGGTTGCCATTGCCCGACGTGCGGCCTTGTTGGCTGCTACGCCGACTGGAAGAACGAATACAATGGATACACCGAGTTGTTGGCAAAGATGTGAACCCTGACCCTTGCCAGAGAATCGATGCCGAACAATCGGTTCAACCGGAGCCGCGGGTCGTGCGGCTTTTTGAAATCAACCTTGGTTGGCCGCGGCCCGGTTAACCGCGGCGTTAGCTGCAGCAATCAGTCATTTCGGAGTTTTGAGATGTCTTCGGCTATTTGCGAAGAATGCGGCGAACGATTTTATCCGCTGAAAACGAAGCAAGCGGACATGATTCGAAGGTGCGCGAATAGCCAGTGGGAGAAACTCGCGATTGAGTGTCCGCGTTGCCATGAATATACAAAGATAGATGCAACAGCCGTTGTAGCAGGCAAAGACGGAACCGTCGTTTCCACACCCACTTATCGCTGTCCGGTTTCTGCGTGCGCTGGCTTCGTGGACTACGTCGAGAATGACGGCGAGAAGTCTTATTGGGGATGTGGTGAGTGCGGATCGATGTGGTACAAGAAGGTGAAGTTGCTCAAGGAAATCGAAAACATAATCAAGAAGTTCTCGTATCGCAAGAAGTGCTACCGCAAGTCCAAGGAACAGTGGCTTCCCGCAGATCCGGATAAGATCCCAGACGATTACGAGGAGCGCGTCGAAAACGAGCCGGAAGATGATAGTGACGAGTACGTGCGCGGCTGACCTGAAAAACGTCAGCAGCTAACCCCAGTGGATTGGAAACTCGCGACGCGATTAGCGGAGCCGAGGTCTAATCTTTTGTTCAAGGAGAGACACTAAAGGGGTCAGACACTAAAGGGGTCAGGCACCGTTTTTATTGAGTCCGGGTGGTCCGCGATGACGAGTTGTGATTTCCAAGCCCAGCTTTGCAGTTACTCCGTCTGCCCGGTTTCATCGCCAAATTGCGGACGGGGATTCACTCTACAACGAATCACAGTCAGCCCCGCCTCCGTTTGCGCAGTATTCACAGGCTCCAGCCAGCCCGCACTTCGACGAACGGGCCATGCAGACAGCGAGACATCTTTCGCAGCGATGCGAGGCCAGCATGGTATCGATCGCAGGAGCCGGATGGATGACAGCGTCTCTGACAACACAAGTCGTTGTCCAGATCGCTTCGAAACAGAAACCGATCTCTTCGCCGCTGCGCCACTTCGAGGATGCCGCCGCAATCGTTGCTCGAACAACAGTGACATCCGAATCAAAGCCCAAATCCGCCGGAACCGAACCACCGTCAAATCGCCAATCCCAAGGTGACAACCCGTCGCCCCATCGGTAAACTGCTCCGCAGCGGATCCATGATCGTGATGAATCCCGCAAGCAAACAACCGAGCCACAATCACTCGCAAAGCAGCAAAGTTCAGCGCTCGATCTATACGCCAGCATCCTGCCGTCGCATAGATCGCAATTCGTTATGCGTCACAGACTGCCATGGATTGTTTCGTGGTAATCCATACAATGGCGACTGCAAATCCTTTACCGCCTGACCTGCTGAACGGAGTTCTTTCATGTCTACGCCTCGCCAACGTCTAGTGCTTCCCGCAATTGCTGTTATCGCAGCGGCGTTCTTTGCATTTCATGTAGTCGCCGCGGATACGGAACCACTGCCCCGATTAACCAGTCGTGCATACTCCATCAAAGATCTGCCCATCTATCGCCTCTCACCGCAAGGGCAGTACGTTACCGATGCTTCTGCCGTGGCTATGCTCTGTCGTAGCGCAATTGGCCACACTCCCGGCTTCAATGCCAAGGTAATGCAGACTGACTGCATTACCACATTGGTTGTCAGAGCTACAGACGAAGCACACGACGCATTCATAAACACGTTGGCAGGTTTGCGAGAATCGGCTCGGCTCCACGAGGCTAGTCATTCATCACCTGAATCTCCGGACTCGAATCGCTGACCAGAACGCATAACCATCGCATGCACCGGAATTCGGGAGCAACGGTTTTTGAAATTGTCTATCTTACTGCCGCATCCGGTGATGCTGGTCGTTCGCCATACTTGGTGACAGCCTCTCAATTCATCATAATTTAAATGGTCGACTTTACGGCCAGAGGAGATCGAGAATGAGAACGTCCTATACCGCCTCGCTGCTCGTTGCAGTTCTTTGCGTAACGGTTTCACAACAATCCTTCGCGCAGGACACTCTTCGAGAAGCCGCGATCAAAGAACAGTTTCTCAAGGCGGCTGGATCGGTCGAGGGAGCCATCTGGTACTTCACCCTTTCCCCGCTGCCTCGGAGCACGCCAGAACGGCCGGATACAATCCGCGGAGCGTATCGAGTATCCGACCTAAAGGTGTATCAGGCTGCGAAACCCGGCGAAGAATGGACCGTCGAAATCGGCGTAAGCAAGCCGCTCCTGAAAGAGAAGAAGGCCGTTGTAGAGTTCACGTTGCTGCGAGGCCTAAAGGGACCGAAACAATGGGCGGAGCCTCTTCAGGGAAAAGCCCTGCTTTCCCTGAAAGAATTCGGAAAGCTTGAAGGCGAGTTCGTTGATAGTAACGGGTTCAGGTGGAAGATGCTCACGACTCGAATACGCGAGTGATAGCCGTCGCCTGACGGTTCCGTTCTATCTCCTATCAGTGGCACGCGTGTGCCTGTTAATCGCAACCGTCATCTGGTGATTTTTCCGATACATGCTTGGCGAACAAAACCGTGAACCGGAGACATCTGAGTCATCAGTGCAACGGTCAGTGTTAGTTTTTCTTCGAGTTATCAACAGATTCATGGTTTGGCGTGAGCTGGCCTGGCCGGCGATGTCTTGAGTTCGCTGTCGTAGTTTACGAGATGAGTTTTGCCAGGGGTGAGCCGGTTTCTTTGAGTCGCTGGATGTATTTTTCTTCGTTGTAGGGAACTCGCAGACACTAAAGGGGCAAGACACTAAAGGGGTCAGGCACCGTTTTTATTGAGTCCGGGTGGTCCGCGATGACGAGTTGTGATTTTCAGGCCCAGCTTTGCAATTACTCCGTCTGCCCGGTTTCATCGCCAAATTGCGGACGGGATTCACTCTACAACGAATCACAGTCAGCCCCGCCTCCGTTTGCATAAAATTCACAGGAGCTCCAGCCAGCCCGCACTTCGACGAACGGGCCATGCAGACAGCGAGACATCTTTCGCAGCGATGCGAGGCCAGCATGGTATCGATCGCAGGAACCGGATGGATGACAGCGTCTCTGACAACACAAGTCGTTGTCCAGATCGTTTCGAAACAGAAACCGATTTCTTCGCCGCTGCGTCACTTCGAGGATGCCGCCGCAATCGCTTCTCGAACAACAGTCGCATCCGAATCAATGCCAAAATCCGCCGGAATCCGATCACCATCAAATCGCCAATCTCAGGGTGACAACCCGTTGCCCCATCAGTAAACTGCTCCGCAGCGGATCCATGATCGTGATGAATCCCGCAAGCCAACAACCTAGCCGCAAGCACTCGCAAAGCAGCAAAGTTCAGCGCTCGATCTCTACGCCAGCATCCTGCTGTCGCATGGATGGCAATTCGTCATGCATCAACAGAAGGCATCCATACGTGAGTAGGACGACGACGTTGTTTGCGTATCGTCGATCGTGGATACGCACCCTTGCCATCTCGATCTTCACTTCGGCCCTCGTCGTATTCCTGTCGGTCAACATTTGGCCCTGGGTCGGCGTCTGTCTGTCCTCCGATAGAATCGGACCGAAGCTGGGAACGGTGATTATGGGCCTTATTCTCGGAGTGAACTTGGTTATATCGCTTTGGATAGCGATTACCGTCGCTTCAATTCGACGCGACGTTTGTGTCACACTCGACACGAAGTCGCTAACGTGCTCGATTCCTGGTGACTTGGTCTCCAAATCGTTTTCTGTGGTCTTGGAAGACATTACAGAGATTAACAAGATCGACTTTGATGGTGGGCCGGAGTCATTTCGTATCCATACGCTGTCTGGTACCTTTGAGCTCTACGGCAACTATGGAATTCCGACTCGGCGCATCGTCAACGAAATCGCCAGGATCCGACCGACCGTCATCGTGGGAACGACGTGACTGGAGTCCGGCGAAACAGTACTCGTGGTGCGTGGCATTATCAAGCTGAAAACCTTTACCTGTCCGCCTGATGCAGAACACCTCCCCCCTCGCAAGTATTCACTCAGAATCGCATTTCGCGGTTATCTTTACTTCACGCCGTCAACTGGACGACGGCATCGACTACTCGATTGCGGCAAGACGTATGTTCGAGCTCGCTACCCTGCAGGACGGTTTCCTTGGTATTGACTCGGTACGCGACGCAGACCTTAAAGGAATTACTGTTTCATATTGGCGTGATCTGGATGCCATCAGGGCCTGGTATGCAGTTTCCGAACATCGCAATGTCCAGGAACTTGGTCGACGACTTTGGTATACTGCTTACACGGTGCGTATTTGCGAGGTCCAGCGTTCTTACCACTTTCGCCGGGACGACCCAGAATCCAAACCAGGCGGCGAATGACCGTCGCGTGTGTTTCCGAGAACAGACATACTGAAAAACAGACACACTGAAAAATAGTGGCGTGAATCGCTGAGCAGTCGTTCAGGCGGATCCGCTTCACGGATCACTCGATGTGATTGCTGGCATAGTCAACCAGATTGATTGCTCGATGTCTCTGAAACTCATGCCAGGAACAGGACGACTGGAAACCATCGTGTTTTAAGGTCTCCTGCTCGAGCCAGTCCCCTTTTGCAACAGGCTGTTGACACGCTGTGAGGTCCGGAATGAAATGTCGTAGGTTTGACTTACTGCTGGTTGTCTTCACGGTCACGACCTTTGCCGCTGTTGCGGAGCTTCGAGCCCAGAATCCTACGCCCGGTTCGATCGCGAGGCGGCAATTCAATCAGGTGTTCGTCAAGGTGATTATGCCGGTCACTGCACGCACTCCGATGCAGGATGGCCCTAACGTCGAAGGATGGGTCTCAGATCAGCTGGAAACGATTGGCGTGTCTGAGTATTTTGCGGTCACAAATTGGGTGCCTGTTTGTGACGGGCTGCTTTCGGACGACGAAGTCAATAATCGCGTCTGGGATGGTCGTCTTGTCGCGAAGAACTCAAGTCTCTTTTGCCCAGTGGAGGGCGACCTTCCTGAACGAAAAGATGGCCGCGTTTCGGTTCTCGTTGGTGGCTGGTATCCTGTCAGTGGATACGAGGCGAAGGTCTCAATGCTGGATGAACCCGGGACTCGAGCCGTTCAACCGGTGTTGCCCTATTCTGCCCCGGGATTATCAGAAACGAATCCCGTTGAAAAACCGCTGGCATATGTGGCTGTCCTGGTAGGTCCACCACCTGCAGAGCGTGTTGCGCTGCAAAGCAACGACAAGTAGGCGGGACCATGCCGTGAACCAGCGGATTGATTACCTGTGGATTTGGGAATCAAGATTAACTCCCGCCGCATCCGTGATGCAGATCGTCTTCAGATTTCCTCCGCATACAAAAGCAATCCAGCCTCAAAAAACTGCTTTTTTCGGTTGCGATTGTCGCTCTCGTTTGTCTGTGCCTTCCTGCCATTGAGCAAAGCATTATTGGACGCACTCACAACGCGAGGAAACTTGAAACTCACATCGACGGCTTGTACGCAAAGAAGCCTAACAGCCTCAGTCCCGGTGAGTGGCGATGCATGGTCGACTGGACGCGTAACCTTCACGGGAACAACCTGATTGCATTTCAAACCGGCACCGGAGACATTGCCGCATTCGAAGCACGCGTCGGTAAGAAGTTATCGGGAAAGGTTGATGCTGGCACCATTGAATGGATATGGGATGCCTATGCTGGTTGTGCGAGTCAGACGAAAAACGGCAAATAACACTGTGATGCACCGATGACTGATACCTCTCCACAACCGAACACAGGCACCAACGATGAGAAAGATCGTATTCGGCGCGTAATCTCTGAGCGTGGACTGACCGGTGCGGCCAGTGATGTAAAATGGTCCCGGCTACTCGACGCAATGCGACAACGTGATGGATGGCGTCCATTATATCGCTACAAGTGCGTTGATGGCCTGCGGTCCGAATGGGACGCCGAATGGTGGCATCACTTACCGTTCCCAATGATGTCTGTGGAATGGTTCGATATCTGCTGCTTTCAGGACGTTCGCCAGGGTGCTTTCATCAAACCAGAGAGAATTGACCACTCCGACTGGATCGTACAGATTCTGCACGACGCTCGATTCCGCTACGATCTTGTTGGTGACATTGTCCGCATTCACGGCTACTTGCCGGAATCGCTTGACGGTCTCGATGCCAACTCTGAGTAAGTCAATCACAAATAATGCTCCAGTGCACCTGACTGGCGAGGTCAGGTATTTTAGAATAGACAGTCGCTCGTCACCGCCGGGTGATTGGTGTGGTTCGTCAGCAGGCGTCTTAGCTTAGCTTAGCTGTCCGTGGAAAAACCGGGACAGGTACGCGGGACGACTTGAAACCGTCGTGTTGTAAGGTCTCCTGCTCGAGCCAGTCCCGTTTTTTTGAACAGGCTGTTAATTAGCGGCCTGTCTGGTGAATTCAACAAATTTCGAATTACGAATCCTGTCCTGAGAGAGTCATTTCGCTCGTGGCAGACTCATTCGATTCTCTCCTCAGGGTGAACGACCTCCATGAACCAGTGGTCGATACTTGTCGTCCGGAAATGCCTGAATGCCATCCGATTGTGCGTCGGCTGTTGCCAAGTGTCGCTGGCCCTGCTGATCGCGGTGACTTCCATCGTTCTGTCCGTCCCGGGTTTATCGATTCCGTGTCGAGCTGATGAATCCATGAACAATCATGGCGGCGGGCGTCTGCGGTTTGATCGGGACGTTCTGCCCATTCTGTCGGATAAGTGCTTTCAATGTCATGGCCCGGATGCGAAAGAAGGGAGGCAGGGAAACCTGCGACTCGATGACGAAGCAGATGCGCGGCGGGATCGGAACGGCTATCGGGTGATTGATTCTGACCATCCCGAAGAAAGCGAAATGATTCGCCGCATCTTCAGCAATGATTCGGATTTGAAAATGCCGCCCGAAGAATCGGGACGCAGGCTAACGGATGCCCAGCAGGAAATTCTTCGACAATGGATACTGGAGGGATCGCCGTGGGGCACGCACTGGGCACTGGAGAGAATTGAACGTCCGGAGATCAATGCGCTGAGTGGAATTCATCCGATTGATCAGCTTGTTGGGCGCATCCATTCCGCAAGAAATATTCAGCCCGTCGGGTCAGCTGATGGTCGCATACTGATCCGTCGTTTGTCGCTTGACCTGACAGGATTGCCGCCAACGCCGGATCATGTCCAGCAGTACATGGAGGACACGTCACCTGAGGCATGGGCACATCTGGTCGATCGAACGCTGGCGTCCCCGGCATTTGGAGAACGCATGGCGTGGGACTGGCTGGAAGCAGCACGATACGCCGACTCGAATGGTTACCAGGGCGATAACGATCGGACAATGTGGCCATGGAGAGACTGGGTTATTGACGCATTCAATCGCAATTTGCCATACGACAAATTCACATTATGGCAGCTTGCCGGCGACCTCTTGCCAGAGCCCACAGAAGAACAGATTCTTGCGACGGCCTTCAATCGCAATCATATGATCAATGGAGAGGGAGGCCGGATAGCGGAAGAAAACCGAGTCGACTATGTGATGGATATGACGGAAACAATGGGTACCGTCTGGCTGGGGTTGACGCTGAATTGCTGCCGTTGCCACGATCACAAATTCGATCCGTTGAGTCAGCGAGACTACTATCAGTTTACAGCATTCTTCAACCAGACGCCGGTCAACGGAGGAGGCGGCAACGCGCAGACACCTCCTGTTCTGTCGTTCGCGTCAGATGAACAGAAACGGCGACTGGCAGAGCTTGAAGAACAATTGTCAGTTGTCGACAACCTAATCGCCGAACGTGCCAGCAAGCTGCAAAGCACACAGCAGGACTGGGAAGCGACGTTTTCGAAGTCTTCAAAGGCAGACTGGTCCATCCTGCACGCACATACGGCAACAGCGCTCCATCAGAAGCTGGAGACAGACGCGTCTGGTTTGATCCTCGCCAGCGGAACAAATCCCCCCAAAGACGAATATACTCTTGAATTCGATCCCAGCCAGATTGCCTCAAACCAGTCACCGGACACTCTTCATCAAATCAGCACTATTGCCAGCATTCGTCTGGATGCAGTTCGCCATCCCACGATGACCAGCGGGGGGCTGGCTCGAAGCGACAGCGGCAACTTTGTACTGACCGACTTCGAAGTTCAGCTTCGGGACGCCGAGAACAAGACGACTCAACGCCTGACTTTGAGATCCCCGGAAGCTACGTTTGAACAGGGCAACTTAAAGATTGCCAATGCCATTGATTCCGATCCTGCTTCCGGGTGGGCCATCTGGAACGGCAAGACAATCGACCGGGATCATTCCGCCGTGTTCCGTTTTGTCAAACCGTTCTCAGTTTCGCCTGGTTCAACGCTGATTGTTAAGCTGAAGTTTAATTCACCGCATGCGAACCATAATCTTGGGCATTTTCGACTGCTCGTATCACCCGTTTCTGACGCGGCAATTGACGGTTCGGATAATGCACTGGTACAGGCGATACAAACCCCGGTGTCACGTCGCAACGCGGAACAACAGGCGTTGATTCAAAAGAGGCAACAGGCGGATGACGAACAGTTCACAGCTCTTCAAAAACAAAAAGCGGAGCTCCGTAAACAGAGCGATCAACTGACGAAGGGTCTTGCCAAAGTGATGGTCATGGAAGACCGGCAGGAACTGCGAAAAACGTTTGTTCTCGACCGTGGATTGTATAACCAGCCTGGCGATGAAGTGATGGCCGCTGGTCCGGTTTCACTGCCTTCAATTCGACATGATGAAGGGACATTGGCTGATTCGGCGAGCCACCCGCCCCTGAATCGACGCCATCTGGCTCAGTGGCTGGTGTCGCGAGATCATCCGTTGACTGCGCGAGTTACCGTCAACCGGTACTGGCAAATGCTGTTTGGTATTGGACTGGTGAAGACAGCCGAAGATTTTGGAGTTCAGGGAGAATACCCCATCCAGCGCGAATTGCTGGACTGGCTTGCGGCGGAATTCATCGAATCGGGCTGGGATGTCAAACATCTGCTGCGAACCATTGTGACCAGTGAGACCTACAAGCGTCGTTCCAATGTGACGTCTTCGGAAGTCTTCGAGGCAGACCCGGAAAATCGCTTTCTGGCCCGTGGGTCTCGGTTTCGAATGCCGTCATGGATGATTCGCGATCAGGCGCTGGCTGTTTCGGGACTTCTGGTCGACAAGCGCGGTGGTCCGTCGGTCTATCCTTATCAGCCCGAAGGGGTCTGGTCAGAAGCCACTTTTGGCAAACGAACGTACGCGGCTTCAACCGGCGACGCTCTTTATCGTCGCAGCCTGTATTCCTTCTGGCGAAGAATTATCGGCCCGCCGATCTTCTTCGATTCCGCGCGTCGACAGGTATGCGAAGTCAAACCATTGCGCACAAATACTCCCATGCATGCACTCACTTTGCTCAACGATGTGACTTATGTCGAAGCGGCCAGAACTCTTGCACAACTTGCATTGACAGATGTGCCCCGGGCGAACCTGGATTCGGACAAATCGGAATCCGAAAACACATCAGCCCGCATGCAGTTCATCAGCCAGAGAGTCCTTTGCCGACCGATTGGACCATCAGAGCTTTCCGTCTGGCAACGGAGTTTGAATCGTGCGCTGACAGCCTTTGAAGCATCCCCGGACTCTGCCCAACAATTGATTTCTGTGGGTGAATCCGCCCGCGATTCTTCCATCCCTGCAGCGACACACGCTGCGTGGACGGCACTTTGCCTGAATATTCTGAATCTTGACGAAACGTTGACTCGGGAATGAGCCAACACAATTCAACGAGCACAGCCAACATGATTCTCGATCTGTCGAATGCGTCACCGCTGCTGGAACGCCAACTGCACATCAACCGAAGACACTTTTTCGGTCGAAACGTATGTGGTATCGGAACCGCAGCCCTGGCAACGTTACTGCAGGCGGGGGCACAAGCAGACAAGGCGACTCGACCGGTTCCCGCCGGTCATCCCACTGCGGAACAAATGACTCCGCACTTCCCGGCACGCGCAAAGAGAATGATTTACCTTTTCCAGAATGGTGCTCCAACCCATGTCGATCTGTTTGATTACAAGCCTCGTCTGACGGAATTGCATGGAACGCCGGTTCCCGACGGCTATCTGGGCGACAAACGGTTCAGCACGATGACGGGAAATGCTCAGGGAAAACTGATGCTGGCTCCCGTAGAACCCTTCGCGCAGCACGGGCGGTGCGGGGCCTGGGTAAGTCGGTTCATGCCGCATACGGCGGGAATCGTTGATGAACTCTGTTTCATCAAGAGTCTGCACACGGATGCCGTGAACCATGCCCCGGCGATTTCGTTCCTGCTGAGCGGTGCGCAGATTCCGGGACGTCCGACTCTTGGAGCCTGGCTGAACTATGGACTGGGAAGTGATGCCAGCGAACTGCCGGGGTTTGTTGTCATGACGTCCGTTAGCAAAGGAACTTCATGCGGTCAGATCTTTTACGACTTTTACTGGGGATCTGGTTTTCTACCAACGCGATATCAGGGCGCGCGTTTTCGGGGAAGCAGCGATCCGGTCTTGTATCTGAACAACCCGGACGGTATGTCTGCGGAACTTCGTCGCGCTCTTCTGGATGACCTGGCTGAACTGAACCAGATGAGGTTCGAAGAGGCAGGTGACCCCGAAATTCAGACACGAATCGCTCAGTACGAAATGGCCTACCGGATGCAGACTTCGGTTCCGGATCTGACCGACTTTTCTGACGAGCCGAAGCATGTCCTGGAAATGTACGGACCTCAGGTGCACGAACCAGGGACGTTTGCCTACAACTGCCTCCTGTCGCGCCGACTGGCAGAACGTGGAGTACGTTATGTGCAATGCATGCATGCCGGCTGGGATCAGCACAACAGCTTAACGACAGAACTCTACACGCAGTGCAAAGACACCGATCAACCCAGTGCAGCTTTGGTGATGGACTTAAAGCAGCGCGGGATGCTGGACGATACGCTGGTCGTATGGGGCGGAGAATTCGGACGAACGCCCTTTATTCAGGGCGATATTAACAATCCGCCGCGATGGGGTCGTGACCATCATCCCTATGCTTTCACCACCTGGATTGCAGGCGGTGGAACCAAAGCCGGGCTCACCTATGGCGCTTCCGATGATCTGGGGATCAACGCAGTCGAACAGCCGGTACACGTTCATGACCTGCAGGCGACGCTGCTGCATTTACTGGGGATTGATCACACGCGTCTGACCTACCGGTTTCAGGGACGTGACTTCCGGCTGACCGATGTTCATGGTGAAATTGTCAACGGAATTCTTGCCTGACCGTTCGAGTCGCGTTGCAATGAAATGCCGTTGTTACGCTCAGTCGTCCCAGGATTCTTTGTCAACAGTGCAGGACTGGGATAACAGTGCAGAACCGGGCCAACAGTGCAGGACCGGGCGGAAAAGCGATTTGCGTTTCGAGGACGTGTGAATGAAACTGGTGGTAGCTCAGATCAAACCCTTTGTCGGGCCCATCGAACGAAACGTCAATCGTCACATGGCATTGATCGATCTTGCAATCGACAATGGGGCGGATTTAATCGTCTTTCCCGAACTATCCCTGACCGGCTACGAGCCCACTCAGGCTGCCAATCTGTCTCGCTCCATTGATGATCAGTGCTTCGATCCGTTTGCATTCGCTGCAGAAACATATGGTATTTCGATCTCCGTTGGCTTTCCGCTGATGACAGACGCACTTCCCCGAATCTCAATGCGGACCGTGGGTCCGGGTTCGCCGCCTGTTGTGTATTCAAAACGATACCTGCATCCGGACGAGGAACCTTTTTTCGATTGCGGTCCGGATGCAGCCCCGATCATTCACGACGCCCCAAAAATCGCGATCGCAATCTGCTTCGAATTATCGGTGCCTGAGCACGCGAATCACGCATTCGAACTGGGAGCCACAACCTACATTGCCAGTGCAGCGAAGACAGCGGCGGGAGTAGAAGCAGCGAATCAACGATTGTCTCATCTTGCGGCCAGCCGTTCCGCCATTGTAATGCTGTCCAACAGCAGAGGCTGGCAGGATGGTTCCCTTTGCGCGGGATGTTCGGCAGCATGGGGTCGAAAAGGAAATTTGCTGGGGCAGCTCGACGCGGACACAGATGGCATCGTCGTCGTTGATGATCAAACCGAAGAAGTGAAGATCCGGACTTTACAATCGACAGGCGATTAGATCAGACCAGCATCAAAGAACAGCCCCGATCCACAGGCGCGCCGATGCGCGCAGTCAGGCCCTGGCGAGTTGATGCAGTGTTCTGCACGTAAAACGAGCGGATCTGCACAACTGGAATGCATCGGACAACTCTATTCATGCTGTGACGCTACTAATTGTGGCCAGTGGGGGGAAAGTTGAAGAACTGTGACTTGCGGTTCCCGGAGACGTGAAGCTAGACTTGGGTGGTGAGGGGTCTCATACGGCGTCCAGTTATTCCTGAAACGAAAGAGCGAAGATGAACTACAGAAATCAACGGCGTGCCTTTACGCTCATCGAACTGTTGGTGGTGATTGCAATCATCGCCATCCTGATTGCCCTCCTTTTGCCGGCTGTACAGCAGGCAAGAGAAGCAGCTCGCAGAACCCAGTGCAAGAACAATTTCAAGCAACTTGGAATCGCCATGCACAACTACCACGACGTGTTCAATACGTTTCCGTACGGTTACTATCATTCGAACACCTACCACGGACGCGATTCGTGGATGCAGCAGTTGATGCCCTACATCGAGCAGGCTCCTGCGTACAACCAGTACGCATCGTCAAATGTCCAATGGGTCATGGACACTCCGAAGGAAATCAAAGACCTCAAGATTCCAGTGTTGATGTGTCCAAGTGATCCATCGGCGGGCGGATTCGGTGGCGGTGGCGGTGCTCGGGCGGGTGGCAACGGATTTCAGGGCAATTATGTGATGTGTGCCGGAAACACCCTGATGACAAGAGACAGCACTCAATTGAACGGGATTGTATTCCAGACGTCGTCTGTCAAGTTCCGTGATATTCTCGACGGAACGTCAAACACCCTGATGACATCCGAATCCATCATACGTGGTACCCAGACGGGTGGATGGGGCGGAGCCGGTGGCTACTGGGGTGGAGCAAATCATGGATCGTATGGATTCACAACTCTGGAGAATCCCAACACGACCGTACCTGACCAGGTCTACCAGTGTAAGAGCACCACATTCCCCAAAGCTCCATGTACAAGCATCCTGGGAGGCAGTGCGTTACGGAATTTTGCCCGAAGCCAGCACACAGGTGGCGTTCAGGTATCGCTGTCTGACGGATCCGGACGATTTATCTCAGATAACATCAGCCTCGACATCTGGCGAGGTCTTGGCAGCCGAAATGGTGGGGAAGTTCTCGGCGAATTCTGAGGTTCATTCGAACCTGCAGATGTAAACAGAGCCCGGTTCCTTACAGGAGCCGGGCTTCTCAACAGCAACACTTTTTCAACGCCCCCGAGAACTGCACCCACTTTATCGCGGCGATCAAGGGCTGATTTTGAATCCCTCGTCTCTGAAGAGTCTCTTCGTGTGTGACTGACAACCGCAGAATCGCTCTTCATTTGGATCTTGTTTCCCCGACCAGTTTATAGCGGAACATCATGAACTCCTTATTTCGTATCGCGGTTCTGTCCTGTCTAGCTTGCTCCGTTGGCTGTAGTGGTGATGATTCCGGGCCACCGACGGTCTCTGTGAGTGGAATGATTACTCTGGACGGGACACCTGTTCCGGAAGGAGAAATTATCTTCCGGTCTGCTGATGGTGGCGGAGGTCGCGCTGATGCGGCACAGATCAAGGACGGAAAGTTTTCGATGGAATCGACCCTCGGCAACAAGAAGGTCGAAATCCGGGCCCTGAGGCCTGTGGCAGGAGCTTCAACCACAACCCTGGAAACTGGCGAGGTGGGCGGTGAAGTCGAACAGTACATTCCGGAGCAGTACAACGACAAATCAACGCTGAACGCCGAAGTCAGTGAATCCGGTGAGAAAGACTTCAAGTTCGAACTGACCTCTCAATAGTCAGCCAATTCGAAAGATCTGACAGTATTCTGTAAGACTTCTGGTATCCCTGACACCGGCCCGGAAATCTTACAAAATTCCATCAGAGCCGCATGATGGGTCAGTGATGTTCACAGCGTACCTGCAGGTGTCGGTCCTCACTCTGTGAGTGTCTGCGGTGCGTTCAGGACAAAGAATTGCGATCAGCTCAATCGCGATGGGTTCAATGTTCAGAATCAATCACGACGCTGGAAATTGTTCCGTTGGCAAGTCTTGTCTTCAGAATATCGCCATCTGTCACCGTGGAGGCATCGCGGACAAGAGTCCCGTCCTCTCGAAGGGTTAAAGAGTATCCTCTTGAAAGAACCTTCAGCGGACTGAGTGCGTCAAGCGAAGCGGCAGTCGCTGTCAGTTGCTGACGTCGCCGCTCCAGCATCCACTGGATTGCGCGTTGCGCAGCTTCGGCAAGTTCATCGCAACGCTGTCGCCGCTCGTCAACAATGGTCATCGGTCTTTGAAAAACAGACCGCGACTCCCACGACTGAATTCGAAGCCTTGCGGTTTCCACTCGGGCTCGCAGCATTCCGGACAGGCGCGTCGTCAACTGATTCAGGCTTTGTCGCAGATCAGCGACCGATGGTACGACAAGTTCGCCAGCTTCGCTGGGCGTCAGGGCACGCCGGTCGGCCACAAGATCTGCAATCGAAACATCGACTTCATGCCCCACGGCACTAATGACCGGAATTCGGCACGCTGCAATCGCTCTTGCGACAATTTCCTCGTTGAAGCACCAGAGGTCCTCAAGGCTACCTCCTCCTCGCCCTGCGATCACCACGTCCACACCGCGAATCAGATGAACGTGGTTCAATGCCCGAGCGACCTCTGCTGCTGCCCCTTCTCCCTGAACACGCACAGGCACAACAACAATATCGGCCACCGGCCAGCGGCGGGTAATGACCTGAATCATATCTCGAACGGCCGCGCCTGTCGGGCTGGTCACCAGAGCAATTCGCTGCGGAATGCGAGGTATTGGCCGTTTACGGCCCGCTTCAAATAAACCTTCTCGCTCAAGCTTCTCCTTCAGCTGTCGGAAAGCCATTTCCAGTTCGCCCACACCCGTAGGCAACAACCGATTGATAATGAACTGGCACGTACCTCGCGCGACATAAACCTGCAATGCACCGGCAGCAAGAACACGCATGCCGTCTTTCGGCTGGAACTTCAGCCGTGCTGCCGCCGATCTCCACAGGACGGCAGAAATCTCTGACTGCTCGTCCTTCAATGTCAGATAAACATGCCCGGCTGGCGACTTTTTGCAATTCGAAATTTCCGCTTCGACACAGCAGGGCGGCAGGGCAGTTTCAACCACTTCTTTAAAGGCAGTGATCAATTCGGTCACTGAGATAACAGGCAGATTGTCCATAGCAGGTGTCTCATCCGAAGGATTCTGAGCAACGCTCGACGCAAAATGCGATCATCTTGTTGCCCGGCGCAAGACTGAGCGGATTTGTTGCGGCGATATCACCGGGCAGGCAATCGGTGAGCTCAGCGTACACAAATGCAAAAAGCCACTTGTGAGCAGAAACCAGAAACATGGCTCGCTCTGTTTATTCAACTTTGCGCCATCTTGCCGGATCTGAAGAAACACGCAGAAACGATCGCGTCTCCGTGAATCATGAATCGCATATTGCCTCTGGAGTGTCTGTCCTGAAGATCAGTGAGTCAAGTTCATCCCAGACAAGCGCAAATCGGGTGTAAAGCCACATCAGCTGAAGCCGATGGAATCAGCAGGGAGACCGTTGCAACGCGGCTATTTCTATGTGGAAACAATTTGAGGTTTCCGCTCGAAATGGAGCCCCGTCGGCACGGCATTCTGCAGACATGAAGGCTGTTCTGATGGTGAAACGCCCCCAGCGATGCAGGCCCCTCCGGATTTCCCGGCCTGAGCGGAGACTGACTTCAATGGAACAACGGGCATCTGGAAGGAGACCGAATGCGGGGACGCGGCAAATCAGCCGCGACTGATCCGGTAGCCGATACCTCGCACAGTTTCGATGATATCGGCTTTGGGACCCAGCTTCTTGCGGAGCGAACGGACGTGAACATCGATGGTTCGTTCAAGCGAATTTGCATCTTCGCCGCGTGAAGTTTCCATGAGCTCGTTGCGTGAAAACGGACGGCCAGGCTGACTGATCATTGTCCATAACATGCGGAATTCGGTTGGAGTCAGGTCGAGCAACTGTCCTTCGACTCTTGCCGCATGCTGCGTGCGATCGATCTCGACCCCATGCATCTCGATCGTATTTCGAGCGGCATCGGCCTCTTCATTGCGACGCAGCAATGCCTTGATGCGGTGAATCAGCGGCGTGACGCGAAATGGCTTTGTGACGTAATCATCGGCTCCCATATTAAAGCCAACAATTTCGTCGGTCTCTGCACTTCGAGCCGTCAGCATCAGCACTCGAATATCTCGGGTGCGACGATCCGACTTCAGGCTTCTGCAAACCTGCAAACCGTCAATACCTGGCAGCATCAGGTCGAGCACAACGAGTGCGGGCAGTGTAGCCTGAGCTGTTTGAAGGCCCTGGCGACCGTCGCGTTCCCAGTGAACATTGAATCCTTCACGCTGAAGGTTGTAGACAATAACGTCCGCAATGGACTGTTCGTCTTCGATAACAAGAATCGTCTGTTGCATGGTCTTTTGTTAATCGCGAGTGGCGAGACTGCCTCCCGCGTTCCGCGGAAGGCGAGGATGGCGAATAATTGCCCCCTCAACAAGATAGACAACGTCTTCAGCAATATTCGTCGCATGGTCCGCGACGCGTTCAACGTGGCGGATGACTGAGAACAAGTGCATCCCTGATTCCATGAGATGCGGCTGCTCTTTCATGGAGGCCACGACTTCCTTGATGAGTTCATCGTTCAGTTCGTCGACCTCATCGTCGCGGGTACAGACACCGCGAGCGCGCTGAGGGTCTTCTTCGACAAACGCATCGATACTCTCATGCAGCATCTCCAGAGCCTTTCGGGCCATCTTTTCAAGACCGGAAGGCATTGGGAATGCATGATATTCTGACATGCTGGCCGAACGTTCCGCGATGCTGACGGCGAGATCGGCGACACGTTCAAGTTCGGCGGTAATTTTCATCACCACAGCAACCCGTCTCAGGTCGTGTGCGACGGGATGATAAAGTGCAAGAATCTTCAGGCATTCTTCTTCGATGCGAATATCCCATTCGTTGACCTCGCGATCCCGACCTGCAAGTTCACGTGCCAGTTCTGATCGGCCCTGACGGAGTCCTTCAATCGCATCAAAAACAAGTTCCTCAACCGTTGAGCACATCGAGAGGATATCCCGATGCATCAGTTCCATTTCACGAAAGAAGTGAGCCGTCATTTCCTTTTATCCTTCACATCACTGTTCAAGAATCTTCCCGCGGATCTTTGTTTCAGGACTTATCGCACCAGACAACGTCAGCCAGATTTGTCCTGCTGGCGACACCATGCATCAGCAGAAAAAGGGCCTGAACCATCTGCTGCTGAAGGCCAATCAGTCGATTCATTGCGGCTTCTTCCAGGGCAAACCTGGCGTTGTCCCGTTAACCGAAACGCCCGGTGATGTAGTCCTCCGTCTTCTTCTCTCCGGGGCTGGTGAAGATCTGTGTCGTTGGACCACTTTCGATCAGACGTCCCTCGAAGAAGAATGCCGTCTGATGACTGACACGTGATGCCTGCTGCATGTTGTGGGTCACGATAACAATCGTGTAGTTCGTACACAGTTCGCCGATCAGATCTTCGATACGGGCGGTACTTGCCGGATCGAGCGCCGATGCAGGCTCGTCCATCAGAATCACCTGCGGATTTGTCGCCAGAGTGCGAGCAATACAAAGACGCTGTTGCTGTCCGCCGGACAGTGCCATGGCAGAATCCTGAAGGCGATCTTTGACTTCATCCCACAAGGCCGCCTTGCGAAGGCAATCTTCAACAAGATCCGCCAGAACTGCCCGATTGCGTTCACCGGCAACACGGGGTCCGTAGGCAATGTTGTCGAAGATCGACTTGGGAAATGGTGTCGACTTCTGAAAGACCATCCCGACATGTTTTCGAAGAAGGACAACGTCGACGGCAGGGTCCATGATGTTCTGCCCCTGAACCAGGATTTCACCCGTCACACGAGTGCCTTCAATCAGGTCGTTCATCCGGTTCAGCGTGCGCAGGAAGGTACTCTTGCCACAACCGGACGGACCAATCAGCGCTGTCACCGACCTTTCGGGGACCGTCAGGGCCACGTCAAACAGCACCTGATTTTCGCCGTAGTAGAAGTTCATCGATTTGGCGCTGATGGCTGTCGCGTGACCGGACAAGTCTTTATCACGATCCACACCAGCAACGGCAGGAGGAACTCGCAGCGTCGAATGACGCACAGAAGGGGATTCAGTTGTCGAAGAGCTCGACGCAGCAGGATTCGCCATGGAAAGTCGGCTTCCGGGTCGGAGAGGAGTTCGAGTGACAGTTCGGCCGCCTACCATTTTATTTTCTTCCCGGCTCGATGACGAATCCAGACCGCCACGCCGTTGAACAAAAGCAAAACCATCAGCAGCACAACAATGCCAGCCGCTGCTACCGGACGAAAATCGTCTCCGGGCTGTTTTGCCCAGTGGAAAATTTCAATCGGCATGGCGGTAAACTGATCCAGAGGAGCTTGCAGAATCCGGTGTGGTTGCGTGATCAGCTTGACAGGACTGTCGATCCCGGCTGGGCAAAACCGGGAAACGGTGAGAGCTCCGATCATAATCAGCGGCGCTGTTTCTCCGATCGCGCGGGAAATCGCAAGGATGACCCCCGTGGCGATGCCCGGCAATGCCGCCGGCAGTACCTGATGCCGGATGGTCTGCCAGCGAGTCGCTCCCAGAGCCAGTGACGCGACGCGAATTGACGAAGGCACAGCTCTGAGTGCCTCCTGCGACGCGATAATAACGATTGGCAGAATGACCAGAGTCATGGTCAAAGCGCCCGCCAGAACCTTGTCGCCCAGAGGTATCGGAATTCTGATCAGACCATTCAGCAGGCTGATGATTTTTGCATTCTGCCCCGGTCCACCATACGCATCGAACATTCGAACGAACACAGTCAGGCCCAGCATTCCGTAGACAATCGAAGGCACGCCGGCAAGATTGGAAAGATTGACTTTGATGACTCGGTTGATGAAATTGTCTGACGAATACTCTTCCAGATAGACCGCCGAACCCACACCAATTGGAATGGCCATCAAACCTGTGAGCGAAATCAACCAGAACGAACCCCACAACCCCGCCAGCATACCTGCCTTTTCGGGACTCACAGAGTTGACGGATCGAATGAAATCAAAATCCAGCCTGCCAACACAATTCACAAAAACACTGGACAACAAAATGACAAGAACCGCGAGGGCTGAATATGTCGCGAGACGGCAAAGTAGAGCAAACACGCGGGAGAACAAAAGCCTCTGCCGCATGTAGGGATCACTGCCGGTGGTAAAACTGATGGCCGTTTGAATCGGCGTTTCGACCGCAGATGACGTCATTGATAGACCTCCCTGAAGCGACGCAGAATCATCTGAGAAATGATGTTGATCAGCAGTGTGATGACAAAAAGTGCCATCCCAACCGCGTAGATACTTTTGTATTGAATTGAATTTGCAGAATCGTCACCGAAGCTCTGATGGACCATGAAGGCTGTCATCGTACGCACTTCTTCAAACGGATTCAGGGAGAACATGATCTTATGACCGCCGGCAATCGTCACGGCCATTGTCTCTCCGATCGCTCGTGAAAATGCCAGCAGGAAGGCCGCCAGAATCCCGCTGAGAGCTGCAGGAACAACAACTTTCATCGAGACATCAAAGCGAGTGCTGCCGAGGGCATACGCCGATTCCCGCAGGCTGCGAGGCACGGAGCGAAGGACGTCCTCTGACAACGAAGCAATCATGGGCGTCACCATGATCCCAACAACAATCCCCGCACTCGCCACGTTGAAGATGCCGATTTCCATTCCGAAGACGTGCTTCAGAAACGGTTGCAGAACCCACGGGGTAATAAAGTGCAGGGCAAAAAAACCGTAAACGACGGTTGGAATACCGGCCAGTATTTCAAGCGCTGGTTTCAAAAAGCTGCGTTCTCGTGGCTGGGCGTATTCGGAAAGATAAACGGCAGCTCCCAGACCAACCGGAACACTCACCACAGAAGCAATCAGCGCGACCATCATGGTGCCACTCAGGAGCGGAAGTATTCCGAAGTGCCCCGGAAGTGGCCGGGCGGTATTGTCTGCCCAATCGGCTTCAGCAGAATGGCTGCCGGAAGCAGCGCTTCGCTCTTCCGGCTTCCACTTTGTGTCCGTCAGAAATTCAGTGACAGAAACCTCTTCGAAAAAAGCCGTTCGCTTACCCGGTGAGTAAACAGCGTTGCCCATCAGAACAATGATGATCCCTACCGTGGTCAGCACAGAGATGCCAGCGCAGTTGAACAGCATGCCATGAATAAACTTTTCGTGGCGGTTACTGTCGCGTTTTGCGACGAATCTCGATTTGATTTCTGTCGAATCTGACATGGATGCCCCAGTGACTGTTGTTCGACGCGTCTATTTCGCGATTGCTTCTTCGAACCGAGCCTTTGTGGTGGCCAGTTCGGCTTCGCTGAGAGAGACATAACCCGCGTCGGCCACCATCGCCTGACCTTCATTCAGATAGTATCGAACGAAGTCTTCCACTTCGGCTCTTCCCAGTGCCTCTTTCTTGGCATAGATGAAAAGCGGTCGTGACAATGGCTTGTAGTCACCGGCTTCGATTGTTTCAGGCGTCGGGCCCACAGCTCCCTCTGTTGTCTCGCCCGTTGAAATCGCCAGAGCCTTCAGCTTGTCCTTATTTTTTTCATAGTAGGCATAGCCAAAAAAGCCCATTGCATACTTATCGCCGGCCACACCCGATGCGATGACATTATCGTCGGCACTTGGGCTGTAGTTATCGGTGATCGCGTCTTCTTTGCCATTGATGGCTTCTGTGAAGTAGTCAAACGTTCCCGATTCTTCACCGGCACCAAACAGCGAAATCTTGTGGTCCGGCCATTCAGGATTGATATCCTTCCAGTTGACAACTTTGCTTTCGGGTTCCCAGATCTTCTTCAGGTCAGCGACGGTGATCGCACTGACCCAATCGTTCTCCGGGTGGACAACAACGGTCAGGCCATCGATAGCAATTTTCAACTCAACAACTTCAATCCCGTTCGCTTCGCAATCTGCCTTCTCACTGTCCTTGATCGGACGCGATGCGTTGGCGATATCAATTCGCCCGGCAATCATTTCCTTGAACCCCGTGCCGGTGCCAGTCACCTTCAGGCCCACCTGAACATCAGAAAACTGTTCACCAAACTTCTCTGCAACGCGTGCTGTAATCGGCTCAACGGTGCTGGATCCGTCAATCGCGATTCGCTTGATGGATGAATCAACATTCGACACACCCTGCTCTGCTTCTTCCACCTGGCAGCCAGCCACCAGCGCGACAAGAGCCACACACTGACACATCCGAAACAACGACTTCATTGCATCTCCGCATAATGTTAAGAGTTCAAGTTGCACTCACGCGAAATGTTAAGAACCGCAGTTAGCCGACAAAACACTGGTCAACTAAACACCCCTAAATCTTAACAATCCGTCGTTTGACCGAAGGAAGCCCTCCCGTCGTTCATTCACAGCAAAGATTGAACGGGCCAATTGTTAAGATTTTGTGAATATGCCAGCAACAAAACAGATCTTTCCCGAATACCGGTTGGCAGCCTCGACCAAAGGCCCGCTTTCTCTGTTGTATGAGTGGTCATTGTCTGAATGCCTGCATCGCCTGTGAAAACCGGGGTTCGGTTGAATCACGACGTCTTTTACGTCAGGCTTTCGAACGACATTCTTCGCGAAACAGCAAGGGAAAAGAGGGGGTTCACGAATGTTGCAGTTCAAGTCCGGGCGGATCCTGCCGCATCTGGCGTTTCTTTTCGTTGTTGCGGCAAACATCACCATCGGCTCTGCATCAGAAAATACTCCCAATGCGGGAGTCTCAGGGGGGATCCTCGCAGATCAGCTGCTCCCCCTGCTCGAAAACCACAGGGGGGACGTTGCTGTTTGCGTACGGCATCTGGAAACGGGGGAACAATTCGAATGGAGGGCTGATGAACCACAGCCAACCGCGAGCCTCATTAAACTTCCCATCATGATCACAGCCTATCGCATGGTGGACGACGGCAGGCTGAACCTGAATACGATGGTCACGCTGACCGACGAAGACAAGGTCCCCGGGTCAGGCATTCTGACCGACCATTTTTCCGCCGGCACCAGTCTTTCGTTGAGAGACGCCGTTCGCTTGATGATTCGATACTCCGACAACACAGCCACGAATCTGGTCATTGACAAAATGGGTCTGCCAGCCACGTCGGAAATGATGAATTCACTGGGTTTCAAACACACACGACTTCATTCCAAAGTCTATCGAGGGTCAAGCAGCATTGATCCGGAGCGGAGTCGGCTTTACGGTCTGGGAAGTACGTCGGCGCGAGAAATGGTGGAACTGCTTTCACAGCTCCACAAACGAAGCATCGTGACGCAACAATCGGGCGATGCGATTGTCGAACATTTGATGACATGTGAGGATGGCGAAAAACTTGGAGCAGACCTGCCCGACGGCGTCAGGTTTGCCCACAAGACAGGGTCGGTCAACGCTTCAAGAACAGACGCAGGCATACTGTTCGGCCCCGGCGGCCCGGTAGCCATCTGCGTGCTCACAACCAACAACGCTGACAAAAGCTGGAAAGAGGGAAACGAAGCGCATCGACTATGTGCGAAAATTGGACGCCTCGTTTGCGATCATTTCTACCCAAAGTCTACCCGCGGGGCGATGACTGCCGACGCATCTCTGCAGAACGGATCAAATGGGGAACTCGTCGAAATGCTTCAACGGACACTCAACGCGAGGATGTCCCCTTCCCCTCAACTATCTGTCGATGGTGATTTCGGTCCCGCAACCGAAAAAGCTGTTCGGGAGTTTCAGGAAGCACGTTCGCTGGATGTGACCGGAGTCGTGCAGAGTGACTTCTGGAAAGCGCTCGGCCCACTTCTGCCTCCCGAAGAAATCCCTGCGCCGGAAATCGTCAACTCCGAAGTGCTGCCTTTACAGTCAATGGAAGATCTGAATGCAGCCCCTGCCGTGACGTGTCGTGCATGGACAATCATGGATCTGCAGTCCGGCGAAACACTCTGGAGCCAAAGTGCCGATCAGCATCTGGATATGGCCAGTACGACCAAAATCATGACAGCGTGGCTGATTGTGAAATTTGCATCCAGCCAGCCAGAGATTCTGGATGAAGTACTGATTTTCTCGGACCGAGCGGACAAAACGCCAGGTTCGACATCTGCGTTGAAGGCTGGTGAAAAAATCACCGTCCGGGAAGCCCTTTATGGACTTATGCTGCCATCCGGAAACGATATGAGCATCGCCCTGGCCGAACATTTCGGCAGCCGATTGGCCCCGGAATCCGCAGACAGCCTCGAGAACGAAGAACAAGTGTCCGATCCGGTGCGAAACTTTGTTATGGCGATGAATAACGAGGCCAGCCGACTGCAAATGACAGAAACGCACTTCATGAATCCGCACGGTTTGACGTCAAAGGACCATTATTCCACAGCATCAGATCTGGCCCTGTTATCGTATACTGCCCTGCAGGACCCGTTATTCAGGCATTATGTGACAACCCGACGCCATGGAACTGCAGTCGAAGGCGCTTCCGGTTATGTTCGGAATGTGCTTTGGGAAAATACAAATCAGTTGCTGCAGATTCAGGGTTATGGTGGTGTGAAGACGGGGACCACTGAAAAGGCAGGGGCCTGCCTGGTTTCGACCTCAAAACGCGGCGGCAAGGAACTTCTGATGGTGGTCCTGGGGTCCGCAGCGTCTGCCAGTCGCTACGCGGATTCACGAAATCTTTATCGCTGGGCCTGGCAACAGCTGAACGTGGAATGAAACGGGCCCGTTTGGCACACTCCGTAGTTTTTCACCGCGTCAACACACCCTGTGCGGAAACCGAAGTCCTGCGGAAACCCAGTCCGTCTTGGGGTGAAGACCACTCTGTCGCATCGAACGTGAATTGTTGGTTCTTCAGTTCAGGTTTGCATGATGGAACCGAGCGCGGATTTGTTCGACACGGGAGCGATTGACTCCCAGATCGGACTTTCCAACACGTGATGCGGATCGCACCTGAATGACACCCGCTGCGTCATCGAGCAGGAATTCCACATCGTCGGGGAACCGAAAGATTCGGCTGCGGAACACCGCATACAGGTAGTCTGGCCTTTCATCGATGACGGTGGCCCCGGGCATCTTCGACACGATCTCCCGCATGCGTTTCAACGGTTCCTCGCAATTTTCCGGAATAACGATGGCTTCGATGAAGTGCAGATCATCACTTGCCTGACTGCACACGCAATTGGGTGATTTCGGACAGTCGGACAGTCGGCCATTGTTTGGACCAATATTGTGCGGTGGCTTCGCAGTGAAGCTCAGGAATCCAAGCACAACCACCGGAGTCAGTAGTATCCCCATGAAAATGTAGATCATCGATCTGAGCCTGTGTTTGCCTGATGGTTGTGTCGAACTCAGTTTGCGGGGCTGGCTATCGGTTACTGCCATGGCTGACTTACTTTTTGTGCACGCGGATCACAAGCCATACTGGCAGGACGTCACAAGCTGGTATGACATCGCCAAAAGCCTGAGCGTAGGGACTCCTGTTGCCACAGACGGACTACGAACTTTTCGACAGTGTGAAGTCTTCACCCGGATTCAGCACAACAGGCTGGACGCCTGTTTGATGTCTGATTTCATCGGCCCAGTTTTCAACGTCTTGTTCTATCAGCGGAAACGTATTGTAGTGCCCGGGAATTACGGAGGTCGGGCTCAGCATTCGTACCGCTCGAATCGAGTCTGTCGGCCCCATCGTGTAGTTATCACCGATCGGCAGAATGGCGACATCCAGACCTTCTTCTCCAATAAGCGTCATATCATAAAACAGGCCCGTGTCGCCCGCATGATAGATGGTACCATCAGTCGTTTGCACAAGGATTCCCGCTGGGTTCCCGCCGTAAGATCCATCCGGCAGCATCGAACCATGATGAGCAATCGTGAGTTTGACCGTCCCAAACGGGAAAGCGTGACTGCCGCCGATGTGCATTCCATGAACGTTCGGCACCCCCTGCCGCAGAAGCCATTCGCAGATTTCGTGATTCGAAATCACAACGGCCCCGGTGCGCTTTGCGATGGCAATGGTGTCTCCAACATGGTCATCGTGACCGTGTGTCACGATGATATAGTCCGCTTCGATGTCATCAGCGCTGACGGCAGCCAGCGGATTGTGTGTGAGAAACGGGTCAATGAGTATCGTTTTTTCGTCGATGCGAATCTGAAATGCGCTATGTCCGAGAAATGTCAACGTCGTTGCCATGTCCGATTGGTCCTTTTGAATCAGCAAACAAACGGTCTCTTAGCTTAGCTGTCCGTTGAAGAACCGGGACAGGCACGCAGGACCACTGGAAACCATCGTGTTTTCAGGTTTCCTGCGCGAGCCCGTTTTGTCAGCAAGCTGTCAGGTTAGCACCGCATTCTTACAGAAGGACTCCGTCATCCGTCTGACAGTAATTGAATCGAGTCATTTGGGTTATCGGTGTGAGTGTTCTGCATCCGGAAACGCACCGGTCTGCACTTCACGAACATAGGATTCCACGGCAGCTGTCGCGGCTTCACGCAGCTGACCGTAGTGCTTCAGAAATCGCGGCTTGAAGTTCGGCGTCAGCCCCAGCATGTCGGGCCCCACCAGCACCTGACCGGTACAATGAGGACCGGCTCCGATGCCGATCGTCGGAATACTGATCGTTTCCGTAATCTTCCTGGCAAGATCTTCCGGGACGAGTTCAAGCACAATCCCGAATGCACCAGCATCTTCCGCAGCGCGGGCATCGTCCAGAAGCTGCTGTTCGTCGCGTTGCACCTTTCCCATGCCGCCAAGCTGCCGTACGGCCTGTGGACGCATACCCACATGAGCCATGACAGGAATTTCAGCTCGACCAATTGCCTGAATGGTGTCGGCCTGGATAACACCCCCTTCCAGTTTAATGGCATCCGCACCGGTCTCTTTGATGATTCGACCGGCATTCTCCACGGCCTGAGCGGTGCTGACCTGATATGACATGAAAGGCATGTCAACAATCACCAGTGCTCGCTGCGTTGCGCGGACCACCATTTCCCCATGATAGATCATCTGATCGAGAGTCACGGGCAGTGTGGTGTTTCTTCCCTGAACGACCATCGCCAGGCTGTCACCTACCAGAATGCTGTCAACGCCCGCGGCATCCAGAATTCCGGCCCACATGGCATCGTACGCTGTCAGCATCGATAACCTTCGACCACTGGCTGCAGCGTCGCGAAACGCCGGCACTGTCATTTTCCTGATGGTCATGCATTTAGTCCTTTACCACCGGGTTGCTGAGAGTTCCGATGCCCGCAACCGTAATGTCTACGCGATCCCCGTTCTCCAGAGTGAAGTTGTCATCCGGAACAATGCCTGTACCGGTCATCAGGAAAGCGCCCTTCGGAAATTCATTTTCACGATAAAGCCATGTGGCAAGATCGTCCAGCTTTCTGTTGAGTTGAGCCAGTGACGTCGCCCCTTCGAAAACAACTGCGTTGTTGCGACTGATTTCCAGACGAATTTCTACAGAAGGCAGATCCAGCGGCTCTTCGGCCAGCAGAACACAGGGCCCAAGACCCGCACATTGTCGGTACACCTTGGCCTGAGGAAGATACAACGGGTTTTCCCCTTCAATATCTCGGGCCGACATGTCATTGCCGATGGTGTATCCCACGATTTTTCCAGCCGGATTGATTACCAGAGTAAACTCTGGCTCGGGCACGCTCCATTCACTGTCGTGCCTTACCCGAACAGGCTGACCCGGGCCCGAAACACGCGACAGGGTGCCTTTGAAAAAGAGTTCAGGACGATCGGCGGAGTAAACCTTGTCGTAATGCGAAGCCCCGGATTCTGACTCTTCCATTCGAGCCACCTGGCTTCGCTTGTACGTGACGCCGGCAGCCCAGACTTCCTGCTGATCAATCGGAGCCAGAAACTGAACCTCGCTGAAGGGAATGGGATGAGTCCCCGGCTTCAGCAGAAAGCGTGCAAGCCCGCCAGGATCCGCTGAATGCAGTACATCAGACAAAGAATGGCAATTGTCGACCTGCGAAAGATCCAGCGGCTGAACCGTGTCCTTATGAACCGCGGCGATGGCCGGAGTTCCATCCGCCAGACGAATGTTTGCAAGTTTCACAGGAGTTGTCCTTTGATGAAATGGGCGATGAATGATCGGACTGAAGTATTTAAGCCTGGCTGTTTGTTGTGAACGCGATCGACACGATAACCGGAGGCTACAGCACGCAGCAGCAACACATGGACGGAATTAGCGGACGGGACGGCAAGAACAGTCTTTACTTCCCGCGGATCATCCTGCGAAGTATGGACAAACATTGTGATCGCGTCAGCCAACCGATCTCAGCCAGTGCAGAGTTCGTTCGAAGTCTGGTGGGAATGGTGCTTCAAACTGCACCTCTTTTCCACTCACCGGATGCCGAATCGTCAATCGATAGGCATGTAAAGCCTGTCTCGCAATCAACACGTCTTCATCGCTGCCTGCCGAACTGCTGACCGCACCATCTGTCTTCCCGTCGCCCAGAACCTGCGATTTGCAGAACGACGACTGCCCCATGTACAGCTTGTCGGCAACGATGGGAGTACCAATATGCAGCATGTGAATTCGTAACTGATGGGTTCTTCCTGTCGCCGGGTGCAACTCCATCAGAGCAAATCGGTTCAGAAATGTTTCGCCTGTTTTATAGAACGTGACCGCTTCGCGAGCATTCCCACCTTCCGGGCAAACCATCATCTTTTCACGTACCCGTGGATGCACACACACGTGCGTTCGAATGTAATCCGAATCCAGTTCCGGGACGCCACGGACAATCGCCCGATATTCTTTTTTCACTTCCCGACGTTCGAACTGCGAACTGAGCTTCTGATGAATCTGATTGTCTTTGGCAACCAGGATCACGCCACTTGTATCACGATCCAGCCGATGCACAATCCCCGGCCGATGACGGCCTGCCACGTCGCTCAGCTGGTTAAAATGAAACTGCAGCGCGCCGGCAAGGGTGCCACCGTAGTTTCCTTTTCCCGGATGCACGATCATGTTGGCTGCTTTGTTCAAGACAACCAAATAGTCATCTTCGAACAAGACGTCGAGCGGAATATCTTCGGGCGGTATGTGACTTTCTTCTGCGTCCGGCAACTGCACCCAAATACGATCATTGACGCGGAGGCGTCTGGAGGGACGCGTGGCCAGTCCGTTGAGCTTGATCGATCCCGCTTCTATTCCCTTTTGCAACTGCGCTCGACTGTGATTTGCGAACAAGCGACTGAGGTAATGATCCAGTCGCCATCCATGCGCACGAGCCTCAACCGTTAAGGCCAGTGGTTCGACGGCCTGAGACAGCACGGCCGACAAATCGCCAGATTCAGCAGCTTCATCGTCGCAGAGCCCATCGGGTTGTTCGATGGGCTCTGGCGGAAGGAAATGATCATCGTCGCTCGAAGGGCTGGTCATTCGCCAGACTTTGGAGCGTCCGACGCGGGCTCTGCCGGGGCGTCTGGTTTCGGAGCGTCCGACGCGGGCTCTGCCGGGGCGTCTGGCTTCGGAGCGTCTGACGCGGGCTCTGCCGGGGCGTCTGGTTTTGGAGCGTCCGACGCGGGGGCAGCCGGGGTGTCTGGCTTCGGAGCGTCTGACGCGGGCTCTGCCGGGGCGTCTGGCTTCGGAGCGTCTGACGCGGGCTCTGCCGGGGCGTCTGGCTTCGGAGCGTCTGACGCGGGCTCTGCCGGGGCATCTGGCTTCGGAGCGTCCGACGCGGGCTCTGCCGGAGCATCTGGCTTCGGAGCGTCTGACGCGGGCTCTGCCGGGGCGTCTGGCTTCGGAGTATCTGACGCGGGCTCTGCCGGGGTGCTGGTAGCAGGCATCAATCCGCCAGAAAGATCCAGTTCCGGCAGTTCGAATGCATTCGGTACGTTTGGAACGGCCGGTTTGTCCTGAGGAAGCAGAAGGTCATCGCCCGGCTTCGGATCCTGAGCGTGAAACCATGCGTAGAACGTCTTCGCATCCGGACTCTTCAGACTTTCAATCCGGCTTTCCGCGTATTCTTTATACACTTCCGAATCTGGAAATTCTTCGATCAGCTTCTGCCAGGCTTTCGTGGCATTGCTGATTGCGGTTTCGCTACCGTCGTTACGGCATTCGATCAGCCGAGCCACCCCCGCAAGCACACTTTCACGCACATCCGACGGGATATCGCTTCGATCGATCAGTTGATCGTATGCCTTCTGAGCGGCCTCCAGTTCTTCATTCGCGGTCGCTCGGTCCGAGAACATTTTGTTGACGGCACTGTTCATCTGCAGTTCGGCCTGCCGCAGTCTCGCGCGAATTCCAATTTCACTGCTGGAAAATTTGTCGGCGATGTCGCGGAACTGTTCCACGGTGCTTGCCTGAAGCAGTTCCATTGAAGCGGGGGCCGTGGGAGCAGGCCTTCGCTGGATGTAGACCACCAGGGCTACGACAGCGAGGATGGCCGACAACCCATAGATCAGGGTGGTTCCGTAAGTGTCAAACCAGCTCCGCGATTCGCGAAGAACCTTGGCCAGTTCTGTTTCTTCCGGTTGATGAACGTAGTGCTTGTCGGACATGTTCGAAACGACTTTCGGGTCGATGGATCACAGGGTCCCGTCGAACGTTACGTTCAAAGAACCTAACGCCAGGAGGAGCGTGCAGTAAGCAAAAACCCGCAGTTACCAGACTGCGGGCAGGAGACGCAGTATAAAAGGCGTCTGGAAATTCGGTCAAGTTGTGTGAATCGTTGGTCGGATCTGGAAAAAAAAACACGTCAAAGCCGTTTTTCGAGCAACTCGGGCTATCTTTCCCAATGCCCCCTCCATTGCCGAACTGACATTTGGTATCCGAGCAAATTGCTTGCTTCATTTCGATTCAACTGGGATTCCTTCGGCAAGCGAAGCCCTGTTGGCTTCGATAAGCAATCCTGACCACCAGCATCACAATTTGTTGGATCATCCTCGTAAACTCCTGTGAAGGCAGTGGTTTGTGGCGTTAAATCTGCAAGACATTCTGGAATCAGAATCGCTCCCGACGCTTCCTGAGGTCGCGCGACGCGTTCTTGAAATTGCGCAGCAGCCTGAACCGGACATGGAGGAGCTGATTGCCGTCGTGAAGGCAGATCCTGCGATTTCCGCCCGGATACTCAAGACGGCCAACTCCGCATTGTTTGGAGTTCGCTACAGGGCGGCATCCATCGAATCTGCAATCCCGCTGCTGGGACTGAATCTGGTTCGCATGCTGGTCATGGGTTTTGCCTTGTCAGCGGCCCGGACTTCGCGAGCTTCCACCGTGAAACCCTGGTATCAGTTATTGTGGAAGCAATCATTGTTTCAGGCTGCTTCGGCCGAAACACTGGCTCATTATGTCGCGGGAGCAGATCCTGCGAACTGGTTCCTAGCGGGCCTGCTTCAGGATGTAGGACGTCTGGCCATGTTGTCTGCTGACGAAAACACCTACATCATGGAAGTGTTGAGCTCGCTGGACGATTCGAAAATTGAGGATCTGGAACGATCGGCTTTCGGGTTCAGCCACACCGATGTCAGCATGCAGCTTTGCGACCGCTGGATGCTGGGCGACGAGTTTGTCGACGCCATCGCAACTCACCACGATACAAGCGACTTTGTCATGGCGGGTGATAAGGGTCATCCAACGCTGGCAACAGCGCTGAAAACATCTGCGATTGTCGTCGACTACTTCGAAAAGGTGGTGAGCGATCGATCCTGTAACCGCCAGGTGCTTGATCAGCTGTTGATGCTGGTTTTCGGAATTGCCCCGGACGAAATTACTGAAACGCTGGCCGACATCGATGCGCGCGCCACGCAGATTGCTGCGATGTTTTCGGTCGATATCGGAAGCAATCGATCTCTCGAACGCATCCTTGAAGATGCCAATGAATTGTTATTCGAAATTGCAACACAGAATCAGCTTCGGTGCCTGAACATCGATCCCGGCTCGACCGACAAATCGCAATGGAAAGATGAGCTAACGCATGTCTACGGGCGCAGTGTACTAAAAGCAGCCTCGACGGAGTACGATCGAACCATCCGTCAAAACCTCAGCTCCGGCGTTGTCTTTGTGGATATCGACAACTTCGGCAGCCTGAACCTGCATCACGGCGAATCACTCGGTGACGAAGCCCTGCGACGCATTGCTTCAGTTGTTCGCCAGGTCATTCGACCAGACGATTTCGTAATCCGATTTGGTGGTGATGAGTTTCTGATTTACCTTCCAAACGCAACGCCGGAACTTGTCGCGAGGATCTCTCGACGACTTCACAAACGCATTGCAGAGATTCGACTGTCCTGCACCGAAGATATTCTGATTTCGGCCAGCATTGGTGCCATAGCCGTAGCCGCGGACAGAAAAGCAGGGAACCTGGATCTGGTCACGAAAGAAGCACAGAAGGCCACGCAAAAAGCACGCAGCCTGGGTGGCAATCAATGCGCCGTATTCCTGCGAACGAATGGTAAGCTCACGCCGCTTCAGGCAGCGGAACCATGCATTGCGTAGAGCAGCCTTTCCCCTGCCTGGCTCTGGACTGCAAATTTACCCAGCCAAAGACACTTGAGTACACCTGACAAAAGCATGTCGGAGAAGAGTCAGGTCTCCCGCTCGAGCCAGTCCCGTTTTCCAACTGGCTGTCAGGTTAGCACTATTCGGAGAATCCAAGCTTGCCGAGCCATCTGCGTTGGGCTGAGCCGCGAACCGCAGCGATGTTTTCCATCGACAGTGTGCCGTCATGATTCACGGTGTACCCAAGCTGACGAGCGTTGTTTTCGACCTGCTGGCGAGCGTATTCAAGTTGAGCGGCTTGTCGAGCGATCCGTGCACGCTCAAGTGACAGTTCGAGTTCACTGAGTCGAAGCTGCTCGTCCACTGCCTGCAGAGTTCGATCCACTCGGAACGCAAATTCTTCCGGCATTTCATGCTGCATGGCCTGCAGTTGATCAATACTCATGATCTGGCCGTTCGACTGCTGGCTTCGTCGCAGCCGATTGATCAGCGTACAAATGAATCGATCGCGTTCGTACACAAGGTCTCGAAGCTCATGTACGTCCAGTGTTTCGACATCGATCGTCGATGGCGGTTCGAGTGGCTCTTCAACTTCGGGAAGAACGAACTCCTGCGTTCTTCCCGGGTCAACCGAAGAGAACGGAGAAGGAACGTGTTCGTCGATCGGATCTGGCAGGGCGAGTGAATCAGAAACACTGGTTTTACAAGCGGAGCTTTCACCCGGATCAGAGTCGCCGGATTCTGCCAGCAGCGCGCGGCGAATATCGTCCCACGTCTGCTCGCCCGATTCAGACATGGACTGCGGGGCCGCAACTTCCGCAGACGAATCAAAAACCGTGCTGTCGATACCGCTCAGGTCCGGCGCATGCAGTTGAGTCTGTGATTCGCCGGTCGCGTCAGAAGACTTTAGTGTTCGCCGGATACCATCCAGAATTCGACTTTCGAATTCGCTGAACATCGACTCCAGCTGAGACGATTCGATGCCACCACCGGACGAAGAGGTGAAGATTGCTTCCGTTAAAGTACGGATAATCTCACCCTGACTGCTGACGGCGTTCGACTGCGCTTCCGTCAACTGTTCGACGGCACTGCCCAGCCGCGAATTGACAGACTCCGAAAGCGCTGCAATGTCGGACCGCAACGATTCAATTCGCTCGGTCAGCGTGCCAGTATCTGCGGGAGCCTGAGCAGCAGAATCCAGTTCAGATTCCAGAAGCAGGCCCAGTTGCAGTTGTATTTCCGCAAGCTGATCGCCGATTTTTACCGTTTCGCCAGGATCTGTTGACACGTTGTTTCCAATCCGCGGTTTCAGTCATTCCGTTGTTCAGCACCTGCAGAACCGCCGCCCAGCAAACTCAGAACTGCGCGACGATGCCGACGTTCATCGCCGACATAGAGAGAAGTGAAAGGGAGCAACGGATGTGCCCGAATTTCAACATTCCCTGAGCAAAACCTAGCATGGGAAATGGCGATTCGAGAGATTGAGGCCAATGCAACCACAGGATTCCTCCGTCATCCTGGAAAGAATATCGGAATTAGCCAGAAGAATCGGATTCTGCCGATAGGGAGGTTCAGTCGTTCAGGGAGCCCTGCGACGTGCAGCGATGCGTAATTGCCCTCTGGTTTCGGGAATCCATTGATGAATACACAGCATTCCCGGTTTTGACTGACAGGTTGATGTGGTATCCTGTCGCTCTGTTTGAAGCCCTCCCCCACTGAATGTCAACTGCGATGGGAGACGGACACCCCGGTATGCCTCTATTAATTCTGCAATCTGAAGTTTTCCCAGGCGGTCGTCTGGTCCTTGCTCCAGTGGATCTTCCGTTGACTGTCGGCCGCAGCCATCGAGCCGACGTCGCCATTCCCGATCTGCTTCTGAGTCGCATCCACGCAGAATTCCGGCTCCATGAGAACGGACAGTTTGAGATTGTTGATAACGAATCAACAAATCTGACCATCGTGAACGATCAGGACATCGCGCACGCCTTCCTGAAGTCCGGCGATCGAATTCTGCTTGGCGAGACGGAATTCGTTGTCACAGTCGACCATTCCGCCGACCATCCCGTACCGGCAGAAAATCCGCACGAAAAGACCACCCGCGAACTGTCGGCTGTTCGTGTCAGGCCCGATTCCGCAGCCCAGGACCGGTCCGTCTGAAGTGGCTTCGCCCGCGTCCTGCGAAATCAGATTCGTCCAGGCGCGCTGCCATCGTATCCGCCGGAAGACAAGGAGTCGCAGCGTCCAACACAGATCGAGCCAATCAAGTCGTCTTGTGGCAATTCATCGAAATCGGCATGATTCGCTGGTTCTTCCTCACCGGACTCAATTGTGTTGGGCAATTTTTGCCGAATCGGGACAGGGACCGGGGAAAACTGCGGCAGGATGGCCGCCTGGTTGTGCGATGGCTGACCCTTTGAGGGGATGCAAGGATGCGTTCACCGTCTGAAAAACTTATTCGTGTGCTGTCTGATTCCGGCCTCTGTTCTGCCCGGGAACTGGCGGATTGTGAGCCATTTGTTGCTCAACTCAGCCGCGACCTGCCCGATTTTGACAGCGTCTGGCTGGATGCACTGGTTCAGCGAAGACTACTGACCCCCTGGCAGGCTCAGCAGATCCAAACCGGCCTGTTAAACACCGTGACCGTCGGCCATTTGATTTGCCTCGATCAATCCGGACGCAATTCCTTTGTGGCTGCTGATCGAGGTGTCCGGGTCTTCTATCATCTGCATCGGATTTCAAATCCAGTGCGTCCGACAACCCACCCGGCACCGCATCCATCAGCGAAACCCAACGCCAAATGTAACTGGGACGCTTCGGGAGGAGAGGTCGATCGACAAACGGCAGCCCCTGTTGCCAGGATTTGCGACCTTGTCCGTTCTGTGGCCGGCAAGGCTTCTCAGGCGCCAGGATCGCTGATCCTTCCACAGGTCACGATCGACGCAGAGGATGGCAGCGGAAGCGCGTGGGTAGTCAGCGAATATGCAACCGGATGGTCGCTTGAAGAACTACTGATCCGAGGTGGTCGATTTCCATGGCCGGTGGTGGCAGAAATCGGACGTGAACTGCTGAGTGCACTTGAATGGCTCGAAACACAGCAAATGCGACACGGTGAGATCGTCCTGAGGAATGTTCGAATCACCACCGGAGGCCGGGTCGTGCTGACAGACGCATTTCTTCGACGACACCTCACCCCTTTTGTAACGCTGAGCGATCAGTTGACGCTTCGAGACTGCGACGGAATTTCTCCCGAACAAATCGGCTCCGGTCGCCCGGCAGATGTACGCAGCGAGCTTTATGCTTTGGGCTGCCTGCTGTGGCAATGTCTGACATCCCGGCCAGTCGTCCTGAATGCCGATCCCGTGACACGCCTGCGAAAGCTGGGGGAACACGATGTAATTGACGTCCGGACGTGGGTTCCCGACTGCCCCGAATGGATGGCGCACAGCATCATGGCAATGACGCGGCGTTCTCCTGAATTACGCCCCGCAGTGGTCAGTGATGTCCTGAAGCTTTGGCGACATCGCGTTAAGTCAGGCCTCAGCCAGTGTCGCGTGATTGCCAGAAAAATGCCCGATTGTTCCGGCAAACACCAGCCACCTGTGCGACGTCGACGACTGGAACCATGGACCGCAATTCCAGCGCGGTCGGTCATTCCTTCGGCTGAAAACAGTGGAGAAACAGCTGGTGGTCGTGCCACTGTAACGATGCCGTCAACACACCGTGGTCCCGGACTAAAAAACAATGCCGTTGATTCGATCAATCATGCCAATGATCCATCAGCAACAAAGTCGGCGGTGAAAATCACTTCGACAACCGTTCGAAAGTCACCTCCGCGTCGAGCTATCCGGCGCACTCCGCGCTGGCCAGCGCTCGCCGTGGTCGCTGCGGTGCTGTTGATGATGCTGACAGCGTTTCAGGAATTTGGATTGACGACCCAGCCCTTGTTCTTCGGTCCAACGGCGGATGCAATTGCGCTGTCCGACGGAACGCCAGTGCCTGACGAAGACGTGTTTCCAATGTCCGCCGACGCTGGAGAGGCTGCGAGAATGCTTGACGGCTCGCCGGAATCTCCCCAATCCAACTGGCTTTGGCCGCTTCCACCACTTGATGCATCGGGAACAATCCAACTGGTTGCCGGTCGACACTATCTGGCATCTGACATCTCCAGCGCGGGCCTTGTGCAGATTGAGACTCCCAATGTCACCAATGAATCTGCGCCAGTTTTGACAACGCGCGTTCTCCCTGCCATTGTCTATGTTCCGCCCGGACGTCACTGGTCGGTGTCTGCCGATCAGGTGATGATGCGTGGAATACAAATTCAAGGCATATCTGCGCGGTCAGTCTCGCAATATCGCGTCGCCGGAACAACAGGGTCTCAGCCGATTCCATCTCCATTACCCTTAACGGGTTCGCAGGCCGCATTGCTCGCGGCCAATACGTCGCTTCTGGTGCTTGAACAGTGCTGGCTGAGTGGCGATGAGAATCCAAAAGAATGGTCATGCGTGTCCTGGACAGCGCCAAAGTCGGCAAACGGCATCAGCGATCTGAATGATGCCGAAGTATCGACGGGGCCACAGTCAACAGAGTTGCTGCTTCGTGATGTCGCTATCACCGGAGCGGGTTATGGAATTCGTCTTCAACAGCCGCCCACCCGCTTACAACTTGACAATGTCCTGCTCAGGACAAACGTTTCCGGAATTCGCTGCGATGTCAGTGACCCTGACGGCGAATCACTTCCGATCAGCATGAATCGAGTGACCCAGCGAACAGGCGCGAGTCTGTTGGATGTCGTCGTTCGAATCGAACGTCAGAGAACTCTATCCGATGAAGAATCAGGCAACGGCGATGACAACGACAGCCAGCATTCGGATAGTCAGACTCTGGACGCTCTTCACGGTCGCCGTCACGGGCGGAGAATCCGTTCTGACACCGCAGGTTTCGGTAATTCGTCTCGCTTGTCCGCAGTCATGGCCGGTTAATCGATTCTATGCCCACTTCGAACTGCCTCGCACCGGCAACGCCATTATCGTTCCACCGGAACTGAAGACTGCAGTCTGGTACGACAGCAGTCTGCGCGTTCATCGAAATGGGCGATGAACAAGTCCTGGCACAGAGCCTGTTGATGGCCAAACCCGTGTTCAGGATTCCAGCGAGCTCTGTCGTTGAAAGTCAGGGTCAGGATCCTGAGGCTCGGGGCGAGATGATGAAAACGATGCTCGATGAATCAATTCTGGCAGACTACGAAGGTCCCAAACTGACCCCGCAGATGCCAGGCATTCAGACTGCCGGTATGCCCGTCTGGCATTGATTCTGTGGTTAGACCGACGGTCCTTCACGGTGAAATCCATTCGCTGAAGGCGAAGCGGGCATCTCTACAGGGAGTTCTGCGGAGGAGGTTGGTGCATCCGGCACAGGGATCTCACGGCCTCAGAAAATCCGGCAAAACAGCGAATTCCGGTTTGATCCAGGGCTGCGATTCCGTTTCTGATGGAAGATGGTCTTCAATCACAAAATCGCCTGGCTGTGCGAGTTTTCGAGCGTAGCGACAGCCGTGTAAGTGTGCTAACTTTCAAACCAGCCAGAGATATTGACAGCATCTGTTCTGAAACATCCCGCAGACAGAACACGAAGGTAACTGAAGAATGGACGAGCGAGAAAAAGCAGCTCAGCAGTGGTTCCGAAAAGGGACCGAAGCAATGAATCACCAGAACTGGGACTTTGCAATTGAATGCTTCAGCAACAGCGTCAAGCTGTCGCCCGGAAACGTGATGTATCGCCAGACGAAACACGGATGTATTCGAAAGCTGTACAACGACAACGGTACGGGTGCTCGCATGGGCACAATGAAATTGATGGGGCCGCGTGGCAAGATCAAGAAATGCCGAATGCAAAAAGACTGGAAGGGAGTAGACGCCGCAGCCGAAGAAGGTCTGCTGGTGAACCCATGGGACTCCGGACTGTTCTACGACATGGGCGACGCCAATATTGAACTGGATCAACCGGAGATAGCCAAATACGCCCTTGCAAAATCGGTGGAACTGGATCCGCAGAACACAGACTATCTGAAGAAACTGGGTTACCTGCTTCGCGATCGACGCGACTATTCGCCCGCCATTTCATGCTTTCAGCGAATACTGACGATCAATAAAACGGATACCGAAGCGCGGACGATGCTCAACAAGCTGCAGGCAGAATCTGCAATGGATCGCGGCGGGTACGAAAACGCCGAAAACACGCGTGACGTGAAACAGGAGCAACCCCAGCAACCTGTGAATGCCTACGAGGAAGATCGACGGGCTCGAAAAGGCCAGACCGGACAGGCAGCTCCCGGTGAATCTGTGGAAGCCGACCTGCAGCATGCCATCCGAAAAGCTCCCGATGATCTGAACAACTATCTGAAACTGGCCGAACACTATCGAACAGCACGCGACCTTCGTAAGGCACAGGATATCCTGACGAAGGCAGTCGAAGTCTCCAACAATAACGAAGACATTGCTGAAATTCTTGAAGACGTTCAGCTGGCGATGCTGAGAAACGATCTGGCCGTTGCAGAAGATCGTGCTCGCAAGAATCCATCCAAAGAACGCATCGTCGAAAAAGCAAAAACACTGAAAGAAGAACTCATCGCGCGAGAAAAGGATATCTTTGAACGTCGCATCGTTCGTCACCCAAACGATATGCCGATGATGTATCAGCAGGCCGAACGCTATAAACATTACAAGGAATGGTCGAAGGCAATACCGCTGCTGCAAAAGGCGGCTTCCGACAATCGTGTTAAGACAGACGCTCTGGTGTCACTTGGTTACTGCTTTCTTCGCGATGGCAAGGCGGACCTGGGACGCCGACAACTCGAACGTGCCCTGGAAGGCCTCAGCGAAAAAGATAAGCCAGATGCGTTTCGACAGGCACATTACTGGCTGGGACGTATCTACGAACAAGCCAGAAAGACGGAACAGGCTGAGCACCATTACCACGAGATTCTGGGCGTCGATTACAACTATCGCGACGTTCTGCAGAGACTGGAATCTCTGCAGGGCGGCGAAGCGTCCGATACTCAGGACGAATAATCGCCGCTTCAGCAATCGTGTCCCGGGCGAATCGCTTAACTGTGAACGCCGAACTGTAAACGCCGAACAGTGAATCGCTTAACAGTGAATCGCTCAGCGTAACCGCACGCAGTCAGGGCCTGCCTTTCCCGAATCCTGGTCTGGTGACGGACTTCCACACAGAAGAATTCCGAAACACCAATCGGCCCGGATGGGCGATGTCGGTGCACGATTGCACTGTTGAGCGGACCATGTTCGTTTAATCCTGTTCGTCTGCGCCGATAGTGGTTTCAGCACAATTGGATTGTCAATCGCCCGGTATTTCGTAGGATGTCGCCTATAGGTGCGAAGTCCTCTTCCTCCCCGGCGAAAGCGTCCTGCTATGAGCCAGCCTGTCCCCCCCACTAACCAGCCCCCCGAAACCGGCGGCAGCCCCTCCACAAATGCGACCAACCAGCACTTCGTTGCGCAGCACCCGGATGAGAACTCATTGAAATCAGCACCGGCAGACTGCCGAGCCGATTCAACATTCGAACTGGAAATCCAGAACCAGGCACAGTCCGGCAACCCGGATCAGACTACCGACGCAGATTTGGTCGGCCTGATGGAATCACGCGACTGGTTCCAGTCAGATCAGGCTTCAGAACGAACATATGTTGCCGGGCGATCGCCGGCCGGAAAAGCGCACGATCCCGTTTCAGAACGAACCAGAGCCATTCTGAGCGAACTCAACCTGTATGCAACACCGGGGGATCGATTCGACCTTCAGGAGCAAATTGCCGAAGGTGGTATGGGAATTGTCTGGCGTGCCTGGGATAAGCTTGTCGGCAGACCGGTGGCTGTCAAGCTGCTCAAGGAAGACTTCATTGGAACCGATTTACTGGTTCGTCGATTTCTTGCCGAAGCAAGAATCAGTGGATTGCTGGAGCATCAGGGAACCATCCCGGTGCACGCGATTGGTCTGCTGAACGACCGTCAGCCATTTATTGCGATGCGTCTGATCGAAGGCCGTTCGCTTCAGAGTCTGTTAGATGGACGCAGTTGTGGTTCACAGGATCAAATGCGATTCCTGAAGATCTTCGAACGCATCTGCCACGCGATGGCCTACGCGCACGATCACCATATCATCCATCGCGATCTGAAACCAGACAACATCATCGTTGGTGACTACGGCATCGTCAAAGTCACAGACTGGGGACTCGCCAAGCGACTCAACTACCCTGGCGATCTGCGCTACGACTTTGGCCGTGATCCCGCAGAAATCCCGGACTCGCACTCGAACCCCGAATCTGACGCTCAGATCGGAATGCTGAGCGGAGCTGAAACTTCCTGGGGGACCGTCTTCGGAACACTGGCCTATCTACCGCCCGAACAGGCTCAGGGGAAAACGGATCAGGTCGACAAGCGTGCCGATGTGTTCAGCCTGGCCGCCATTCTTTGCGAAATTCTGACAGGCTCTCCGCCCTATTGCGGAAATGAACCAGCCGAATTGTATCGTCGAGCTGCCAGGGCAGACCTTTCGGACGCATTCGAAAGACTCAATCGCTGCTCAGCAGACAACGGATTGATTCAACTTGCCATCAAGTGCCTTTCCCCCGAACCCACGGATCGATGCCGCAATGCAGGAGAACTGGCAGGAAGGCTGACCGAGTGCCTTGAAGCGGATATTCGCCGGAGCGAACGCGACCTGGTCCGTTTCTTCGACTTATCTCTCGATCTGTTCTGTATCGCGGGTCTCAACGGCTACATGCGCCGCGTTAACGTCAACTTCACTCGCATTCTTGGGTACACCGAAACAACCCTGTTGACTCTGCCATTCATGCATTACGTCCACCCCGATGATCATCAACCAACAGAACAGGCAATGCGCACGCTCGGAGAAGGGCGCCCTGTGGTGCGGTTCTGCAATCGATATCGTCACCAGGATGGCCACTATATTCTGCTGGAATGGACCGCTCGATCGGTTCCGGAAGAAGGCCTGATCTACGCGGCCGCTCGAAAGATCGAGACCGCTGAGGATGCAGTGTTCTGTTCGTAGGCGGTTCCCCGGTTTGCATTGCCCGATCACCTCGACCAGGGCAGCTAACTGGCCAATCAGGTGTCACTTGCCGCGGTGCGAATTGATCCTTCCTGAGCCGCCGGGAGTTGCGGAGACCGACTCGTCACATGGAGAATCGCTGGCAAATCCCACGAATCGCCCTTCAAAACAGGCAAGACTGAGCGATTCGGCAAATGATGCCGATCCCAAATGAAGACGGCGCGACCTGCAGAAATCGGCGCGAATGGTCGGTTATCAATGGCAGCGAATGACGAATCGACGACGCAGAGTGCCGAATTCTGCCGAACCTGCACCCATGAATCGACGGGAACATCCACGGACCTGGAAGAAGGGTTTCAGTCGCGTTGACCTCCCCGCAGTCAACTGCGAAAACAGATGGTTCTTCAGCGAATCTCTCGTTCCCCCTCCTGTAATCCTTTCTCTGCCACACCTCAGCCAAACAAAACGGTTTCGGAATTTTTCAAAGCCAGACGCCTGCATAGCTTCCTGAGTGGTGCAGAACGTGTGAACTATCAGTCAGACAGACTTCGGCCTGCAGACATGATAGCTCGCGATGGCAATGAAGATCCGAACGCTGATCGGTGGGAGTGCCTGACTCATGCGAATCGCGATCATCAGTCTGACGTTTCTGAGCCTGACTGCGGGCTGCATGTCGTCTTTGCTTGACACACGAATGGTCAGGCAATTCACGATGGAACAGCGTGTTGTCACAACATTTGCTGACGCACTGAAGGAGGACAACGAACCAGCATTGCGTCGCGCAGTCTCCTCGAGATTCGAGCAGAAGGCACTACGATCCGAGACAGCGTTTCGCGATCTTGAAATCGTCAGCCTGCCTCGAACAGACCTGACCGTCGTAGAAACGGAAGTTGTCGACGACGTTACCAGGCGACTCGTAGTCATGGACGAAGACGAAGAAAAGTTTCAGATGAAGCTTGTGCGTGACAGCCAGAAAGACTGCTGGGTGGTGGACGACGTCATCACGCGTCAGCAACAAAAAGGAACCCGATCTGCGAGGTCCTGCACCGAGGTGATGGACCTGCTGCTGACACTGCGGGAATTTCTGGAGACATGGAAACAGGGTGACCGTGACGCCATGCTGAGCGTACTTGACCCCGAAATGCGTTCGTCACTGGAGATTCTGCCAGAACCATGGATGCATCAGCTGGCTGGAAGAATTACCAGTGAATATGAAGTCGCGATGGCACGTCGCCCGGAAGCTCAGCTCAACGGTGACGATGCCACTGTGAAACTGCCCGCCAAGACCGGTTTCCTGATGGTCAAAGTGCAGAGAATCGATGACCGCTGGCTGATCAGCAATGTTGAGTTGATCAGTCGCCGCGATAAGGATCATCCAGGATCCATCGGCCGACAGGCACGCGCAATGATTGCCGTGACCACATTCCTGAAAAGTTACAACGCGAATGATCTGGCAACGCTTGAGAAAGCCACCGATCACGAATTTTTCCAGGGAGCACTGCAGTATTCTGATCTTTCCATGATTCCAATGCCCAGCCACGACAATGCCCCCGATGACTTTGAGATCAAAGCTTACGGAGATCAGCTGACTGTGATGATCCCCGGGAAAGAAAACATGTATCGACTGGATCTGATGTCCGTGGCCGATGCAGGGGCATCAGGCAGGAAGCTGGACAAGGTCGGCAGCAAAACCGATATCGATGCATTCGTTGTGCGGGAAGTCACACTGTATGATCGACAGACGATGCAGCAGCGCAACCTCTCGTCAGCATTCACCGGCCCGGCCAGAGCATCGCTGTTCATGACAGCGCTGCAGCAGCGGGACCTGCAGATGTTGCGAGCCGCTTCCACCCAGTCATTGTCTCAGGGGACATGGCATCGCCTGAAAGACGCGCACGCCAGCCTGCTAAGAATTCCTGATGTACCCGTCGGCGAAATGCAGCATCAGGGAAGCCGTGTCAGAGGCCAGAATACAGAACTGGATTTTGTAACCGACAACGGGCAGGTCTTCAGCATCATTCTGACAGACGAAAACGGTGACCTGAAAGTGGATGACGTTCAGTACCCCAATTCGATGGCGGAAGTCGTATCGCTGAAGAATCAGGTCAGTCTTGCTGTCCCTATCCTTGAATGCGCATTGGCATGGCAGCAGGGAAGCCTGAGCGAAGTGCAGGAAGTTTCATCGCTGCAGTTCAATCGCCTGGTCTGGAGTAACGTCGATGAACTGCCAGTCGGTTACATTGACATTCCTGATCTGCTTTCGCTGCCCGTCAGCCGGTACCAGATGACCGAAGACAGCGCTATTGCCGTTCTGAAGGCCGGGGAAGGACAAAGCGCGAATGTACGACTTGTACCGGAACATGGACGCTGGCTGATCGATGACATTTCATTCCAGAATTCAGCGGGGCAGGTTGTGGACATTCGGTCCACCATGCGGAAGGAGATTGCCCAGCGATTTCTCGAAAGTCCGTCCGGCGTCATTCAGCGAGCTGGCCATCTTGTCTCGGAACCGCAGGAGATTCGATCGCAGATGAGTTACACGATCGGTTCAAATCCCGGCGGCAATGACATCCGACGCCCGGGAAACCTGACAATGCCGTCAGCTCGCACATCACCAACCCGGCAGGCCAGCTTCACCCTTGAAACTGAGCATGAACCGCCAGCCGTATCCGGACGCGATGGTTCCCTGTATTTCGGGCCCGGTGCTGCTCGCCTCGCCCGCACGGGTCGTGCTTCTGAAACGGATCCCCATACATCCGGTATTCCGGACGAATTGAAAATGATGGATGTTGCTCCTCCCGCCGCAGAAGCTATGCATGCGATCCACGAGACCTCTGTGCCCATGGCAGAAGAAGAAGTAAAGCAACTCAGGAAGGCAAACGACGATGTTGTGGCCGAAGAAATTAATGGTGTTGTTTACTATCGTCCGTCCGGGAAAACATCGACCAAATCGACGGAACCTTCACAGCCGCCAGCGACGACGCCCGAATCAACCCAACTAAAATCCAGTGCGGCGGTTCAGCCATCCAATCATCCCATTGATATTTCACTCGAGTAAGTCGGCGCACCAGGGCCAGGCAACAATACGATCCTGATTCGATCCGGAAGTGCCAGAATTGCAAAGCCGATCACCACTCAGACGGATACCAGGTTTGGTCAGCTTGAAGAAATGATTGCACTGCCTCCGATTGGTGGCCTCCTAATGATAGCCGCGATCGACGGACGTTTCGGATGCCTGAGCTCCTCTGTCCTCTGTCCCCGATTCCACACGGAGAATGCATCACGCACAAGGCAAACAAGGCAACCGTTCAATGCCGCAGCGAACAGCATCGAATCTCATGACTCCCGGATAACTGTCGTTCAACGAACGCCCCCTGATCCGGGCTCATTCATGTGTGCCAGGAATGCGTGTTCACAACACATGGTCATTCCAATGATTAGCCAGACACACTGTCACTTGTTTGTTTCTTCGCGCCCGTACTTTTGTCGAATTGCCAGCACTGCCGGGTCTTTTGGATCGAGTTCGACCGCTTCACGCAGTCGCTCAAATCCGCGGGACGCATCTCCTGATTCGAAGTGAGCCCACGCGAGCTTAGCCATGTCGGCCGCAGTGGCTTGTTGCTGGCGAATGATCTCCTGAAACGCGACCTCAGCGCGAGGCCAAACCTTTAACACCAGAGCTGCGCTGCCATAGTTGCGCAGGTCCAGCGGCGGCGTCTCTGAACCAATCGTCGGTTCAAGCAGTTCCATACATTCACGAATGGCATCGGGACGATGTGTTTGAAGCAGCGAGAAGGCGAGATTGCTGCGAATCAGCGGGTCATTGGGGTTCAGCTCAAACGCTCGGCGAAACAGACGTTCAGCCTCTGCGTAGTTGGGTCGTTTGAGTGCAACCAACCCGGGATGGTAGTAAGACGTGGCCTGATTTGGCTGTAACTGTCGAGCCAATTCGAAATATTGCTCTGACTGTTCAAGCCGTCCCACGTGGTAACAGGCCAGTCCGTAGTTTGTGTAGACGATGTAAGGCGACCAGTATGAAAGCATGTGTGCGTGATCTGATTGAGCAAAGATGACTTCAGAGTGTGAAATCGTCGAGTCGTAGTCCTTCGACTCCAGGCTCAGTGCCGCCAGCGCTGCGTGTCCCTCAAGATAAAGCGGATCCTGGTACACGGCATGTGTGAAGAGAGCGGCATCGTTGACCCAGTATTGCCGGTCCCACAGTGATGTCAGCGCGAATACGATCACAAGACACAGGCTGCACCGCACAATTCTCCTGTTCCACGCCGCTGTATTGTGCGATCGCATGGAAAACGAATACAGAATTGTAATCGCGAACAGAATCAGGCCCCAGCTTGCCGGATAAAGATACCTTTCCGCACGCCAGTGACGCAGGGTAAGAATTCCGGATGTTGGCAGTGTCCACAGGGTATACCAGACCAGCCCCGTGGCAGGTGAAAATCGCTGACGGAACGCAATCCCAAAGAACACGACAATCAGGAGCACGCCCAGCAGCGCCAGCCAGGCAACAGGATCGTTCAGTGCAGCGACCTCCCACCGATCACTGAGTCGCGGAGAGAACGGCCAGAAGACCGTGCTGACATGGTGCCACCACAGACTGGCCAACGTCAATGCCTGCTGCACAACCGTGTTCCCGGGTCTCACTCCCGTAAGTTCGCCGGATCCTGTGATTGTTCCGCGGATCAGCCAGAGTGTTGCTGTCGTCACCAGCATCGCGGTGAATCGACCTGCCATCACTGGCACAGACAGGCGCGATGTGTCTGTCCAAAGCAACGCGACATAGATGACGGGTATGATGAAACCGCTCTCTTTACTCAGGACGGAGCAGCTGACCGCCAGCACGATTTCGACGATATTCCTGATGCGACGTCGCACCGTGCGATCAGAGGTGGCAGCATCCACTGATAACGCCCGATAAAGCGCCAAAAGACCGAAGGCAGCGGCCATCATGTCTTTGCGACCACTCACCCACGTCACGGACTGCGCATTGATTGGCAGCGTGGCAAATAGAAACGTGCTCAGAAACACGGCATCGGCAGTCCAAGGTTTCCGGGGCAGAATCTGGCCACCGATGCGATGAAGCAGCAAGACCACAAGACAGTGCCAGATAACGTTCTCTGCGTGAAATGCCACCGGATTGTTTCCCCAGAGCCACCAGTCGACACTGATGCTCAGGGCATATAATGGCCGCCAGTAGCCCCCGGACGAATCTGATTCCCCACCATGCCTGAACTGGTAATCATCAAGAGACGTGGTAAAGACGCGACGAAGATCATCCAGGGAGTTCACCCGATAACCAGCATCTTCGATTTCTGAGTGATCAAGCCAGACGAACTCACAGCAAAGGACTGTGCTGAACGTCAACAGGATCGAAAACACCAACAAACCATCCCTGCGACGAAAAACAGATCGCTGATGCGATCTGTTTCGTGAGTTCATTTCGTCGATCATGAAAGTGCACTAAGCCCTTCGACCACGTCGTTTACGCCACACTCCAAAACCACCCATCATCATGCAGGTCAGCGTCAGACTCCCTGGCTCAGGCACCGCCGCACTACCAATGGCATCGGTATGAACCAGCAATGAATAGTTACCTCCGCCTCCCCCGAACCCCTTGACCTCGACGTAATATTTCCCAGCCGTGTTAATGGCGACGTTCGTAAGAATGGAACCGGAATCTCGAAAACTGCCACTTCCAAACGAGGTCGTTGAATAGAAAGTGTCGTCATTCGACCCGAGGAGATTCATGGACGAATCGAAGATACTTATGATCGTATCTGTTGAGGAAATGCCGTCGTTGTTGATGTCTGCCGTCAGGAACCCGGGTGCAGTGAGATCGAGTTCGAAGAAATCACTGTCACCGCTCGACAAAAATCCATTCACAACATCTGCATAGCGACCGGCCACAGAGATTTCGTTGAGCATCAGTCCCTGAGCTGTGGAAATCAGGTTGCCAGCATCGCCAAATTCGCTGGAAGCTGTCGGATTCAGGGGCAGAGTCCCAGCCGCGTAGGCAAGTTTGACTTTGGAATGCGTGGAGAACCCTCGAAGCGTCTCACGGCCGAGCTCATCAAGCCCTGTGCTGCCCGTCGCCATGATGTTCGAGTTCTGCAGCCCCCCGGTTGCAACCGGGGTTCCTGCGAAGGAAAGGTCCCCGTACGCGTCGTGATGCCGCAAGCCAAGGTTGTGTCCCAGTTCGTGAGCCCCGGTTCCTGCCAGTGCTGTGGAAATCTCATCAATCTGAACAGCGCGGGCATCACTGCCTTCCAGAGTAAAACCAAAGTTGTTCGTGAACACGCGAGCAGTCTGGGCTCCAACGGTATTCAACCAGTCAATCGAATCAGCCACCCCAAGGGATCCCGGAGTCCCATCAAAAATACTGTATGTCAGGGTCTCGAACACCGTTCCGACGGCCGAGTCCGAGAACGACAGGCCAGTAAAGTCAGAATAGATCGTACTCAACTGAGTGAGGATGTTTGACTTGATCGTGCTCGTCTCCGCGGCCGTAAAACTGGAGACTCCAGCGGCCGCGGTCGCTTCGTTCAGTCGGGTCTGAAAACTGGAAAAATCAACGTAGATGACTCCGGCCTGCAGGTGGTCCGCAGATACCATCGCTAACGAAATCGCCAGCAGCAAATGGAACGCTCGAGTGGTCATCCTCGTTCTCCAGTGTTTGTTGAATGTACCGGGCCGAATCGCTGAACGGGATCTCTCAGAGAAAACCAATTCAGGGGCAACGCACAGAGCCGCAACAAGGGACCTCAGGTCTCCTCTGTTGGTTGCCGCCTGGCAGATGGAAAACCTGAATCGAGGGCAAAGGTGTCAGAAGGGTGAATGGATATCAAGAACAGAATAGAACATTTTTGGGAAACTAAAGATTATTGAGTCTGATCCTGTTGGGATGCCACTACCAGATTCAAGCACCTCGCGACTGTCGCTCAACCACTGGCCATCATGACATCCTGCCCTTCTGAAGCCCGTCGTTCCCGAGATTCCTGAAGCTTGCCAGTAACCCCACGCGTGATCGTGCAAAGACGAACAGAACCGCTGGAAGCCAGGTGGGAGATGGAGCCTATGGTACGCCGGAACGGAGATCCGAAATTCGATGAAGCGGGCCGCTGAGCAGTGTTCAGAGATCGATGTCGATGCTGTCGGCTGGTTGAAAGAAAATTTCAAACAGAGGACCTTTCGCAGTCGGGATGGAAGGCATACGCAGGAGCCTAAGCCAAAGCCGGAAGCAGGAATAAATGCCAGCGTTGGACTTTCGGTCAACAAACGCCCCATATACGCCTGAGCCAGCCGTTTCACGATCAAACCCCCCTCATTCTCAGCGACTACGTTCGAGACTCATGGGAGGCCGGCAGCTTTCACATTGCCCGTGTCTGGCCTGAAGTGGGTACCCGGAAATATCGGACCGTGACCGGGAAGAGCGGCTGTTGGTGCCGAAACCGTAGTTTCTCCGGCAAAATCTGCCAGTCGACCACAAAGGCAGGCTTTCCCTAAATCGCCCCATTTATTAACGTTCACGCCGCGCAGGTAGCTTGCCTGGTCGGCCATGCCCTCGAAAGTGATCGGAATCCGGTCGCCTTTCAGGCAGAAAAACGACTGAGTTCAATCCGTCGAGGCCTGTGCGAAGGTTGTCGAATGGCATCCGGGGGGGAACAATTCGAATCCCGCTGCTGTGCGACTTAGTTTCAGGGCGTTGTCCCTGTGAGGATGCAGCCGGGGTTGTCGGGGAAAGGACTCTGCAGGATGGCGTTCGAACCGCAACGATTTATACACGCAGCGAATGTGCGGCTGGATGTTCCCGTCAGCGTCCAGACCTCTGAGGCGCTCACGGACGAACTGCGTGTCGCTTTCGAAGACGCAACACTGACTTCTTTTGATGACGTGATTCACGCCTGCGTCGACCATGCCGTCGATTTCTTGCTGTTGTCAGGAAACATCTTCATCGAAGCAGATCGCAGTCTTCGAGCACGTCTGGCACTGTTGAAAGGATTCAGGCAACTTTCCGAAAAGAACATTCCCGTTTACATCCTGCCCGGTGACGCAGACCCGCCAGAAGCCTGGCGGGCAATTCCGGAGTTACCGGACAACGTATTCATCTGCTTCAGTTCGAATCCGGAGCCACTGGAAGTCAATCGAAATGGCCGCACGATTGCGACCGTGTCTGCATCCATGTGGTATGGGGAGACCGACGCTTTTGGGATTCAGGTCATCTCAGAGACTGTCGACGGAATTCAACCATTTCGTATCGCGCCAGTGAGCCAGGCGAAGTACGAAGAGTCTCAGCGAATGGCGGCGATGGCAGCTGAGGCCAACGACGACCTGCTGGATGAAACGCTCCAGAGCAGCGCGACGGCGGAACGACTGGCAGCGGAAAAGAGTCAGGTCCATGGGACTCTGGTGCCTCTTTCGGGCAAGCCACGTGTCAGAAAATCACGGCCGGCCGGAACGTCCGATGACGACGAATCGGAATGGAATGGCGAAATCTACGACGTCGACGATTCCGAGCCGGGTAGTGAGCCATCAGACGAAGCAGAGACCACGATCGACGGCTGGGACGAAGGCTTCATCGCTTTTGTTGACGAGATGCTGACAGAGGGGCGACTCAACTATCTGGCTCTCACGGGAGAACTGGAACGCAGCACATTGAATCGCCCGCTCGGGACGATGCATTGTCCCGGTACAACTCAACCTCGCAGTCATCACGAAACATCCGACGGGAGCTGTTCGCTGGTAGAGATTGGTACAGATGGACTCCAGCGGATTCGAACGATTGACACCAGTTCGGTCGACTGGAAGCACATCGAGGTGACCGTCCGGGAGCACACCACGCTGACCGCAATGCTTCAGATGCTGAAAGCCGAATTACTGGAGCAAAACGTGGGCAGCAGTGATCGCATCTGGTCCGTTCACTGGACCTTGCGATGTTCTGTGCCGGTCATGCGGGAACTCATACAGGAAGACCTTGCCGTTGCCGTCGCCGTTGAGCTCGATGAACTCAAACGCGGCACCCGTACGATTCAGTTGTTGCATGATGTGGTACTGATCCCGCTGGAGTGGCAGTTGTCTGACGCGAATCATCTCGCACAACGCTATTCACGACTGATCAATGATGATGCTCGACTGATCGAATCAGAACTCAAACAATTGATTGAAGACGATTCCGAATTGTCAGTCGGCTGGCGACATCGTCTCACGGCCCTGTTGTCCGGCATTGATGCGGAACGAATCTTCGGACGCATGCGTTCCGATGGTGCTGACTGGTTTCTTCCGGATCTCGAAGAATTCGAGACGCTGCAGCGGACGGCCTCACCAAGGGACATTTCTGAAGGTGCCAGCCAATCCGAGGACGACGAATGGACGGACGAAGATTTCACCGAAGAAGACGCTGTTGATGTTCTGATGTCTGATGATGAGCTATCCGCAGAAGAGGATGTGCCTTCAGATGACGAACAGTTTGACGACGATCCGGACTTCGATGAAGAATACAATAACGTCGACCCGGACGACGACGAGGAAGACTTCGAAGACGAAGATGACGTCGCAGGAGGCGCAGCATGAAGCTGACCGAGATTGATATTGACCGCTTCCGAATCTGGCGAAGTCTGTTGCTGCGTCTCAATCCGTCCGGGTTGAACGTGATCTATGGCCCGAATGAGGCCGGTAAGACCACTCTGATGCGCTTCGTTCGGTCTATCCTTTATGGATTCGAACCGCTTTCGCAGGAACCGGCATGGCATCGACCAGATGCGGAGCAGCCCTGGCGAGGTGCTCTGCGATGTGAACACGGAGGACGGACCTGGCGAATTCATCGTCGAGCTTCTCTGAAGACAACAGGAAAGCTGCGAATCTCCGGTGGCCCTGAGGACCTGCACGGTGACGACGCCATGCAGCTTTTGCTGTCTGGTACAACCGAATCGCTGTTTACAGACATCTTTGCCGTTGGCGTTCGCGAACTGCAGCAACTGGCAACACTGGGTACCGATCAGGTCTCAGAATACATCTATGGCCTGTCGATGGGGCCGCAGGGGCGACAAATTCTGGACTCCATTGCGGGAGTCAAAGAACGACGTCAGCGTTTGTTCCGCGATCACGGGAAGGCAGGCACGCTTCCGGAACTGTTTGATCGGTATGCAAGAATCTCCGGCAAGCGGGCCGATGTTGGCAAGGCACGAGAGAAGCATGCACGCCTGACACGACGGCGGCGGGAGCTCAACGACGAAATCCACGAACTGCAGCAGCGTGAAGATACCATCACCAATGAACTGCAGGGCCTGCGTTTTCTTCAAAGCGTCCACAAACCGTGGAAACGAAGTCGTGATCTGCAGGACGAACTGCAAAAGTTACCGTACGTCCACACGAATCCGTCGGAAGCACTGAAGCAACTACAGGCGGCCGAAAAAGAAAGTCAGGAATGCGCAAATCGCCGCGACAAGCTGAACGATCAGGCAGCCCAGCTGAAGTCGCAGGCGGAACGACTACAGATCGATGGTGAATTCGAAAAAGAACGGTATGCCATTCAGAGTCTGGTTGATCAGGCGGACTGGATGCGTCAACTGGACGAACAGATTCGAGGCGCAGAAGAGCGTTCTGCCGAACTGCGTCGCGAACTGAATCACCAGCTGACACAGCTTGGCTCAGGCTGGACGCTGGATCGTCTCATCGGCATTGATACCTCATCCGAAGCGCATCACCAGCTGCTGGAACAGGCACGGGTCTACCAGACCGCCCTGCAACGCCGTGGCAAACTCAGGCGTATGGCCCGTTCACTGACTCGCAAGAGCCAGAATGAACTTGTGGAACTCAATGAAGAACTCGACGCATTGGGCATGTCGGTCGTTGAAGCCATTCAGCTTGAACAGGAGCGCATGCAGGAACTCGAAAACCTGGGGCGACTTCGTCTGGAAGAAGAACGTCTTGCACTGAAGATTCAGACGGTCCGCCGCGTGATGAGTCGTGTTGACACCAACGAATCTATTCCTCCGTGGGTTGATAAAGCCGTCAACGCCATGTGGTGGATCGGAACGGCGTTATTCCTGTTCGGCATTATGACATTCGCCATGGGCGGCGACGCCCGCCGGTCCCTGGGGGGATCGCTCGCAGCAGCAGCCTTCGGCTTTGCAGGAATGATGTGGTGGGCCGTTCGAAATGGTTTGCGAAACCACTTTGACACCAAGACCGGTATCCAACTGGACGACCTGACCGACGAAGCACGGCAGGCCGATCGCGAACTGCGAAATATTCAGGACCGCATCGAAAGGATGGCGATACCGGGAATGGGCCATTCCGGATCAGCACCGCGATCGCTGATTCAGACGAATGATGTGACCACCAAACATCGATCATCGACGGCTGAACTGATCGAGCGTATTGGCGAATGTTCACGCCGCATCACAGACCTGGAACGTCTGATGCGTCGGCAGGATAGCGCGATGCTTCGTCGCAAACGCCTTCAGGTACTTCGAGACCGTTACCGAACGGCGCAGCAGGACGTGAACGCCCAGCGACAACAGTGGTGTCGTCTTCTCACACGACTTGGAATGGACGAAACCGTTGATGTGCGTCAGGCATTCGACTGGTGGCAGCAAATCCAGCAGGTGCGAGAAATGCACATGCAGTGGCGCAATGTTGCACCAGAGGTGGAAGGACTGCGACGCATGTTTGAGGGCATGCGATTGCGAGTAGAGCAGCTGGGGCAGCGCATCACGACATCAAAGAAGTCGAACTTTACCCGGCCGCTGGAGGTGCTGACTGCCTGGAGTCTTCAAATCAAGACGCACGATCGTGATCGCACCGAACGCGCTCGGCTGCTGGAAGAATCCGAAAGCCGGGCTCGCGACGGAATTCATATGCAGCACCAGATGGAAGCCGCAGAACTGCGCCGCAGCGCCGTGCTGGCACGCGCGGGCGTCGCTTCGAAAGAAGAGCTGCAGCAGCAGGTGGAATGGGAAAACAAGCGACATCAACTGACGGCCCAGCTGAAAAAAGCGAAGGAAGAAGTGGTCGAAATCTCTTCCGCCGAAAATGCGATGGCCATCGTCGAAGACGATCTTATTCGATTCGATCCGGCTCACGCTCGTGAAAGAATTCAACTTCTGGATCTTGAATTGTCAGAAGTCGAAGAACAGCTGAATGCCGATCATGAAGAGCTCGGAAGCCTGAAGCAGGAGATCAAACTGCTGGAAGCGAGTCGGGATTCGCATGCGGACTACTTCCGAAAGGCGAGTCTTGCGTCCGAAATTCATCGCGCGGCAGAAGAGTGGATCGCACTGAAAGTGGAACAGGATGCCGTCATCCAGCTCCGACGTCAGTTCGAACAGGAGAACATTTCAGGAACCCTGGTGACCGCATCCGACTACATGCACCGGATGACTTCCGGGCGTTACCATCGGATCTGGGCGCCGCTTGGTGAAGATTTTCTCTGTATCGATGACGAATACGGCCAAACCTTCCGGGTGGAACAGCTCAGCGGTGGTACTCGAGAACAGCTGTTCCTCGCGATCAGATTTGCGCTGGTTCGTGAGTTCGCTCGCCGCGGCGTCGAACTGCCTATTGTGATGGATGACCTGTTTGTGAATTTCGATCAGGAACGAACAGAAGCCGCTGCCGATTGTCTGATTGAACTTGCCGGGGAAGGTCAGCAGGTCCTGTTCTTCACCTGTCACGAACATCTCGCACACCTGTTTCAGGAAAAGAAGGTGGAACCGCTCTGGCTGCCGGGGCATAAAGTCGCACTGGACCTGCACAAACCAGAGCTGGAACTGTCCGGCAAGGCACTTGCGTCAGACGCTGGCACAGGCACATCGGTCACGCATCTGGACATGGCCATCGACAGCGACGAACTGCTGGACGATTCAGAGGCAGACGAACAGGAAAACGGCGAAGCCAGGAAAACCGAAACCGTCCCGCGCGGCGAAGCTTCGTGATGGAAAAGCTACCGGAAACATTTGGGGCGGGGTGCTTCCTACCTGCGATTCAGAGTTACAGTTCTGTGGCTGGAAGGTGAAGAGAACGGCCGATTCAGTTCTCAGCAATCGTGCCGATGACGGTCAATTGATAGTCTCCTCCAGCCATCGTCGAAAAGTCGTCGGTCAGAAATGTGACATCCAGCCAGCAATAGACCAGCCCGGGCCCGCGGCTGGAAACCTGAACCGTTGCCACTTCGTCTCCGGCGGCGTAGTTCGTCTGATCGATGGGCGCATCAAATCCCCAGCGTGCTGATCGTGTTCCCTGAATGCGAGTTATCTGAATTCGGGCGTCGCGTTTGTAAGCTGCGTTGCTGAGATTGTGGAAAGCGTGGTCCGTTGAGAATCGAACCGTTGCTCCGGAACGTGATGTGGATAGTGCAAACCATCTCTGATCAGCCATGACAACGTCATCGTTGGTTCCCGGATGAGCCTCAACAATGGCGGGATCAAGTGCTCGGATGACAATCTGGCCCGGAATGCGTACCTGATAATTGGTGGAATCCTGGCCGTATACCCTGTTTGACAGTGTCAAGAGAAGGTACCCGAGCAGAATGATGGCAACTCGATGCTGGGACATGGTGGATCATCTTTTGAGTGTGTATGCCGAAACGGGTTCAGCCGTCTCACAGCGCGCATACTCAAAAAATGGCTCACGAAAGGTATCTCAGCAAGCCAGCGATGGGCAGATTCACCCAATCAACGTTCCGTTTCTGCAACGCGCTGTTACAAACCATGAAGCCCGCCAATCCAGCGCGATTGTTCTGATTGAACCGCCGTCCCGTGCTGATCAGACAGCGTGAAGCAGCCCAAGAATTCCCAGTCCGTAAAATGTGTATTCCACGTCCGCCTGCTGGTCCCAGCTGGCGCCTCGGAATCCGCCGGAAGGCAATTCGATGGATTGACTAACCCAATCCACGATTTTATCCGGAGAAATTAAGTCGCGACGTCCCAGATCCTGTGCGGTGAGCAACGCTGTGAATGTCGAAAGCCCGTCAGCAAACGGAACTCGCGTATTTGCCTGAAATCCACCTTCACTGCTGATGACATCTGTCAGGAACGCCAGTGCGTCATCGGCAATCTCGTTGTCCATGGCATTCAGCTTATTCAGCAGCGCGACAGCGGCGGCGGTCGGATTTGTACCGCTGCGTTTCATGGGTGCGATTTCTACAAACCCGCCGTCATCACGTTGACGGTCGTAAAGAAACTGCACCAGCGCATTACGTCGCGGAACAGACTGACCAAGAAGCTCGTACGTCAGTGCCACCATGAACGACTGGTATGTACTTCCCGCAGCGCCACCGCTGGATTTTGCATATCCACCATCCGCAACTCGACGAAGTTCGAGCTGCCGACACAGTTGTGAACTCAGGTCCTCCGGCTGGCTGGCAAGGATGTCGTGTCCCGTCGCCGCCTGAAGCACCAGAACGCAGTACAACCAGCTCAGCAGATCAATCGCGCCCAGATCAAGCGGTTGAAATGAATCAAGAAATGGCTTTAAGCCCTGACAGACCTGCGGTTCGAGTTCTCCTGTCACCGCCAGCGCTCGAACTGCGAATCCCGTGTAGTAAAGATCCGAACCTCCTTCGCGACCGCGAAACCCTCCGTCCGGCAGCTGATGTGCCATCAGAAACTCGCGGTGACGAACAATTCGACTGGGATCAATCTGGCGCAGGCCCCGTGCAACACGGTCGGCAAGTTTGAACAGATACATCGTGTAGCTTTAATCCTCAGTCGATCACAACAAATTCGTTGCTGTTCAGAAGGCACAAACAGAAGTTGGTCAGTGTCGTTCGATTTTCATCCACCGACAGCGATCCATCGGCTACAGAACTTAACGAATCGTCGACAGAAGAACTTTCCTGAAAAAACAACCTGGCCGTCTTTGTTTCAGCGATGGTTGGCGAACGTTGAAACAGTATTTCAAATGCCAGAGCGATTTGACGATCCACTTCGACGGCATCCGCAGGCTCACCTGAAGAAGCAGTTCGCTGTGCCAGTTGATCCTGAATTCTCCGCGCCATTCCTGTCGCGATTTCAAAGGCGAATTCGGAATTCAGCAGGTGCAAAGCCTGCGTCGCAGTGGTCGAGACGTTGCGCAACGGACAGCTTTGATTTGCTGACGGACGATCAAAGGCTTCAAAGATGGGGTATCGAAGATTTCGCCGCGCAAATACGTAGATGCTTCGACGACTGTGTTCAGTGGTGTCAGGCGTCACATCCCACTGATTCTTCAGAAGCGTACTTCGGAGTTCGGCAGGCAGCGGCGGTCGAACACCGGGACCACCCGTTTTTCTGTTGAGCGTACCAGCCGCCTGAAGCATGACGTCACGGATCACTTCTCCTTCCAGACGCTGCCTTGGAAAACGCGAAAGCATCCGACAATCGGCATCGACATGAAGACATTTTCGCCAGGCTGTTAATTCCTCTTCAGAAGAGCCGTCAGGGAGTTTGCTGCGCTGCTTCCAAACCTGTGACGTTAATATCAGGCGATGCAGTTCTTTCAGGCTCCAGTCATTCGCAATCAACCACGCTGCCAGCCAGTCCAGCAACTCCTGGTTTGATGGTGGCTGACCCATAATCCCGAAATCCCCCGGCGTATCGCAGATACCGATACCAAAGTGGTGCTGCCAAACCCGGTTCACTGCAACTCGGGCAGTCAGCGGGTTGCGGGAATCTGTGAGCCACCGCGCCAGTTTCACTCGCGGGTCTGAGGAAATCCCGGGTTCATTGAACGCAGATACCTCGGATGCAAGCACTGCAGGAATGCCCGGCTGAATTTCTGGCCCCGGTCTCCGAAAGTCTCCCCGCAACATAATGTGCCCGACCACGGGTCGGTCGTTCAATCGTTGTAAACGGGTAACAGAGACGTTCTTCTTTAGTAAAACGGACGGTTCGAAGATGAGTCGGATTCGATAAAAATCAGCCTGACTGATGGGGTCGTACTTCGAATCGTGACACTGTGCACATCCCAGTTGCAGCCCCAGTACCGTGCTGCCGACCGTCGCCGTCATCTCGTTCAGTAAATGATGTTTGCGTTCGTCCTGCGAATTGATGTCCGGCATATCCGGGCCGCTGACACAAAAGTGCGTCGCAATGGCCGCTTGGGGGTCGTTTGGATACAGGAGATCTCCGGCGATCTGCTGACGGATAAATTCATCGTAGGGCATGTCGTCGTTGATGGCCTGAATCACCCAGTCACGGTACTTCCACGCATCCGGACGCACCTTGTCATGCTCAAAACCATCCGTTTCCGCGAATCGGGCGACGTCCAGCCAGTGCTGGGCCCATCGTTCACCGTACCCCGGCGAATCCAGCATGTGATTGACAACATCTATCCAGGGGGCAGTTCGTGCCTCATCGATCAACTGTGTCGACGGCAGCAATCCCGTCAGCCCCAAACTCGCGCGACGTACCAGGATTCGCACATCCGCTGAAGGCTGCAGCGACAATCCATGCTCAGCCAGGACCCTTTGCGCGATTTCGTCAACAGGGTTTTGCGCAGCAGAGTCGTGCAGTGGAGAATTCGTTGGTGGTGTCGTATCCAGCCGGACTTCCGGCAACGGATAAAACGACCAGTGATCCCGGTCGTCGACAGTGAATTCTGGTTCAACATAATCTGCATCGTCGGCATGGATGCTGCTCAGGCTTCCACAAAAGGATGTCAGCAGAACGAGCAGAATCGCTGGTCGTATCTGTTTCTGCATGGTGTCATCCGACGTAAGAAGTGCACACTGGTGGGAAATAGCGCTGACAGGAATCTTGGGCTGGTGGGCTGATTGTGACAAATCACCCCGCGCGAAGGCCAGTCGACAAACGACACCAAAGAGAATTTGCCACAGGATTACGATGCGTGCGATGCCTGCAACCTGTGACGACATTTCACACGCGTCTGCAGGATTGACGTCGAAGACGGCCCGATTCGCCGGGGTTCCCCCTGCGTCGCCCCATGCCTGGCGCATCAGGATTACTTTTCAACCAGCATCTCCCACGTCGGCAATCGCTCGCCACAGATTTCTGCCGCTGATGCTGTGACTGGTGCCAACATGATGTATGGTTCGTGTTCTCGGCGCACGATTGCCAGACTATAGTTCCACCGCACAGCACTGATCGTTGATATGGACCATCGCCATCATTCAAGCGACGCTGGAAGAATCGGATCCAGTTGAGGAAACCAACGCAGATCCCAGAGCCTGAGTCAAACTCCAACCATTTCCCGGCGTCATTGAACAGACACTTCTCACAACACCTCGTCAACGGACGAAATTATGGAACCCGTCTCTAACGAATCTGAAGGTCCTTCGAGGTCTACAGATCCGGTAACATCAGAGTTGCCCAGCCCGGAAAAGAAATCCAGCATGTGGTTCGGACTTCGTCGCGACCCTCCGAGACTGGGCTCCGCGCTTGCGGCGTCAGCCTGCGTGCTGCTTGTCTTCGCAGTCTGGTGGTTCGTAACGCACGGAACTGCAGAGGAACGCATGCTCAGCTACATGCAGTTGCCGTCACCGGGTGAGACAAAGGAGTTCCTTCCCAAAATGCTGGACGGCGATGCCCCCGAACGGCATTTGGTTCACAACACCGCGGTGTCCCTGAAACGGGTTGTGATCGGCTTTGGCCTGGCACTGCTGGTTGGAATTCCACTGGGTGTACTGGCCGGCTGTTTCCCGATAGTTCGCAGCTTTCTCTCACCACTCATCCTGTTTGGACGGAACATACCGGTGGCCGCGCTGACAGCGCTGGTCTTCGCGCTGTTTGGAACCGGGGAGCTGGAGAAGGTGATGTTTATTTTCATCGCCTGCGTTGCCTTCATTCTTTCGGACACAATTTCTGCAATCGAAGAAGTGGGACAGCGATATGTGGAGACAGCTTTAACTCTGGGTGCATCCAAACTTCAGATCATGTTCAAAGTGCTCGTGCCGCTTGCGATGCCCATGGTTTTCAATTCACTGCGAGTGCTCTTTGGGCTTGCCTTCGGCTACATCATGCTGGTGGAAATTGTTCAGGAAGGCGAAGGGGCTGGCGGGCTGGGCTATATGCTGAATATTTCACGACGACGAGGTTATCCGGAGATCATGGTCATCATCATTCTGACCATCCCTCTTGTCGCGTGGTTAATCGACCAGCTGCTGTTCGTGCTGCAGTGCTGGCTCTTCCGCTGGAAGTATGAAAAAGAAGCGCAGCAGAGCCTCTCATGGCGACTCTCACGCCGAGTCCTGCGACTTTTCTGGCGAACCGCCTGAAACCTCCGCACGGATAACCGCCCGGGATGGGGCAACTCGGCTATCGCCTGAAGAACCATCCCATCAAATCGGAACCGTTGTCAAAGGTGAGCGGGGACCCTGAAGCGGCAACTTCGTTGTAGGACCGAGCGTCATCCGCCTGTATCCCTGTTCCACAGACGGCGAATGGACAATAGCCATGACTGTGGGTGCGCGTTCTTAAGAACGTCGGATGGTCCGGACAAATCAGCAGGCGATATTCCCCCTGTTCCTTCAGCCATTGGTGGAGCGGTCCAACGATCTGCTCGTCGATGGATTCCACAGCCTTCACTTTAGCGGCGACATCACCTTCGTGGGACGCTTCGTCCGTCGCTTCGACATGAACGACAACGAAGTCAACGTCGGGCCGTGACAACGTTTGAATCGCTGCTTGTCCTTTGGCCGCATAATTGGTGTCGAGATAACCCGTTGCTCCCTCCACTTCAATCACTTCCCAGCCAATCAGTCGACCGATACCGCGCAACAAGTCGACCGCTGTAATCACAGCGCCGCGCTGAGAATAACGATCCACAAATGGCTGAAGCGCCGGACGCTGACCATATCCCCAGAGCCATGTTTGCGTCGCAGGACTTTCGCCGGCCGCCAATCGATGAAGATTTGCTTCGGCCGTCGCGAAGAGTTCGCGGCTGCGGTCCATCAAATCACGCAGCAACTCTGCCCCCGGCCCGGTTGGCAGAAAGTCTGCAATCGGCTGGTCAGTGATGTCGTGAGGAGGGGTGTTCGTCGTTTCCTTCGAAAATGGAGCCTGCTGGCCGCGACTGCGATACACCAGAAGATTGCGATAGCTGACCCCGGGAAAATACTTCCAGTGGCTGTCACCACACTGGTCTTTCTGCAGCAGCTGAATCAGCTGGCGAGCGGATTCGTTGGGAAACTGTTCGGCCGTAAAGCTTTTCATGATCCCATCAAGGATCGTGACTAGATTGCACCGAATTGCCCAGTCGCCATCATTGAGTTCAATCCCCTGTGCAGCTGCCTCCAGCGGTGCGCGGCCGGTGTGGTATTTCAGCGGGTCGTACCCAAACAGGCTCATCGTGCCGACGTCACTGCCCGAGGGCATCGATTCCGGGACATTGTCTGTCTGGCCGACGAGCCCTTCCCTTGCAACAGCGTCCATGTTGAGAATTCGCGCCGCCTGTAATGGCGTTTGACCATTCAGTGATGCCTGTGCCTCGTCTGCGACGCCGTCAGGTATTACCAAAGCAAACTTCATGATTCTTCCTGGCCTCAATCAAATCGTGTGACGTTGGGAGTCATGTGTATATCACGAATTCGTCTGCCCTGCACGGCGAATCGCCCGCTTCTGAATTCCTGGGATGCCGATGAGTGTTGCCGAAATGCAACACACCTGCATTTCGGGTAACGACGACCCTGATTTTGGAGGCATCACGGGGGATCGGAGAATTCGAAACCGATGCCACCAGTCTGACAAGCAAGACTTCATTCGGCAAAGTTTGGTATCTGGTCAGAATCAGCGAATTGGGAGTTTCTCTATGGTCAGTGGCATTGATGCATTGGGATTGATGGGGATTTTCCGGGAGAAGCCACGCACAAAGGCCTCAAACGCTCTGGCACGAATCCTCACCATGCATGACATGAGTGAGATGTCTTACGAAGAAGGCATTTCCAGGAGTCGTCGGCAGGATTTTCCCCGTCCAGTCGCCCTTGGTGTGATGGTCATCCCGTGTGGCAGAGAAACAAAAGCCGCTGATGTCAATTACCTGCACGCTGTACCAGGCGTCACCTGCGACCTGCGGCGCGAAGGAATCGGTGTGCTCTTACCACACAATCTGAAGGGTGATCACTTTCTGGTTGCCATCCCCGATACTGAAGAAGTGTGGCGATTCTTTGGATGTGAATGCCGACATAACTCACCACGCCCCGGCGGATGGTGGCAACTGGGCCTGCATGTTGAATGGCTGGCGGAGCCGGAAAGCAATCAAATGGCCGACTTTCGAAGTCGTTTGGGACGATTCTTCGATTAAGCCGCGCGGCTGATGCAGCACGCCACTGACGACACGCAATTCGGAAGTGCTTCTGTCCGCTCAATTAAGATGCCGATCGACACAAACCGCCATTACGGAACGACGACGGCGTCATTTCGAGTTCTGTCGTATTGCATCGTCGCTGGCTTATTGTTGTTGATCCAGCCGTCGACCCCCTGCAATGCTCCACCTGCAATCGGCTTCTTTTCGAACATCATCGGGGCAGCAATCTTCAATGCTTCCTTGTAGGCATCGTTGACATATTGCGAACGCGGAGCCCGATTCAACAGTCCCACCCCTGCTGACAATTCCGCCGAATTCAGGTGGTGAAACGAAAGATAGAGATTTTCGCCACAGCCAACGAACGCTGGATTTGCAGGAGCCGCGTTGAAGTACTGGGCTGTTTCGCGAGCGAGCTGGACGATCTTCCACGCAATCGGCTCCAAGTCCAGTTGCTGAGCTCCGAAGGCATTACCGTTAAGTGATGAACCTGTCCTTGCAATCGCATAGGCGGCCCGGCAGCGAACATCAATGAATCGGTTTCGATCGGACAGCACTTTCAGCAGGACATCCACGGCCGTTGGGTTCGGTTTGCCGACCACTTCGCGCAGTTCCTTTACGGCCGCCAGCGCATCGATCAGTTTCATTTGAAACGTCAATTCGGTGTCCCAGCGTTCCAGCTGCTTTGCGAGAGCCTTCGCGAGTTCCATTTGCTCGACCGGGAGAATATCCGCGGTATTCAAGAGTCGTTCGATTCGCATTGCTGCAACGCCCCGAACAACATCGGGTTGTTCCGGGTCGTTTAACACTTCTCTCAGCAATTGAGGAACGGCATCCAGAATCAGAATTCGTTTATTGCCAAAGGTCCCCTGGACTGTTTCCAGGTCGTTCAGAATCTCCAGCCCAAATACCCGCGCATCCAGATTGTTCTTCAGCAGCTTTTTGATGGGGACCAGGGCTTCAAGCAGTACCTCTTCGCGATACCGCTGCTTACGGTCGGGTTTATCGCTGAAACCGCTGCCAATGGTGTTCAGGTCGCGTCGAACGTCGTTGAGTACGTTAATCATCTGGCCTGGATCCTGCTGAATCACAGGATCCGACGCTCGCAGAATTCGATACTCCAGCCCCTGCTGGACGAGTTTACGGTCTGCTGCAGAGGACAGGTTTTGACCGTTCTTCAGAATTTGCTGATAGTTCCGGCTGATCCTGGTAAACTCTTCTTCTGCACCCGCTGGCAGAAGTGGATCATTGGCAGCAGCAACCTTTCTGGCGAATTCCTTTTGCGCAAGAATGGCTTTCTGATAGTTCTCTTTGGTGAATTCACCCTGAGCTACGGCAGCAGAATGTGCTCCGAACCCGATGACAGCGGCAATCGCCAACATGTACCGGCAGAGATTCCTCACCGACCGCCGAAAGCAAAGCTCGCAGACAACTTCTGGCATAGATTCACCACTATTATGAGACTTCAGTGTCTCTCTGTTTCGAAAGATATGGATCGGGATTGCAGCCCGAGACTTACCCAACGACATGGATTACGAAACGAACAGCCGATCGTGGCCGCATTGTGACAGGATCTAAGGTTGGCTCGAACAGGCTTCCACCATCCCAAAAGCAGAGCTGATGGACTTGAAAACCCGTAAAACATGACAGGTTGAACCGGGCGAGTCCAGAATGAGACAGCCGCCCAGCCAACAAAAGACATGTTTTATGGTCGAGGGCATAACCCCCGTTCGACTCGGGATAATCGCTTGAGACGCTCCAAATTGCCAGTCTTCCCGATGAATTCCGGTGAAGGCAAGAGTTTTTTGCCTTCCCCGGACATTCGGCAAGTCTTTCGACGTTTCAGAGCATGGTTTTGCAGGTATTCGTGGCAGGTCCCACCAATTTGGATTCCGAAGTGGCCAGCCACGTGCATGTCTCCACGCAAAATCGTTCGGAGGCAAAAGAAAAGGCGAAGGTTTACTTTCGCAAACCTCCGCCTTCTGGTTATCGACGGCCGATGACTCGCATCACTGGCTGAGTTCGTTGACTAGTGTGTTTCCACTGGTGCTGCACAGCTAGGTGCTGCACAGGAAGGAGCTGCACCGCAACCGTCTCCGCAGGCACAGGCTGTCTGGCAGGGAACCTGCTTGCAGACAACGCGGGGTACGCAGCGGGTCATGGTGACAGGCACCTGGCGAGGAACGCACTTCGACTTCGTGACCATTTTCGTTTCACAAACCTGACGGCAGGTCGTGTATGGAACTTTGCGAGTGCAGGTCTGCTGTTCCATGCGGCAGGTCGTGTATGGGATCTGCTTGGTGCAGCACTGTGTTTCCATACGGCAGGTCGTGTATGGAATTCGCTTGGTGATGCATTCCTGAGTCCATGTGCAGGTCGTGTAAGGAACCTTGCGGGTGCAGGTCTGCTGAACCATTCGGCAGGTCGTGTAAGGAACCTGCTTCGTGCACTGTTCGGTCACAAAGCTGCAGGTTGTGTAAGGAACCTGTTTGACAGTCTGCACAGGAACCCGACGGCAAACCGTGTAAGGAACCTGCTTCTGGCAGACTTCGGTTTCCATTCGAGTGCAGCAGACAGTCTTCTGCACTGTTTTGGGAACCCATTTGCGGCAGCAGATGGTACGGCCTGGGCACTGAACCTGAACCTTCTTGCAGCAGCAGGGGTTACAGGGGTCGCAGACACACTTCTCGACGACGGGGCCGGGAATGTGGCGAGTTTCTGTTACCCATTCGCCGGAACAAACGTCAACAACCTTTGTCTCTGTGACAGGCTTGCAGACGGTGTAGCAGACGTTCTTGTAGCAGGTCTCTGTTTCAGTCTTGTAGGTCGTGCAGCAGACGTTCTTGTAGCAGGTGTTGTAAACCGGCTTGCAGACGTTGTAGCAGACGGTTCGCTGGCAGGTTTCGTAGACAGGCTTGCAGACGTTGTAGCAGACGTCTTTGTAGCAGGTGTTGTAAACCGGCTTACGAATCGTGCAGTTCACCTCACGGTAGCAGGTCTGGTAAACAGGCTTGCAGACGTTGTAAGTGCAGGTTCGGTAGTGTGTTTCGTAAACCGGCTTGCAGACCGTGTAGCACTCATCACGGTAGCAGGTTTCGTAAACGTTGCGTGTGCAGGAAACCGGAACGGTTTCTGTGCACTGATCGTAAACCGTTCGCATGCATGTGTACTGCTGCTGTTCCCAAACCACCTCGCGGACGGTTTGGTACTGAGGAGCACATCCACAGGCGGATGCGAAATCACCGGAACCGGCACAGGCTGCAGTTGGACAGTTTGAAAAACTGCCCGCACCGCACAACCCGGCCATTACAAGACCACTGTTCAGCAGCACGGCAACTGCAGCAGCGGCTCCCAGCATGAGCCTTTTCATTGCCTTGACCTCATAACTTCTGATTATGTCGAAAGGTGAACGTTGAAGACGAGAGACCGGAGAAAGTCTGCCACTGTCTTCGTCTGAGGCTTTCACTCGACTTGATCTATCAACCAGCACCGGACCATGACCACCAGGGATACTTTCATTGCTGCTGAACAATCCGATTGGAATGCAGATTCCGCATTGTCAGCCAAATCGTTACATCTGCTGATCACTTCCCGGATAACACCGCACCAACAACCGGAAACAGTCATCGATCCCGCCAGGGTGACTGATCAGGTTCCTGTCCTCCGGCACAATCAGCCGAACGAACATCTGCAGCTTTGGTGCAGTGGCTGAGTAACCCATAATCCTGAAAAAGCCAATACGATCGGCGGCAGTGAACAGCCGAAATAAGGGCATCGTGGCGGTCCGTCACGGTGCGCCATTTCAGATTCTGCAAATTGCTCCAGCTGAGTTGTGGCAGCTGCAGTTTCTGCTAATATCCGGCCTCAGGACCGAACCAGACTTCTGGGTCGTTGTCCTGTGAAAGTCAGAGACATCGTCTTCAGAAGTCGGCACCTTTTGCCGATCAACTGGTCAGTCTCAGGAAGAAGGCGGCGTAGCTCAGCCGGTTAGAGCAGCGGAATCATAATCCGCGTGTCGGGGGTTCGAATCCCTCCGCCGCTAATTCAAAAGTGCGAAGTCCACTCTGCAGGGTGTCCTTCGTTTCTTTTTGCGCGGTCTTCAGCGAAGGTGCAAATCCGCCGTTGCTGCCCTTCTCTCCTCGCAGGACGAGCTGCCAAATCGGGATGATCGTCGATGCTCTGACGACGCCTTGTGGTACTGGAAAGCACGGGGAGGGCTCATTTTGAATGATTGAGCCATTTTCGGAGCCGTTCGGCCAGAATTCCTGTGGCGCGGGTTCGAGCCAGTTCGGCAATCAGCCAGTTCGTAAGTCGCTGCTGATCGGCAAATGCATCCGGCCTGGTTTCCAGAAGCGTTTGTCCCAGCACCGGAAGCTGTTTCGCATATTCGAAACTCTGCAGGTAAGTCTCAAAGTTCGCGGCAAATCGATTCGGATCTAAACGAAGCGCCTGCGCGTAGTACTGACAGGCTTCCGTGCCCTGGTTGTTTCGTTCCAGCTCTGCAGCCGCCCGGATCAGCAATTCATACAGGCGTTCCGCGTCAGGGGACAAATCTGAGGGCAACGAACCTGCTGGTCGCGCCGCCTGACCGGGAAGGATTCTGGTCGCTTCAGGAGGCGCAGCCGATTGACTGTCGGGAAGTCTCCCCGTCAGTCCTGCGACGCGACGCTGATAGTCAATCGCGAGAGCTAACCGCCCCTCCTGCTCACAAATCACCGAAAGCTGTCGCAGCAGCTGCACGTCTTGTTCTGATCCATCAAGCAACGATTGCAGCGTCTGACGAGCCATGGAAACATTCCCCGCCGCTCGCCAGGCGGTCACTGCCAGAAGTTCAGCCTCACGCGAACCCGCTGCGGATGCCGTTCGATCGTGGATCTCTGAAATCAGAGCTTCGCACCGTTCGAGCCTGCCGTACAGTGGCGCAAGCAATTCGACGATGGCTGCCCGCTGCGGATAGCTGGTCGCCTTGTCAAACAGTCCCCACCAGTAGGTGATGGCTTCAGAGATTTGGCCATGCTGCGATAATGCATAGCCATATGCCATCTGGATGGATTGGTCTTCAGGAAATCGTACGGCCGCCTTCATCAGGGTCTGAATTCCGTCTGCAACCCAATTGTTATGCAACTGCACTTCAGAAACTCTCAGCCAGGTTTCAGGCCGATCAGGAAACACCTCCATCAGTCGATCTGATGCCTTCACGATTCTTTGTTTATGCTGCGAGTACCCGGCCCGGAATGCGCGTTCATGCAATTCAATCAGGTGGGACAAATGGTCGAATGCATTCTCTGAGTCACTGCGCACCAACTGTTCGGCGAAGGAAATTGCGTCTTCAAACTGCAAAGCCGATTCGCAGATGGTCATTGCGGTTGTCAAAAGCGAAATCGACGGTCGGGAATCAGAATCCCTCGCGGCATTCTCGCTGATTCGCACAGCCTGTGTGATTGCATCGGCGGCCTCTGGCAGTTGTTGGTTCGCTTCATAAAGAAGTGCCAGTTGCCACCAGCCCTCGAAGAAACCATCCCGCGAAGTTGTCTGAGGCGGCTGGTCAGTGAGCGTACGGGAAAGCATTCTTATCGAGTCTTCCAGTCCACCCATCGCTCGCAACACATTGACTTGCTTTTGAAGAGCAAGCCGACGAGTTTCAGTGCTTTTGCTGGCCTTTGACGCTGTCCTCAGGGCTGACAACGCGTCTTCCCATTGCCCTGCGTCGACCAGAAAATCCGACAGCACCATCCATCCATTCACAATCTCATCATTCGGCGGCACTTCGTCTGCCGGCAAATTCGTTTGAACTTTCAGACACGACTGCACAAGAGAGATCGCTTCGAATGGCAATTGGTAGCGCTGCAGAATTCGTGCAGCCCGAATAGCATTGGTCAGCCTGCGACTTTCACTACGCTGGTCGCTGCCTCCCTCTGCTGACGCGTTGGAGAACTCCGGCAACGCGGCAATCTTCTTCCAGGTTGACACCGCCTCCTCCCGACGATTCATCGCCCAGTAGACTTCTCCCAAATGCTGTAGAATCTCTTCGGATGTTTGATGTTCCCGGGCATAATCAGATAACAGTTCGACAGCACGGGAATAGTTCCCTGATCGGGATTCGAGCTGTGCGACGCGACAAATCGTCTGAGGATGATTCGGTTCCACTGCAATCATTTTCTGCCATACCGCAGAGGCAGCCTCGCGCAGTTGAACACGCCGATTCGCGTCCAGTTCTTCTTGCTGGCTGCATTCGTAGAGAAGACTCCCCCAGTCATTCAGGCGACCTGAATCTGCTGAACCAGCCGGTGAAATTTGCTCCCACGCGTTGTACTGCAGCAGGGCCGATTCCCATTGCCCATCGTCCAGAAGCAGCTCGATGTATGCCTGCCGAAGATCGCCTCGGTCCGGAGCCTGCGAAATGGCCGAATTCAGAAGGGACGTCGCGGCTTCCATCTCTCCCAGTCGCTGATAGGTCCGGGCAAGTCGTCGCCGGGCATCCAGATCATCGGGATGGGTCCTTAGCCAATCGATGTAATAATCCACCACCGCTTGCAGGGATCGTGAACTCTCTGTCGGTGCGGGCTGCTCAAAAGTATTGAGCACCGAACCCCCCGCACCTGGGGCAGGTTGCTCGGTCAGGTCGATCAGCACATTTTCAATCGTGTCGCGAATTTCTGCGAACACCCAACTTCCCGGGCGAACCGTTGCCAGCATTTGCTGCAGTCGTTCCAGCGCCTCGGCCGATTGCCTGCGACGATGTCTCAGTATTGCGGCCTCAAGTCCGAATTGAATTCTCTGCATCGGGTCTGTGCCGGAAGCCATTAACTGGTCGTACAACAGTTGTGCTTCTTCAAGGTGATTGGTTTCCACTAATGCTTCTGCGATTTGTTGCCGGAGTCTACTGTCATCGGGGTATCGATTCTGCAGCGACTGCCAGACGCTCATCGCTTCCGCATCCTGATGCATTTGCGAAAGAATTCGCCCCAGTTCAATCGACATATCAATCAAATCGCCACGCGATGCGGGAAGTTCAAGCCCACGACGCAAAGCGGCGACGGCTGGTTCACGTTGCTGGTCCACGATAAACGCTTTGCCCAGATACCAGTGGGCGATGGCGTCATCAGGCTGTCGCAATGTGGCTGTTTGCAGTAAGGCAATGGCCTGTTTCTGATGCCCTCGGTGCAGCTGCAGCATGCCAGCCAACGTCGCTGCGGAAGCGGAGTTATCCTTTGCCCCACCATCGGCTTCCACCGCGAGACGGTCTATTGTTGTTGACAATTGCTGGTCAATCGCCAACTGTTGGTACAGCCGATCAAAAGCCGTCCCGAAATGCGGACGACGACGCAGGATCTGCAACAGCCGTTCTGTCGCCAAATCCAGTTCGTCGTCTTTCTCCGCCTTCAAATTCGCCAATTCGGTTTCAGCCGTATCGTCGGCTGCCTTCTCACCCTGAAAGAAGAAGCCTGCATGGCTGTTGGTAACCGTGCTCGCCACGGCCGCCGCGAACACCATGATCAGGCAGCCCACAGAACCTGGGGACCACAGGATCCGACTTCGGCCGAATGGATGAAGGCGATTCTTCATGCGAATGATCCAAATCCTACAACTGCCGTATGCGAATGCGACGGTATTCCATTTGACCGCGATCGCCTTCGAGCCCGATTGGCCCCGTCTCGGGAACCTGAAACTCGGCCTCCAGCACTTCGCCGTTGCAGGTACAGTGAGCCACACCGTTCTTCACAACGATGACGACATCATTCCAGTCCTGGGGCTTGTAGTTCTTCAGTTCTTTCCAGGGGCCAGCGAGCACATAATCTCGGCACTGCAACTGTGGTTTACGGATAAAAATTCCACTGTCAGCATTTGGTGTTGCGCGGAACTGCAGCCGGAGCTCAAAGTTGCCCGGGAACTCCTGCGTGGTCCAGATCTGCTGAATGCGACGTCCTTCCATAGGAGTCGTCACGATCAATCGACCGTTCCTGGCAACGTACCGTCCATCAGAGCTTACAGTCTTGCCATCGAACGAATTCGCTTCGGTAATGATGGGCCACGGAGGTGCATCCGGATTGTTTTTTCGCCAGCGTTCACGCGATTTGATGTCCTGTTCTGAAGATGGGCGATACCCCCAGCCCGTCAGGTCTTTACCGTTGAACAGGCTGCTGAAGCCCTCTTCCGGCACAAAGTCGTCATTCGCAGTTTCTGTGAATCCCAGCGTCGCCAGCACAGGTCGCAGGGCGGCGATCCACTTATCGTAACCCGCATCATTCGGGTGCAGTAGATCGGGGAATTCCGTTTTCCTGGCATCGCCGTCTTCATTTGCAAACAGAGTCCAGGTGTCGATGACGGTCACCTGAGGATTTGCCTTCACCGCCGCCTGAAAAAGCAGATTGATTTTGCGAATGTCGTCAGCAGATCGCTTCTTGCTTTCAGAACTTGGAAAGACCAGATTCAAAATGACCGGCGTTTGATCATTGTGCTCACGAATGGCATCCAGAATCAGTTGCAGATTGCCAGCGATGACTTCGGCGCTGGCTCCTTCTTCAAGATCATTCGTCCCGGCCAGTATCACAATGGCCGCCGGGTTCAACGACAGAACATCCTGCTGGAGGCGTATCAACATTCCACGCGTGGTATCACCACTGATTCCTCGGTTCGCGGATTTGAATTCGGGGAATGCCCGAGCCAGCCGACCGCCCCATCCCTGAGTAATCGAATCGCCAAAAAAACGACGGATCCTTTCTCCTGCGCTGCATTCTCTGCAAAGTCAGTCCGGCGATTCAGCCAAAGCTTCTCAAACCAATCGTAGCGGCGAATCGGGCCTGCCCCCGGAAGACCATCGTCAGTTGCGGGCAGAGCCAGTTCGTCGCGGGAGGCTTCCGCTGCCAGCGGCGCACTGTCGAACATTGATCCGAAAATCGCAGCTGATACCAGTGAGAGAACGAAAGCCGTTCGCAAAATGCCGCTCGATGACGCGTGGAAAACAGGGGATAAGACCGATTGTTTCATGTGCCAGTGTCCCTTTGGAATGAGTGAATATCGCGATGAAGATAACAAGTGCGCGGATTAAGAAACCTCGACAGTCTGCCAGCGATCAGCCTGCAGGCGCTCCGCACCTGTCGCGTGCCCATGCCTGTCGCCGACAATATTGTTCGCTGGCAATATTGTTCACTGGCAGCGCTAAGCGGTCAAACCGGGCCAACACCGCCGAACCGCACCAACACTGTCAACTCCGGGTTATACGGGCAAGCGGGGGGAGGAATGAAGCGTGCGAACGCCTCCGGCGTCAAACGCTGCCGACAAAGTGACACCGAGAGGGTTTGAGATCTGTCGCATTTCGAAACAGGCCGCAGAATTCTCCCCCGGGAGCGCTGGGACATCCGCAGAAAAGGAAAACACGCAGCCGCCCCGGCTCACCAGCAGAACGCAGGGTGAATCAGGTCACGCGATAGCCTCAGCGTCGTGCGGCAACCAGGCAACCGTGTTTACCCAGCACATCCTGTTACCTGTTTTGAATGGCCAGCGCGTCCGCCACAAGCCTCAGGTGTGCCGGCAGCCATTCGATTGTTGTGGCGACTCCGTGCCCCATGATGGTGTGTTCCAAAGGCAGACCGTGAGCGCGCTGGCCGCTGGGTTCGTATTGCACGGCGATATTCAGCCCGCTCGTATGAAAGCGTGTTCCCGTCATCCATCGCCGACAAAGTCGTCGAAGACGTCCTGCAGGCACCAGCCTGAGTTTCCATGGGATGGACGATTCAGACGCTTCGATTTCAGCTTCGTGCTGCATCAGATTTCTCTGCAGCAGTTCGCTGAGCTGCCGATTCGATTCGAGGTGCGGAATCGAAATGCTGTCGGTCTCTGCCACTGCAAAGGCCTGCACCCAATCGCCGTACTTTGCATTAATGACGTGCGGCAGCGGTTGCGGAGGAAACAATGGTTGAGTTTGTGTGGCCTCAAGCACTTCAGAATCGGTTGCTGACGGCCTGTCTTGAAGATCCGTTCTCAATACCTCCGCGGAAATGCTTTCGAATTCTCCGGAATGAGGTACGTCGTGCAGAACATGCACCAGTGATTTCAGTCCGCGGGTGTCCCACGCATACCGGACGGGTGTGCCAAAGGCTGCAATCAGAATTCTTCCCGCCAATGGATGCGGTCCCGTTGTCGACGCCAGTTCACTTCGAACCTGAATCCAGTGGGAATCGGCTGGATGATTCGAAGCGGCAAAAAACTGTTCGACCGACACTCGATCATTCGCCATCAGATTGCTGAGCAGGGCGAATGCATTTCCTGCATGCGAATGTCCCCACAGCAGGACGCGTTCGTCCGCGTGAAACGACTGATTCAGTAGCCACTGGAACAATCGAACAGCCAGATCAGCCCGGGCAAAGTGATGGTTTTGACCAGACCATGTCGGATTCAGCAATTCAACGTGCGGATCCGGTCCGACAATCTGCTGAAAAGCATCTCGGTAACCTTCGGTATAGTTGCCGATGTCATCCGTCAAACTTGTGATGAACGGGCGACTTTTGCTGACGACTGTTTCTGCAAGGTCCTGAAGTTGCCCGGAAATCAGGGGGACTTTTTCTGCAATCAGCCGCAGCACGTCTCCGATCCCAAACGGATCGTCGCCCATAAATGTTCCATGCACCAACAAAACACGACTCACCCCCAAAGCCGTATGCAATGCACTGAAGTCAGTGCCGGTCAAATCACGCGAGGATAACATCACGCGTTGAACCGCCACTTGTGGCTCTGTGGGGTAGATCTGATGCTGAAAGCAATTCATGAAGCACTTTGTCTGAATGCAGGCCAATGGTCTTGACGTTTCGAATCCGTTCCTGAGGAATCAAATTCATGCGATCGCATTACTTAATGATTAAGCACTGACTGGTAAGGCGTTCCTTCCGTCATTCTCACTTCAGCCTTTCCTCCGGCTGCAGTGATTCTGCCCGCCACCTTTGTTGCAAATTTATGACTTGTCTCGAAGTACACAGTCGTGGGCAGGATCCCGAACACTCGTTTGGGGTCGTAAACGTTGTGACAATCAAAACATTCGTCAACAACTTGAACGAGCGCCGCATTCTCAACGTCGCCCTCACAAAGGATCACATCATAGAGCGGTGCTGGCTGGGGCATCCATGTTGGCGTGTTGCGTTGAAGAACATCACGGACTACGTGGGGTGCCGAACCGCCTAAAATGGACTCGTTTGCCGGATTCTGAACACACCAATCATGAAACTCGGCGTCCCACGGATGACCGCGAGTCGGATCAAAGTCCGACAAGAGAGAGGGGTCGATATCGGCCAGCAGCCAATACAATCCGTGGGCGTCCAGCGCCACAACTTCTTCAAACCCCGGTTTGATACGCTGACGTCTTGTCTGCTCGACCCGCTCATTCAACAGATCGGCCACTGCTCGCGAATCCCGGTCCAGCGCCGCCTGAAATAGTTTCAGGATATTCCATTCGCGGTCCGTGAAAGAGTTCCTGCGAAATGAATTTGCCTTGTCAATGATCAGTCGAACGGTGTCGTATTGCCGATTGAGCATCGCGGTCGTGGCAGCCCAAACCATTTCCGACGAATGCAGGAAAAGTGTGTTGGCTCCGCGGCGGCCCATCGCCAGCTCCTTCGCGAATTCAACCTCACCGACTCCACAAAAAAACAACAAATGCCGGATGTCGATGCCAGGCGGCTCAAATGAACGCAACGCAAACCAAAGTCGATAATGCGCGCGTAGAATCTCCATCTCAGCCACGTCGTCACACAGCACTCTCCTCGCGACACCTTCATTTTCGAACTTTGTTCGGAGCTCAAACAGCATTCCAAGTTCACTGATATGTTCGCGTGGAAACTCCGGATAACCTTCGGCAAGCGTTTGACATCGGGATTGTTCAGCAGCAGTGTCGAGAAATTGCTGTGCGTCTTTCCACGTTCGATCGAGATACTCAGACAAAGACCAGTCTGAACTGGCGGAAAACAGATCCACGTAGTTTTTTCCAGCCTTTGTCAGCTGCGACTTGTAAGATTTCGACCTGCGTTTTGCCATCTAACGTTACGCCCTGATGAGATGCCCTGACCAGGAAATGAAAAGGGCAACATCGAACTGGAAATCAAAGTGCGTTCGAATTTGCTGCGGCCTGTTCTGCGGCGAACCCGCGTAAGTGTTCCCTTTCCGGCAGCTTATACCAAACGTTCGTCAACAGAAAAATGTTCGCCCCTCAACGCTGACATCAGCCTGCTCGCCGATTGTGTTCATCCGACAGATGCAGTCAACGGAGAATCCGTCACAGAATCGCGTTGCGTTTCGATTGCCCCGTGGCCGACAGGTCCGCTCAAGATGTATTTGTCAGTCTCTTCAGAAAGTAAACGGCGGCAGGTCCGACGCATTCTGCATTTCCGGGCAGCAGCCCGTCATCGTGTTCATGTCGGATGATCAGCACCGGAACGGCCTGATATGTGCAAGGGTGCCGGTTCCGGTTTTGCAACGCCCCTATATTCATTCGGGCAGATTCAGCATTCGGCACACGACACGCATCCCTGGATTTTCCTTTTCATCCAGTCTGAAACACGCAGCACTTGCAGCCTGCCTTACACCCCAAAAAACCTCACCATAAAGCAACGGTGGCACATCAGTTTACCCCAGTGAATTTCCGGGGCAGTTACGGTGGTTTTTTGATCGCTGCTTCGGCTCGCGAATAGCATCAGTGAGCCGCGGCAAGACAGGTGCGGACAACATCTGCCAATAGAAACTTCATCCGCGTTCAGGAAACCCGCGACCTTCGGCCCTTTTGGGCGACGAGACAATGAACGAAACTGGAGCTCAATTCATGACTGCGATTGATTGGATACTGCGAGTACCGCCGTCGGTCGACGGCTAACCTGACAGCCTGTTTAAAAAACGGAACTGGCTCCAGCAGGAGACCTTAAAACACGATGGTTTCCAGGCGTCCTGCGTGCCTGTTCCGGTTTTTCAACGGACATTGAATTTAACCCCGAAGTGCCGAATGACCAGCCGGCGAAGCCGAGTCATGGTCAATGGCTTCTGGTTCATTACGAACCTCGCTCATTTTCTCCGTCCACTGCCACATCACAACTTACTTTTATTGCTATTTCGTCATGCACGAGGAACTGACAAGGTTGCGAGCAGAATTCGAACAGGTTTTTTGGCCAGAAGAATTCATCGTGGAGTTTACTGACGGGCAAAAGCAGGTTTTTGTTTCCTCTCAAGGCATAGCGCTGGACGATGGAATCGACGATGAAGGCGTAGGACGGCCAACCATTACGGCATGCTGGAAGAAGAAAAGTCCGTCACAACAAGGATTCCGCCGCATTGCTTTCTTCGTAGACGAAGTGCTGGAAATAAGGGACAGCAACGGTCAACTCCTTTGGAAACCGCCAGTGAGAAGAAATTAGACATGGTCGGGCGAGTCTGAACGCCCAACTGTTCCGATACTTATCACCGCATGAAAGAGGGTGTATAACAAAAGCATTCACCGGAGTTGTGGCAGTGCCGGGTTCCAGATGGACGCATCACTCGCAGCAATCCGGCGATTCTGGTCGTTGTCTGGACAGGCAGCAGTGACGGCGACCATGGTTGATTGGATTCGTTTGGTGACTGCTGCTGGAAGAGTTTCCCTGGCGGCTGATAGTCACTTGCGAAGGTGGTGCTGTGTTGCTGGAATCGCATTTCTACGGAGTGGGATGGCCGCTGTCTACCACTGCATGGGTCCCGTCGACGGAAAGCACAGAACGATGAAAAGGCGGTCTCTGTTGTTGATGTTTGTTCTTCTGCAATGCCCATTCGCATTGCCAGATGACGTACTGGATGGATTTGATAGCTATGTGGTTGATGCCATGCAGGAACGCGGAATTCCGGGCGCAAGCATCGCGATTATTCGCAACGGTGACGTGCTGTTATCCAGGGGCTATGGTGTCACAAGGCTGGGCGGCAATGACGAAGTGACATCGACAACGCGGTTTCCCCTCGCCTCCATCACCAAGAACTTCATCGCGACAGCACTGGCGGTTATGGTGGAAGAAGGGAAGATCGCCTGGGACGATCCCGTCGTTCAGCATCTTCCCGAACTTCGCTTCTGTGATGACTATCGGACGCAGCATACAACCATTCGTGATCTGGTCTGCCATCGCACAGGACTCGAACGCGGAGACCTCCTGCCTTCCCGCGGCGATGTTAGCCCGAAGGAAATCGTGGAACGAGTTCGCTACCTGCAGCCTGTCAGCGGTCTCCGCGAGAAATCCACGTACAATAACCTGATGTTCTATGTGCTGGGCGAAGTGATTTCCCGAACGTCCGGGACTTCGTGGGAGGAGTTCGTGAGAAACCGATTACTCACTCCGCTAAACATGCAGTCGACATCGACAACTCGACGCTCGGAGCCCGACGAATCTCCGACGACCATTCATCAGTGGGTCGACGGAGAGTTACAGCCTGTCGAACTGCCAGAAGCCGCTATGAAATACACGTCACCGGCCGGATCCATTCGTTCCACGTCGGACGACATGGCAAAGTGGATGCTCGCTGCGATGGCATCAGACGAGTCGAACCACCGTCTGTTGAAGTTTCAAACGAGACGAATGATGCAAACGATTCACATGTCGATCCCTGTCACATGGAATCAGGAAGGAAATCCGTACGCGGCCAGGTTCTACGGGACGGGTCTCGGCTGGGAAGTGATGGACTATCGCGGACGGTTGTGCTTCCACGGCGGCTCAACCGGCACCGTTTATGCCATCATGCCGGAGGAAATGATCGGCGTGACCATTCTGACAACCCGCGAATGGTCGCAGTTTCCGAATGCTGGGATGTACGACGTCCTGGACGCACTTATTGACGGACCGAACGCAAAATGGGATCGCGGGCACTACCGGCCGTTCTTGGAAAAAGGTCGACAAATCCGGATGGCACCGGGAGAAGAGGCTGGCGGAAGCGAGAGAAGAACGCGATGCCGAACAGCCCTCCGAGATTCCGACTGTCAGGTTTGCCGGAACGTATCGCTGCGATCTTTACGGTGATCTGCGGATTTCCCGGTCGAACAACCAATTGATGCTCGCCTTCGGTGCCAACCCACCGCAACCGCTGGCCGGCATCGAAGCTCGAAATACGTTTTATGTTCGACACCCCGTTCGGAGTTTTCCGCACGACGACTGGCTCATGGAGTTTCAGGTTATCAACGACTCTTCCGCGTCCGTCTCCATCCGCCGACTTGGTTCAGACGAGCCAGTTCCACCTTTTCGTCGTCTGCTCATCCTTAAGGGTCTCCTGCTCGAGCCACTCCGTTTTCAACAGGCAGCTAATGGTGATGCAGTTGTTTTCGGACGATCAATCGCCCCAACGTCATGACCCGGGGAGCTGAACAGGACTGGAACTTCATGGTTGCCCCGACCTTTTCTGAATGAAGCCCAGCCTCGTTTTTGGCGGTGGACTCTTACTTGGAATGTCAGCGTTCCTCTCTCATACCGATTTGTTCAATCGGTCTCGTGCTCTCCGAGGGTTGAACGACACAGTTCTCTGCAAGTCGTTGTCTGAACTTTTGACTTTGAAAACGCCGTTCGTCGCGTTCAATTGCGGCGAGTGCTTCTCGTTTGATGGAGAAACTTATCCCAACCGCAGACAGTTCCAGTGCGGTTCAAACCGGGGACAAGTCGGGGAAGCGATCAACAGGAGTTCACGTTCCTGAGGCTAAGATGGCGGATTCCTGTTGCCCTCGTGACTGTCCGTGATCGGCAGTCTGGTTCGAGTCCAGTTCGAAGAGGCCTCCTGGTTTGAGGCCTTCAGACTGCGGTCGACGTTTTCCGGAAGATCGAAAACTGCGCAACAGTCAATCCAATTGGGAGTTTACGTCATTTGCTGCAATTAGTTTCAAAATTTTCTGTTAACCATTCGGCCTTCCGCGGCATATGCAGTGATGCCAGACACAAGCCCCGGTGATTTTGACACTGCATTTGTGACTCAACTGACTGAGCATCAGTTGGCGTTGCAGTTGTATGTCCGTTCGCTCCTGCCGGGTGATCCAGCTGCGGGTGATGTGGCCCAGCAGGCGAATACGAAGCTCTGGGAGAAGCGAACTGACTTCGAATTGGGGACGAACTTCAAGGCATGGGCGTTCAGTGTTGCGCGGTACGAAGTGCTGAATTTCCGAAAATCGCAGGCTCGTGATTCCAGGCTTGTCTTCAGTGGCGAACTGGAGGAGATCATCGAATCTGAGCTTGCTGAAGCAGACTACAATCTTCAGTTGCGGCATGAAGCGCTGCGCGAGTGCCTGGGGAAGCTGAGAGCGCAGGACCGGCAATTGCTTCTCCAGCGGTATTCCCATCGGAGCACGCTCGCAGAGTATGCAGAGATGATCGGCAGGAGTCCTGGCGGGCTGAAGGTGACACTGCATCGACTTCGATCCGCCTTGCTGGCTTGCATGCAACGACAATTGGAGACTGGGGAGGCAACGTCATGACTGCCGAGGAACTCCGATCTTTGATTGACGATGCTTTGGAGGGAACAATCTCCGAATCCGACTTCCTGAGGCTGGAAGCGGAACTGTCTGTCGATCCAATCATTCGCCGTGAGTATTACGATCGCGTCTTCCTTTCCGCATTGCTGGAAGCTGAAGCAACAACTCAAGGCGAGACACCCGGAAAATCAAAACGCCTGACTTCAGATACGCCGGGGCGTCGCTGGCGTTTGGCCTTCGCAGTGATGGCCACGGTCTGTGCATGCCTGCTGGTGATTGTTGTCCGGCAAAGTGGATTGATGATTGATGAGCAAGGATTGCTGAAGGAAGAAGTCGCAGGCACCAACCTCGCAAATCAACAATCATCAAACGTCAATCATCAATCAAGTTCATCAAGAGTCTCGGCACCCTCAGAGCAGCAGTCCTCCGGCTTTGCGATTCTCTCTGGACAGGCCGATGCGGTCTGGGGGGATGTCGCACTTTCACCTGGCGGAATCGTTCCGCCGGGCGAGATCCGCCTGGAGCGAGGTCTGGCCCAGTTTGAACTGTTCAGTGGAGTCACGCTGGTTGTTGAGGGCGAGGCCCAATTCTCAATTCTCTCACCGATGGAAGTCTCCGTCGCGAGTGGAAAGGTGCGTGCTCGGGTGCCCGAGCCAGCTCAGGGTTTTCGGCTGTTGACCACGGCAGGCGAAGTCGTTGATCTGGGGACCGAGTTCGCTGTCAATGTTTCCGCCGATCAGTCCGAAGTGCATGTCCTCGAGGGGGAGATCGAATGGAATCCGGCAGGATTGCCCGCTCAACGACTGAAACAGGGAGACGCCACTCGGACGAGTCGTCTGGGGCAAACTTCATTCACTGCCGATCCAAAGACGTTTGTCGGAAACCTGGATTTCCAGCGCCGTATCCGCAACGAGCAGCAGACTCGTCTTGAAGAGTGGCAGAAGACGAGCGAATCGCTCTCAATTGACGACCGGTTAATCGCTCATTACCAGCTGACATCCGCCTCTGTTGCCGAGCGCCGATTGCCAAATCTGTCACTGCAAGGCGTCCAACGTGCAAGTGCTGGTGCGGTCGTTGCCGCCGCGAGTGCTCAGAACCGCTGGGGAGAATCAGCCAGCGCCCTGGACTTCAGCCCGGCGGGAAGTCGGGTGCGGCTGCAGGTGCCGGGTGAGTATCAGAATCTCACTCTGATCGCCTGGGTGCGAATCAACAGCCTTGACCGCTGGTACAACTCTCTGTTCTTAACCGACGGCCACGAGCAGGGTGAACCGCACTGGCAGATCATGGACGATGGCCGACTGTTCTTTTCCGTCAAGAAGAATAACGTCTGGGATGCCGCGAAGGGTGAAAGAGATAAGCACATCTTTTACTCGCCACCATTCTGGGATTCATCACTCAGCGGTCGCTGGCTGATGATTGCGACCGTCTATGACGGGACGAATCGACAGGTCAATCACTACCTCAATGGAGCAGTGCTCAGTCAGGAAGCGATTCCGGAAGACTACCTGGTGACCAGCATTCGGATCGGCGATGCATCGCTTTGCAACTGGGGACTGCCCGAGCGTGATCAACCGCGGTTTGCCGTCCGCAATCTGAACGGCAGCATGGACGAGTTTCTAATGTTCTCAGCTCCGTTATCGGCAGAAGAGATTCGACAATTGTATGAAGTGTCAATGCCGTGACTGTTGGCTTTGATTTGCGATTCCCGATTGTTGATTGTTGAATTTAGAGGTTCCCAGGCGGAGAAACTGATGCGAAAAGAAAGCAGTTCAAAAATCATCAATCAACAATCACCGCTCATCAATTTGTTTTGGCTGACTGCCGTTCTGCTGGCAGCTCACCCGCTGCGTGCCGCCGACAACACAGCCGCCGAACGCGACTTCACACTCAAAGTCCTGCCGCTGTTCAAACAAAAATGCCTCGGCTGTCATGGCGGTGACCCGAGTGACATCAAAGGCGAATACAGCATTGTCGACCGCGCACATTTGCTGGCCGGAGGAGAATCGGGGGACCCTGCCGTTGTCCCGTCGAAGCCAGACGAAGGCACTCTGCTGCGAGCGGTTCGCTGGGACGATTTGGAGATGCCTCCCAAAGAGAATGATCGCCTGACAGAGCAACAGATCGCCACAATCGAACGCTGGATCAAGGCGGGGGCGCCCTGGCCCGATGAAGAGACACAAGCACGGATTCGGGAAGAAGAGAGTCCGGAAGCTGTCACCGAAGAGGGAATGCGATTTGCAACGAGTGGAGGAACTTCCGCCGATTGGACCAATCGTCGTTATCAACCAGATGATCTGTGGGCGTTTCAGCCGGTTAAGAAATTGACGAGTGACGAGTTACGACTGTTAATTGAAGAGGGAAGTAGTCAGGACGCAGGTTCAACTGCCAATTCCCTCTCAAATCAAAAATCATCAATCATCAATCGTCAATCAACTGCCATCATCGACGCGATCATCCTTCGGTCGCTTCAGAAGGCCAACTTGTCTCCTTCCCCCCGTGCTGACGCTCGCACGCTCATTCGCCGTGCCACGTTCGATCTGTATGGCCTGCCGCCAACACCAGAACAGGTTGACTCCTTTGTGGCGGCATTTCAGACAGATGCCGATACCGCGTGGACGGCACTGATTGATCGACTCCTGGCCAGTCCCCGCTATGGTGAGCGCTGGGGCCGACACTGGCTCGATGTCACTCGCTATGCCGACACCGGAGGTATGTCGAACGACTACGAACGTTCCAACATGTGGCGTTACCGAGATTACGTCATTCGAGCCTTCAACAACGATAAGCCGTACAACGACTTCATCATTGAGCAGCTCGCCGGCGATGAACTGGCGGATCAATCGGTGCGGGATCGCAAGGGAGCGGCGGCAGTTCACCAGACGCAGCTCGCCGGAGATTACACCGCTGAAGAATCAGAGTGGATCATCGCAACCGGATTTCTTCGTCTGGGTCCCTGGGACAATGCCATGGTGGAGAAAGCAGAAGCCCGCCAGATGTGGCTGGATGATCTGGTCAACATCACGGGCCAGGCATTTCTTTCCACAACAATGCGATGTGTGAAATGCCATGATCACAAGTTTGATCCGATCCCGACTCGCGACTACTACCGGATTTATGCAGCCTTTTCGACCACACAGATGGCGGAACGCCCCGCGCCGTTTCTTCCCGAAGAGAGCAAGGACGGGTTCGAGACCGGACGTGCCCACGCACAGCGGATGCTCGACTTCACCGTCGCTGAGAAGAACAAGCTGGTCGAGAAACGTGAGACCGCAGCCCGGAAATGGTTCGATGAACACAACCTGCCCTACAAGGACGAAGCCGCCCGAAAGGATCTCCCGGATGAGGAAAAGCCTCCGCGCGCCGTTGGACTGGATCATGTTGATGAGGGGCAACTGAAAGTCCGCGAGCAGGATGAATGGATCTGGACTCGGCAGCTCGAACGCTATGAGCCGATGGTCCAAAGCGTTTATAACGCGGCGAACTTTGAACTTGCCTGGAACGGTGCTCGTAAGTTACGGATCAAACGCGGCAAGCAACCAGGCACGCCCCCTGAATGCCATATTCTTACCGGCGGAGCACTGACGGCACCGGGCGATGTCGTGCAACCGGGGGTGCTGAGTGCTGTGTCAGTCACAGCAAACCGGGAAGAAGCAGATGATCCTTACTTGTTGACCCAGGATGTCGATGGCCGTCGCCTGGGTTTGGCTCGCTGGATCGCTGATCCGGCTAATCCGCTCACCACGCGTTCGATCGTCAACCGTATCTGGCAGGGGCACTTCGGAGTCGGACTGGCGGCAAATCCCAACAACTTTGGTGCGAAAGGAGCCAGGCCGTCACATCCGGAACTGCTCGACTTCCTGGCATCGGATTTTGTGGAGCATGGCTGGACGATTAAACGTTTGCATCGGCTGATCATGTTGACGGATGCCTATCAGCGATCATCTCAACCGCCGCATGACGAGTCCTGGAAGACGACCGATCCCAACAATCGACTCCTGTCCCACTTCCCCAAACGACGTCTCAGCGCAGAAGAGATCCGTGATGGAATTCTGCAGATCACGGGAGAACTTCAGGATCGCAGCGGCGGACTGCCCATCATGCCGGAGATCAACATGGAAGTTGCGCTGCAGCCTCGCATGATTCAATTCTCACTGGCCCCTGCCTATCAGCCATCGCGAACACCTCAGGAACGCAACTGCCGCACGATCTACGCCTACCATGTGCGCGGACAGGCAGATCCTTTCACGGAACTCTTCAACCAGCCCAATCCAAATGAATCGTGCGAAGTGCGCGAGTCGGCAGCCGTGACTCCACAGGTCTTCACGTTGCTCAACAGCGATCAAATGACGGATCGTTCCATTGCGTTCGCATTGAGACTGCAGCAGGAATCGAAAGATCCTGGTTCGCAGATTCAACGTGCGTTTGAACTCGTGTTCGGACGTGATGCAACGGACAGCGAGGTCGAACGACTCTCAAGCTACTTCCATGACATGGTGGCCTATCACCGCCAGACGCCCGCTCAGCCCGTGACGTATCCGACGGAAATCACCCGTTCGCTGGTCGAAGAGTTTTCTGGTCAGGTCTTCGAGTATCAGGAAATCCTGCCGGTCTTCGAGAGCTACGTACCGGACAGAAAACCCGCGGATGTCGCTCCAGAGACCAGAGCACTGGCGGATGTCTGTCTGCTGCTGCTGAATGGGAATGAGTTCTTGTATGTGAACTGAAGAAGGATGAAGGTAGAAGGCTGAAGGATGAACCATGAGGGACTTGAAACAGAGGACGAAGGAATTTGCCTTACGGGTCATACGTCTTTACGGGAGACTTCCCAAGAGCACAGAGGCTCAAGTCATTGGAAAACAGTTGTTGCGGTCTGGGACATCCGTTGGAGCACATTATCGGGAAGGAACCAGAGCCCGATCCGACGCCGAGTTCATCAGCAAGCTTGGCGGAGGCCATCAGGAACTGGAAGAGACTGCCTACTGGCTGGAACTTCTGTCGGAATCGGAAATCGTCAATCCTGAGCTACTCACAAACCTGATTGCTGAGACGGAAGAGTTGAACGCAATCTTCACAACCTGCATCAAGAACGCAAAGTCAAAGGCGGAGCGAAGAAATGATTCCTGAAACACAATCAGTCTTTTCTAGACGGCAAGCATTGCTCGGACTCGGTATGTCCCTAGGGTCTGTGGCAATGTCGTCGCTTCTTCGCGCCGACGATGTTCCGCCTTCCGCCTTCACCCTTCCTCCTTTGGCGCCGAAGCAGCCCATGCTCCCCGCGCGGGCGAAGAACGTGATCATGCTGTTCATGGAGGGCGGCCCAGGGCACATGGATACGTTCGATCCCAAGCCGGAATTGACGCGTCTGCATAAGTCGGAATCGAAGTTGAAGGGCGGGCTGGAAACGGGTTTCAAGTTCTTCGTTGGCAGCCCATTTTCCTTTCGGAAGGTCAGCGACACCGGCATCGAGATGTGCGACCAATGGCAGCACCTGTCCGATCCGTATGTCGCCGATGAACTCTGCAACTATCGCGGTTGTCAGGCGGAATCGCTCAACCATCCCGAAGCCCTGTTCCACATGAACACCGGCAGCCGACTCGGCGGTGATCCGGCACTCGGCGCTTGGGCGACCTACGGACTCGGGACCGAGAATCAGAATCTTCCAAGCTACGTCGTGATGACGGAACTTGCGTTACCGCAGGGTGGCCCGACCAACTGGAGCAACGGATTTCTGCCACCGTATTATCAGGGAACCAGGCTTCGTCCGGAAGGCTCACCGCTGCTCGACCTGGCCGCACAGCCCAACAAGTCGCGTGATCACCAACGCCGTGCCCTCGATGAACTCGCCTGGCTGAACCAACAACATCTCGACCGTTCGGGGGCCGATGAAAAGCTTGCAGCCCGCATTGAAAGCTATGAACTCGCCTTCCGCATGCAGGCTGAAGTTCCCAATGTCATCGATCTCAATCAAGAGACGCAACAGATACAGCAGCTGTACGGTCTCGATGATCCCGATACGCAGACGTTTGGTCGCCAATGCCTGATGGCCCGCAGGCTGGTGGAGAACGGTGTTCGCTTCGTCCAGATTTTCAGTGGTGGCTGGGATAGCCATGACTATCTTGAACGTGGACATACTTCCCGCATCAAGAGTGTCGATAAACCGATCGCAGCACTCATTCGCGACCTCAAACAGCGCGACATGCTTAAGGATACACTGGTCATCTGGACCGGGGAATTTGGACGCACGCCGGACAACAACAAACGCGGCGGTGTATACTCGCTCGGCCGTGGCCACAACAACAACGCCATGACGATGCTGTTTGCCGGCGGCGGCGTGACGCCAGGCGTTGTGGGAGCCACCGATGAACTTGGAGCCTCCGCCGTCGAATGCGTTCATCCGATCCGCGATCTGCATGTCACACTGCTGCACCTCCTCGGCCTCGACGACAATAAACTGACCTATTTCCACTGCGGCCGCTTCAAACAACTCAGCCAGTTTGGTGGCGAAGTGATTCAGGAAATGATCACATAGAGCCAACGGACTTATCGCTGATCTCTCAACCTGGAACGAAACCATGCGACACGGGATATTTCTTCTTCCGCTACTTCTTCTGTCCGCTGCCGCCACCGCTGCCGAGCGACCGAACATCCTGTACATCATGTCGGACGATCATGCAGCGCACGCGATTTCGGCGTATGGCAGCCGGCTGGCGAAGATTGCTCCAACGCCAAACCTCGATCGGCTGGCGAATGAGGGTGCATTGCTGACGAATGTGTTTTGTACCAACTCGATCTGTTCACCGTCACGAGCCTGCGTGCTGACCGGCCAGTACAACCACACGAACGGTGCGTTTGATCTGGCTGGGAAAGTTCCGCCTGGCAAGCAGATGCTGGCCATCCAGATGAAACAGGCCGGTTATCAGACCGCCATGATCGGCAAGTGGCATCTCAAAGACGAACCGGCCGACTTCGATTATTACTGTGTGCTCCCCGGCCAGGGAAATTACCACAATCCCGAATTCCTGATTCGAGGTGACAAGCCGTTTGGAAAGAACGTCATCAAGTTCCCGGACGAGCATTCGACGGACGCAATCACCGACATCACGTTGGACTGGCTGAAAACCGGGCGAGAGGAAGGCAAGCCGTTCTTCCTGATGCATCACTATAAGGCTCCACACGACTACTTCGAAAACGCAGAGCGATACGAAACCTATCTGGCCGATGTTGAGATCCCGGAGCCGGAGACGCTGTGGATTCGCGATCCCAAGTTCGGTTCCATCGCCACACGTGGTGCGAATGACGAACTGATCCCGCACATCGGCACCTCCATTGGCGGACGCAATCCACGTCGCTCGTACCTTGGCGACCTTCCTGCGCTGTACCCGAAAGAGTTCCCGGCGAACTTTAACCCTGCGAACTACAGTGATGAAGAAAACACGCGCATGGCGTACAACGCGTACCTTCGAAAGTTCCTGCGTTGCGTGAAGGGAATCGACGACAATCTGGGACGACTGTTCGCCTATCTGGAGCAGACCGGCCAGCTCGACAATACGCTGATCATTTACAGCGCCGATCAGGGCTTCATGCTGGGTGAGCACGACTATCAGGACAAACGCTGGATGTATGAAGAATCGCAGCGCATGCCGTTTCTGGTTCGATATCCCCAATCCATCCCCGCTGGCCAGAAGCTGGATACCGTTGTCGAAAATGTCGACTTCGCGCCGACGATGCTGGAATTCGCTGGTGCTCAAATACCCGATTCCGTTCAAGGTCGTTCATTCAAGTCGCTGCTGGAGACCGGACGGGAGCCGAGCAACTGGAAGCAGGCCGCTTACTATCGCTACTGGATGCACATGGTGCACCACGACAACCCGGCGCATGTCGGCATCCGCACGAGAACGCACAAGCTCATCTACTACTACGGCTGCAACTACGACGGTGGCTACCAGACGCCTCCCGGCTGGGAACTCTACGATCTGGTCAATGATCCCCACGAGACACGAAACCTGTACGATGACCCCGATCAGGCAATGCTTGTAACTGACCTGAAGCGTCAGTTCGCCGAATTGCGGACGAAGATCGGCGACGATGGCACGCACTTCCCCGAATGCGAAAAAGTCGTCCAGGAGTTCTGGGACTACGACGCAGCCGACCGCGCCAAAGCCGTCGAGATCTCCCATCAATATCTGCAACGTCGCCTCAAAGAACTCGAAGCAGGCCAACGCAACGTGCAGACCCATAGAGGTCCGTAGTCTGCCGTTGCACGGCTCAATTCGCTTCCTGGGACGTCAGGTTCATGCGGCGGCGATCTGCACCCCAAACTCAATCACGTGGTGGGTGACCTGTAAATCAGTGGCGAACCTCTCACTGGTTGATGAGTCTTACGGGATGTGGGACAAAGTCGTTACGAATTTGGGCCCAGTAATTCTCCCAGTCGATGGTCTTTTGCGTTTGTCTGTCGTCGTCTTGATCGAAAAACAGATCTCGTAAAGCCAGCTTGCAGTTTTCTCGCAGACTTCCGGTCCTGGCTGCTACATGGGCACCACGAAAGACGGTTTCATCGATGCCAAAGTCGTTGCGCCTAGCGCCTGCGATCAGCCACTCAACGCCTTTGGGATCACCGAGTTCAGCCAGGCCCACCGCCGCATGAAATTTCGCATCCCGCCAACTGCCGCCCATGCGATCCGACCAGGGCCCGTCACTTGGCTTGATGGCAGCGGGACTCTTTTCATACTCAAATGGATCTCCGCCCGCGGATCGATTGCCGAGCACTTCCAGGAACAGCAGCTTTGTCAGCGGATCGTGGGCCGCACGAGCTGCCATCACAAACATATCGATGTCGCCGCTGTCACTCGATCGGGCGAGTTTCATGACCATTGCCAACAGATTCGAGTCAGCATCGTGCCGCGCTGAGCTGATTTCTGCCGGGACAACGCCCTGACTCCTGACAAACTCGGTTTTCCAGGAACTCTCACCAGCCTGGCTCAACCATTTGGTTACAAGCCGAAGCAGGTTCCGACGAATCGCTCGGTCGCCATCAGGGCCACACTGTTTTTTCAGTTCATCAAGAACGATATCCCGGAATCGATAGTCACTTGCCCCCAGTGCTGCGACCTGATCGATGGCAGATTGCAACACGTCGGCTGGAATCTTGCCGTTCTTGTTGACGTACTGGTCGAACAGGTCTCGCATCTCAATATTGGACGAATCGCTGCTGTTTGTGCGCAAAGCCGTGGCGCGTTGTGTCAGCGCGTAATAGATGACATTCAAGGCCATGGGAAAGGCTTGCGATCTCCCATAGATCCTCGTGTATTCGTCGACAGACGAGAATAGCCCCGGGAATCGCTCCCCGGGTGCACCTAGGTTGCTGTGTCGCCAAGCGCTCATGAAGTCGTTGTTATGGCACAGTAAGACCATCAATCGCTCATGATCAAAATAGCCGTCGTACTCAGCAGGTTCTAACTTCATATCTGGCATGGTGGCGCGCTCTCCGCTGAGGGCAGATGAGACCGAGACATCTCGCATCGCGAAACCAAAGTCGGTGTAGTTCGGAACCTGTGGCTTGAATTGCAAGTCGTAGACTCCATGAAAGATGGGATGGCTCATGGGGAGAGGTTTGGGATCGTGGGTCGGCAAGACTCGCTTCATCGTTTGACGGAAAGCCTCCAGGTCTGCTGCGCCCCAGGAACGATCAACCATAAGAAAACCGCCGCCGAGCAAGTAGTCGCGAAGGGCCGCAACCTCGTTGTCACTAAGAGACATGTCCGCAGGGTTCGAGAGGTAAACGAACCGTTGTTCAGATAGTCGGGGGTCGGTTAGCCGCATGGTCGCATTTGGTCTTTCATAGGCAAACCCCATGTGAAACGAGAGGTATCCTGCAATCATACGATCAGCTTCCGAATATCCTGCTCGCCAGGCACTCTCCTTACCCTGGCTATCGAATTCAATTCGCGTAAAAGCAAACTTCAACTTAGGAAAGGGCACACCGCGCAGCCATTTCGGCGGATCGTGCACCACTGCGTCGCGAGCCGCAATCGTCACGGGTGGGCGTGTAGTTCCAGACTTGTCTGGCACAACGACGAACGTCGGAAAGAGTGCGCTGTCTGTGAACAGCTTGTCGCCCAAGGTACGCGGCGTGATTTTCAATTCTGTGGGCGAGCGTCGAATCACCAGCGACTGCTCCCACAGACTTCGATTGAGTAACTTGATCGCAGCGTCATCGCTGATGCTCAATTCGCTTATCGTGGTTGTGCCCTTTGGTTCGGTTTCGATGTTCAGCGTCAAAGAAAGCTCATCGGCGACATGTTGCAAAACTTCTCGCCAGGGACATTCGCGGAATTGCAACGATAAGGTTCGTTGGCCCTGCTCTGCGACCGAAGTTTCGGGACTGGCGACTTCGATTGGCCAATCGAAGGACATCATTTTTGAAGCTCTTTGAATTGAATGGGGGACGTCATCGAGCGATTCCGGATGAGGCAGGGCCAAAGGTCTGGTTGCAAAACCAGAAGCATTGATCCGCACCCACACTTTGCCCGGCTCGTCTTCCGGTGGCCATGTTCCAGCTTCTCGAACCGCGCCGCCAGTGATCCAGAGACCGCCGGCGACCCACTGGTTCCAGTTCAAAATCAACGTCGCGGACGCTCCGTGCGGGATCTCAATCGGGTCCGGCATCTGTGACGCATCGCGCCGCCAGTGGGGCGAAAGAATTTCGAACTGTTGAAATTTCTCGGGCCGATTTAATACCGTCGTTAGAGTGAAGTCCCGTTCGGTGACGCTGAAAGTCTGTCCAGACGCGTTGTCGAATGTCAGTCGAATCCAGTAGTTCGGTTCGGTCGGCGAAGGCAGATGGACCTTTTGGACATCCACGCTGATGGTTACGTCCTTGAAACGATCCGGTTGTTCCGGCTTCACACGGCCAATGGTAATGGCTTCGCTACTCGGCGAAACCACTGAGATGACATTGTGTTGCGGCTGAGTGGCGAGAAGACTCTTACCGGATGGAAGGCCGGCCAGTGAAATCGTTTTGTCACGATCGGGGAACTTCGACCAGTGATCGTCCCTGCCTGAATAGAATTCGGCGCGGACAATCGCGTCAACCGCGACCGGCTGCGAATCGTCATTGATGACCAGTAGCTTTGAGTTGTCTGGTACAAACTGCGTAAGTTGTTTGTGCGAATGGTCGTGAAGGTGGTTGTTTGAGTCGACCGACTCGCCCGCTCCGTCCATTGGGGCCATGTCATCTGTTGCATTGACCTTGATGCTCACGACCGCGGTACCGCCGCGAGTCAATGTCACGGCTCCATTCTCGACGGACATCTCCGAGCCATCGCTATCCAGCTCGATCACGTAATTACCTGCCGCAATCCGGTGTGTTGCGCCCTGACGCGAAACGGTCAATCGTTGTACGATCTGTTCGCCTTGCGTGATCCGTATGGGAATATCATCCGCCGCGCAATCAATCGTCAAAGTTCCCTTGTTTAACTCCAGCACAATCAGCATGCCGAAGAAGAGCATGGATAATGCGAAAGCTGCGGTTGCGATATGTTTTCCGAGGTGCCGGCCCGGGCCGCCGAGTAACGTCGTTCTTCCATGCTCATCATGTTCGGCAAGCGTCTTGATGAACGTCGGTAGCGGTGACGAAGTGGGCTGCTGTACGTGAGCCAGGCAATCTTCAAGTAGTTCGGCAAGCTGCGTAGCGGATTCAAACCGGTCGTCTGCCAATTTTGCCATCAGCTTGCTGATGACGGCGCACAGCCATTCCGGGATATCAGGATTAATCTCACGAACAGGGCGAGGTTCTTTGTCAGTGATCAATCGCAGAACGCTGTAGGAAGATTCGGCGCGGAACGGTGCGCGGCCGGTACACATCGTGTAAAGGACACAACCAAGACTGAACAAGTCGCTGCGGTGGTCAACGGTTTCGGCGCGAGCCTGCTCGGGCGACATGTACTGCGGTGTCCCAGCCAGGGTACCGGATCGGGTCAGGCTTGCATCGTCGACGGCGCGAGCCAAACCGAAATCCATCAGCTGTACGCGTTCAACTCCTTCGTCCAGAAAAATATTCGCCGGCTTTACATCGCGATGCACCAGGCCCTGGGCGTGAGCCGCTGCCAGTCCTCTTGCAGCCTGCATACCAATCCGCAGGATCTCTTTTAATTCCAACGGCCCTTCTTCATGGAGTCGTTTTTGCAGCGACACACCACGTGAATAAGGCATCACGAAATAGGGCACCGTGCGCCACTCGCTGACTCCGTGAATCGCCATCACATGATCGTCGACCACGGCCGCCGCTGCCTGAGCTTCGCGAGCGAATCGCTTTCTGCCAGCGCCAGACACTGCGAGATGAGGCAGCAACATCTTGATGGCCACGTATCGATTGAGCGAACGATCAAATGCCTTGAACACCGCCCCCATTCCTCCCTGTCCAAGCAGTGCGACAATTTCGTAACTACCGATACGCCCCAGCATGGCGGGATCGTCAGTCGGGCCGAGCAGTTCCAACAATTGCGTTCGCTGATCAACAGGTGCGTCCAGCGCGTATTCGTTATCACACGCCTGGGGAGCCGTTGCCCCCAATGCCTCTTCAAGATCATTCCACCAGTCCAGATCACCCACCGTTGCCTCCAATGCCGCCCGACAGGTGTCGCAGTTCGACAGGTGTGTTTCGACTTCGATCAACCGCTTTTCAGGCAATTCGCCGGCGATGAACAATCGCAATGCGTCGTCAGGAATGCATGTCGCGGACGTTTGCATCAGATTATTCTCCAAAGATCTGTTAATTCTTCGAGCTTCTGTCTCAGTCGAGCGGCAACTCGACAACGTGCGGCATACACAGCACCAATCGAACGCTTGTACGTGGCAGCTACTTGTGCCGCCGCGCGGCCTTCCATGGCGGTAGCGTGAAAGATCGACCAGGTCGTTTCGGTAAATTCGGATTGGATTTCGTTCGCTGCCCAGCGAATGGCCTCCAGGCGACTTTCTCGTTGCAGTATCCGGTCCAGTTTCAGGTCTTCGTCAGTTGGCTCAGTGCTGCCAGCCGGGATTTCGTCGAGAACCTCCGCAACACTGGACGTGCCCGCCGCCGCGTCGGGACGTAACCGCGTGAGCGCATTGAGGATTGCGTTGCGACTGATTCTGGCCAACCAGTTTCGGAACCGTGGCCCGCCATCAATGGGCTGCCAGCTTTCAATTGCCCTGGCCACAGAGGCGAAAACATTCTGAGCCAGGTCTTCAGCATCAGCGTGCTGCAACCCGCGTGCCCGGGCCATTCGACAAACGACCGGTCGGTAGACAGCGATCAGCTCGCACCACGCAAGCTGATCCTCTGGATCTTTGACCCGTAAAATCAGGCTTTCTCTCGTTTCCGGCCAATCGCTCATGTGTGTCCTCTATTGGATTTCACACATGATTGCAGATTCCTTACACGAAATCCTGATTGGCCGCGTGTTAGAATGTTTCAAACACTGCACACCTGATGTCCGGAAAGGTTCTGATGCTGTCTGCCGGTGATATCGTCACTGTTGACGTGGTCTCTCCTCAGGTCTTTGGGGTCTTCTGTCGCCACGGTTCAGATGACATGCTCGTCGTGATTCCGCAGACATCGTGGATTGCTTCGTTCAATTCCTGTTTCCAGTTTGCTGAACCCGGTGATCGATTGACTGTCAGAATCAGGCATGTCGATCCGGCAACGGGGAAAATTGCAGCCAGTGTGAAAGACGTACATCCAGATCCGTGGGAAACGGGAAAAATTGTTATCGGCGCTCAGTATGAAGCCCGTGTCGTCCGGTTTGTGGAAACCGCGGACCGCTGCGACGGCAAGCCGGGCTATCTGATTGAGTTGCTTCCCGGAAGTTACGCAATGATTCCGGCGAAATCGCACAAGCATCTGAGTGGCGACATCGTCAAAGTCAGGATCCTGGCCGCCGATATTCGTCTCGGATCCGTCGTCGTCGACTGGTGGTAACTGTCCTCGTCAACGAAAAGAATGCGCTATCCGGTTCATGGGTTGAACGAAGCACCAGTCACCTGAAACAGTCTGCGACTGCCAAATGTCTTTTGTTCCTGGAAGAGCCGATGACCAACACAAACGCCGGGCAAATTGCATCGATCAATTTTTGCGAAGACGATGGTTCACTTCCCGCGGTCGCGTTTGTCAACATCTCTTTGGAAAGCGTGGCGAAGGTGTAGCACTTCATGGCATCAATCGGTCGCTGCGTGTCGAGGTCGCCGACGATCTGGGACGACGACCGGCGCGGGGTGCCATGCCTTCGCGGAGCGTGGGCATGTTTCGTACGATTCGTTAACCTCTATGAATGACACAGCCGCGCAGAAAACGACGCAGGATTTACGACACCCACGGGGACGCTCACTTTCTGACGTTTTCGTGTTGTCGGCGATTGCCTCTGCCGAGTCGTGACCGTCCCGCAATTTCATGAAGCCTACGATCGTCAACACGCAAACGGAACTGCCTTTCCAATTCTATCATGCTGCCTTAATCAGACTTGCACACCATCGACTAATTCCCCCGAACACCAGCCCAAGGTGAAGGCCGCACAGAAAGATTCCAAGAAGGAATTCTCCAAAATATATCTCGTGCACAGATTCCGGACCGAATTCACGGCTTGAATACACCATCTCAAACTGTAGATCGTGCTGACCATGAATGTGATCAGGAAGCCCACGATGCAACAATAGTGTGCTGAGCACCGGCAGAAGTAAGAAGACGATTGCAACTAAGAAAACAACATTTCCGAGTAGCAACAATATAACTCTCTGTTGGCGACTAGTCATGGAAGCAAGCCTTGTTCCTTTCAGACATTGACATATACCTCACATTTCTCACGGAACGCACAAAGGTGCAGAAACCGTTTATTTGAGTTTTGGTCGTCCTTGAAACAGTGGGTCCATCGAAAATTCATTGACGAGTGGAGTCTGATTGGTAGGCTTCCGCATCGTCAAGTGAAATTGGATCAAGGTGGACTGGGGAGAACAGGCATTGCGAGGGTGAGATTGAGGCACGGGTGCCATGCCCTCGCGGAGCGTGGGCATGCTTCGTACGTTCGCTACCCTCCATAAAGCAACGCAGGATTTACGACACCCACGGGGACGTTCACTTTCTGACGACCACAAAAGGGGACATGCTACTTTTGCACCGGCGAACCTTCTGAAGTGACCGGGGGGTCCAGCAGTTATTGCAACTACAACAATCTGACACCTGGACCGAACGAGCATGCCCACGCTCCCCGAGGGCATCGCACCCGTGCTCGTGTCAGAACTCTAATTCGACCAGCTTAATTTGTGAGTCGTGAGCGATAATCGCCCGTCTCCCATCTGTGGGGTGGGGGGCAATTGCGGTGACGTCGGCAACTTGAGGATGGTCCGGGTCACGCGGTGTCAGAACCATGTTTGCGAGTTCCGGACCATCACCACGGGAGACGGCAAGCTGCCGGTTCTTTCTCGTCCACCTGACTTCCCAAAGTGTACCTTCCGCACCAAAGACCCACTTGGACTGCTTGCTGAGCGCCCGACCAGAACCCTGCGCGGTTTCTAAAGAAAACACTCTGTCACCGACCCTGCAATAGTTTCCCGTTGAGTCTATGGAAAGGAATGGCAGGGACACGTCTTCTTCCAGCTGTCTGTCGATTGGTATAACATCAACCGATTTCTGGTTGTGCGTCAAGGCCACAACTTCATCGCGAATGCAAAGAAACTTCCCTGGCGTTGGATAACAGGTAAACAACAGTCTCTTCTTGCTGTTGTGGTCCGTCGGGAAGAGTACATTGAAACGCTCGCGAGGCATGCGACCAAGTACTGCACGAGTCTCCGCATCGAAAATCACCAGGTCGTTCGATCCTCCATAGGCAACCATAACTTCGTTGTGCGTGGCATTGCCTGCTGGATCTGAAAAAGGGCCGTACACTTCCCACTTCGTCTCAAGGGAGTCGAAATCCAGCAGGACCATTCGCCCGCTCTGGAGAACCAACAGCCCGGCAGAAGTCGGAATCAACTGCATGCCCGTAATCCCCTCCGATGCTGCCTGCCATTTCACACAATGCGTTTCTTTCATCTCTGGGAAGGAAAAACGGTGGAGTTGGTGGCGGGTCGCCGCGACAAAGCTTTGCCCGGAAGGATTCCATGCCAATCCAGAAACCCCATTACAGTCAATCGCAGTACGTGTGCTGGTCTCCGGGGATGTCTCAATTTCCTTCACTGGCTGAGCCACGAAGGCAGCGGGTGAATTCCATTGGATGCCAATTTTCAACAGGCCGAGTCGCCGTTCTTTGTCCAAAAGTTCCAACACTTCCGCCGGAGATTCTCTTTGGCGGATGCGATCTTCTGCTTGGTGATTCTTCCATTCAGCGTCTGCCCAATGAGCCAGCAGTTCAGTTTGAGCTAATGTCAGCTCGTTACGGAAATATTTTTCACGCAGCCATCGTACTTCATGCGAGGCAACCCTTGGTTTTGCATCCTCATTAAGTGCGATTCTCCCCGCGAACAGGATCCGGGATTGCATGTCGTTTGTTCCTTTTCCTGCCGCAAGTGCAATTTCAGTAGATGGCAAAACGTAAAGAAACTCTGGGTTGAAGTGCCGCCCCACATTGATTAACTGTTTGGTGATCTTCTCGACAGTCTCGTGAGGCGGGGCTTCTGTCTTGCCGCTGCGTTTGTATTGCTCTTCCATCATCGTCATCACGGAATTACGTAAAGCTGACTTTAGTATGTCGCTTTCCACCAACTCACCCTGCTGAATCTCTCCGTTCTTTACGGAGTGCGTTTCACATCCGGCGAGCACAAGGCCAACAGACAGGCCCGCTATCATCAACAGTTTACGCATCATGAGTACCTTCTTCCGTTTCGTATTTCTCGGGGAAAACCCTCGCGATGTGTCGGGATTTCAATAGGGGAAGTGATGTTCTTCAGCATCACTGAATCGCCACAAAAAGACGGTAGAAAAGGAGATTCTAAGACCGCGATCGATGCAGCGTATCAGCGGCTGGAAGCCCATGCGAGTGGAGCTCAGCCTCAAATCGACCGGCTGATGGGATCCTGCGGACCACAAAAGGGACATGCTACTTTTGCACGGGCGAACCTTCTGAAGTGACCGGGGGTCGAGCAGTTATTGCAATCGCAACAATCCGACACATGGACCGAACGAACATTCACACGCTCCACGAGGGCATCGCACCCGTGCTCAATTCCAAAGAACGCTCCGCCGATTCTGGACAGACTGAATCTGTCGGCTGAACTCTGGCTGCACACCGTCGAACAATTCGCCAAAAGCCGGGCCGCCAATCGCGTGACGCCAGCCTCCCGATTCAACGCCACGGCAAAACCACCGATGCCATCAACAATCCTTCAATAGGCCCGCATTGTTGGAGCGAAAACAACCACGGTTGACGGAAAGTCTCAATCAGCATCTACTTTGGTTGGCCCCCGTCTACGGTTGCCCCCGCCTACGAACGCCTGTCTACGCCCATCGTGATTTCCGCAGCAACCGTCTTATGCGTGAATCAGAATTCCAAGTCGTTCCGGTAGGGGGTTCGGATCAATCTCGGCGACATCGAGTGATTGTTGGCGGGCCGTCGCGGCAGCAAGACCGGCGACCTGCCCCGTTGTCATCCAGACCGGCTCCATGCGCAACACGCTCATCGCGACATGCGTACTTGACATCGCAACAGGGACAATCAGGTTATCAAGGGATTTCGGTAACATTGCTCCATACGGGATCTGTCCTGGCTGCGCTGGGCCATCGGCTTTCTTCGGATACCAGAGAACTCCCTCCATGAAACCGTCCACAAGAAATCGTCGATCATGGCACGGGTGAACATCAAACGAATGCTCACCCATCGCCACTGCGCCTTCGACCTGGGGAGTCCTGCCAGTCGCATTGTCAGGTGTGAAGCTGTGTTGTGTGAGAACAGCCCGGCCTTTGATGCGTCGGCCCTGTCGGACATACAGCTGCCAGGGCCAATGGTCGTTGCTGACGAATTCCTCATCGTGAAGTCCAATGCCCAGCATATAGTTTCGCACGTTGTCCGGAATGGCACTGTCATGCTGCAGGAACCAGATCAGACTTGCGACATGATCACGATGAAAGTCGTCGAGCCGCTGACGGTGAAAGCGATCGGCCTCAGGGTATCCCCAGTTCACTCCTGGACAATTGGTGCTCGTCAGCCCGGTAATGCTGCCGTTCATCTGATATTTGCTGCGTGGCAGTTCCGTTCCTCTCCCCCAGTTCCGTTGCCGTCCACTTCGGAAATCTTCACGCAAAGGGAGCAGATCTGGCAAGTGCATTTCGTAGGACTCCGGCTTCTCGATGGGAATCAGATGCCCGGGGTCATTCGTGAATATCGATCGAGCGCAGAATGCCTGAATCGCCTCCGAGGGTTCGCCGGTATCTGGTGTCATGATCTGTTGACCGGTTCGCCAGTTCATGTAGTGAATGCCGGCTTTGGACTCTCCAAACTCGTCGGATGCCTCGCGCCCTACCCGATAGTCAACACCTGCTTTGGCAGCAAGATCGCCCTCATAGGTGCAGTCAACAAACGTTCTGGCAGAGATAATGGTGCGAGATTGCGTAGCAGACTTATCCATCGATTCGAGTGAGACGGACCGAACGTATCGTGCTTCAAGAGTGCATTCTTCAAGCCACATTCCAGGCAGCCAGGTAATCCGCTCTTCCTTCTCGATCATCTCTCTGAACACGGCTTCAGCAACAGAGGGTTCGTAGTGCCAGCCGTCTCGCGTCAGGGCCAGTTGCTTCGCGTTTTCTCCCAGAATTCGACGATACTGCTCACGAACGCCATTAATGAATTCAAGGACCAGCCCGCCAAAAAGATGACGTCGAACCGCGTCGGTTGTGCAGAGACCACTCGCCGCCATACCTCCCGGATTACGTTTCGGGCAGGCAAGGATGACATGATCCCCTCGCCGTGCCGCCTCGATGGCAGCGGCAATTCCTCCCGGCGTGCTGCCGTAGACGAACGTGTCGCAGTTGCGTTTGACATCCTCAACTGAGGATCCTGCACTTAAGGTCGTCCATGTTGCAGCGATTCCTCCCAGAGCCGTCGACTGCAAAAACTCTCTTCGATCGATCTGCGTCTGCTGCACCGGCATTGGTTCACTCCCTTCAACAATATCGTATCTTCATTGTCCGATCAGTTGCGAAAACGACCATCCGCATCACAGTGTGACGTCAGTCAGAATCGTCCCATCGAGTTTCATCATCTTCAGGTGCAAATGTTCCGGTGTCGCGACTCCCTGAATGAGCGTTGCGTACTTCGGATGTGGAGCACCGCCGATCAACTGGGCAATTGGCTGGCTCGCCTTCTTCGGCATCCACAAAAAGTCGTGAGTATGCCCGGAGATGACGAGTTTCACTCCTGCTTCGGTAAGCGTGTCGATACACAGGCTGCGAATATACGCGGCAACGTTGGAAGTGCTTCCCGGAATTCGAGGATGATCGAACCAGAGCGGGATGTGGCAGAACAGGACTTTATGTGGTGCTTCGACGAACCACGGAGTCTTCACAAACTGTTTGAGCCAGTCTGCCTGCTCGCGCGCCATCTTTTGAAATGCTCCCATACCGCTTAGATAGGGGCTGTCATCGGGTTTATCTTCACCGGTGTCAAGTACGATCGCTGCCAGCGGTCCACTGCGAAAAGCATAATAGAATCGATCCCCCGGCGTCCCCGTGAAATTGGCCACAGAACGCGCCGCGGGACCACGGCAATCATGATTGCCTCGCACATATGCCATCGGCCACTTGTTTGCGATCGCGAGCCCTTCCGGCACGAGAAACTGGCCTGCCATTTGATTTTCAAAGTGGACATCATTCGATTGATCTCCATTCCAAAGCATGAAGTCCGGTTTGAACGCATTCGTCAGTTCATCAAGTGCTTTGAGTGTCTCTTCATTTTCGTGTGTATCATTCCAAACGGCAAAGGTTGTCTGGTCAGCGGTCGGATCAAGAGTGCGAAAACGGAACTCCTCACTGGTCTGCGGCTCGCCGACTTTGAATTCACCGTGGTAGAACTGCCTGACCTTAATCCAGCCCGCAGTGCGGGCAACCACTCGATGCCGAATCACCTTTCCCGGCGGAAGAGGTGGCAGGCGAAATTTCAGGACATGTTCTGCCAGTGGTGCCAGACCATCATCGTCGGCATCGACCCGTTGCCAGTCGCCGTCTTCGACTGCGTATTCCAGATATCCTGTGGCCAGCCGCTGAACCGGCTGGAGGATGCAAACTTCATCCGCAGCCGGACCAGTGACGACAGCGCTTCCTGCAAACACCGGTCCGTCAGGTCCGCCAGCGGTCCAGGCGCCTTCCGCCACATCCGGCCTCGGGTCCTTCGAATAGTCAGAATAATCTTGAGCCGTAACTGATCGTTTTCCAACGAGTGCTCCCGCCGATGTGGCAAGGATCGAGTTAGAAAGGAATCTTCTGCGATCAACGGACATCGTGGATTCCTGCTTGAAGAATGGCAAAGGGGAATCGCAAAGGAAACGTTTCACCTTGACTGCTTTGGCCTGCCTCAACGTCGAAGCGAAGAATCAAGACTGAGGATTACAGCCGTTTTTTTGTCTGCCAGTGAGTATCCCCAAACGGAGTACCTCGAGCAAGGCTGTGTCGCGGGACCTGAACTTAACTTAACGGTCCGTTGAAAAATCGGGACCGGCACGCAGGACGGCTCGTTGCCGTAATGCGAAAACTATTCATCACCCTCAACGCCATGATCAAGAACAAACAAATGTGGCAGGATCCCGCCTGCAATTCCTGACAAAATTCAGACAGCAGATGACTCCGGAAATCTCCATGCGTCATGCCTTTCAGTCCGGTATTTCGGCTGTGCCCAAAATTCGTTAGCCTTTGGCGGATATCAAAGGAGGATACGGGCCAATGAATGGCATGTTTCGTTACGGAAAAGGAATTGCGGCGGCGTTGACCTTGTCAGCCGTTGCTTTCGTCTTGAAGGCTGCTCCACAGTGGCTGTTTCCATACGTTGACCCTCTTCCCGGCCACGGCGAAGCGGGCATGCTCATTGACGACTACCTAACCGCTCCACGAGCTTCCCCGCCAGTTCGGGAAGTGTTGGATGCAGCCACAACCTGGAAGGTAGCCGTTGTAACAAATCGGCCGATGGTGCAGCCCGACGAGCCACTGCCGTTTCAGGCGACAAAGCCGCTTTCGGAGCAGGTGGTTGATGCGATCTACAGGTCGGCGGACACGCACTTTCAGTTCTGCGATGTCGTCATTCCCAACAATCGTCGACGCGGCACATGTCCCGTACAGAATGACAAACAACCAGGCATTGCATTCAGGCACATTGAACAATCTGTCTCAGAGACGTTTTTTCCTCAACTGGAAACGCTGCGCCAGCAAAGTGGGTCGCAGGATATTCTGATTTTTATTCATGGCTTTAATGTGCGTCTGCCCGAAGCCGTGGCTCGAGCTGCTCAGGTTGCAGAGGATATGCCCTTTGCCGGTCCAGTCGTTGTGTTTAGCTGGAACTCACAGGCGAAGACTCTGGCGTATCAGCAGGATGAGCATTCAGCCGAACGGCACTTCTGGAGTCTTGCGGAATTACTTCATGGACTGCGGACCAACCTTGCACCATCGTGCAAGCTTCATGTTGTTGCACACAGCATGGGTAATCGAGTGACGTTACGCGCCATCAACGCTCTGACTGGCACCATTGACCCGGTCGGGCAGCCGACGGACATGTTCGTGCGAGCTCGTCTCCAATCGGCAGCCAATGTAAGCGACGTCTTTGCGGCGATCGACAGCACCCGAACCAGCATCGTGAATGGAACTCACGAAATTCCGCAGCGGTTTCCTATCTGGGCTTCGTGGCGAGAACGAAATGTCTCAACGGCACCGCTGGCGAATTTGATTCTTGCCGCTCCCGATGTTGATGCTGTGGAATTTCGTCAACTGGTTGGTGACATCAAACAAGTCTGTAGCGGCATCACTGTCTATGCTTCCGAAAGCGATCTGGCCCTGGAAGCATCGCGGCGAGTGCATGGTGGCAGATACCGTGCCGGTGATGCCCGAGCGAATCTGGACATCGAAGGCATAACGGTTATTCGAGTATCCGTGCCGGGATCAAACGATCTGTTGGGACATTCGTACTACGGAAGCCATCCGCAGGTACTCGACCAGTTACATCAGCTCACCCAACCACTGCGGCGCATAACTCTGGGAATTTCTGCTCAACGCCAGTAGCCAGTGTGTGTATTTTGGATGCCCCGGCCTCTCTTAATTAGGTTTGGGGTTCTCCGGCTTGGGTGAGCTGGCGTCACCATTTGCTTTCTCCGCCTTGAATCGCTCGTCAATGATGGGCGTATCAAGTGGTAGCGATATGCAGTTGAGATCGACTGTCTGTCCGTCAACAAGCAGCTCGATGTAGTTGGTCCATTGCCAGCGCGATCGAGATTCCATGGGGTAGCCTTCGATGGGCGCTTCGGGCGTCTTCGGGTTGTCCCACTGACCTTTGGGAGGACAGTGAACGACAACTCCTGCTTGTTCTTTGCCGAGAAAGAAGTTGGGGCCTTTCACCAGAAAGATTGGGGCTCCCTGGCTTTTGACTTTCAGGATGTGTGGCCAGGCGGCCTCAAACTCTTCGCGAGTCTTGAATCGCAGCGCAAAATGCTGAGCCTCCAACGTTGGGCCAACCAAAGTGCGCGATTGCTTGCGCAACGGTTCCAGTTCGTTTGGCCAGTCTTTCGGCCAATTGCCCGTATTGGAAACCGAATAGAGTGCGAAAGCGGTTGAACTCGTCACTAGCAATGCGAGGACGACAATCGATACTCGTGTCTTCCACATGATCCACACTCCCGATTTGGACTGAGCATTGGTTTGCGAAATCAAGACGGCTTTGCCGCAGAATCGACAAATCGCCCGGGCTTCGTTTTCGCCCGGGAGGTGTCTCCTTGTTGTCTGGCAGCATTGTCACAGCCAACGAAACATGTAACGAACAATAAGAGCGTTGGCCAGCGAATTGGCATGAGTACCGTCCTTTGGTGCAATGGTTATATCACGGATGGGATGAGTTCAGAATGAACTTCGATGCAGTGTTTCAAAGCTTGATTCAGTTTTTGATCGGTTCGAGCGATTCCTCAAGACCCGTCCGGTCACCGTCGGCAGAATCTGACGTCGGCAGTGAGTCGTAGGTTGACCGCATCTCCTCCAGCAGTTCCACAACCGCCATCTGAGTATCCCGATTTGCACTGATGGTCAACCGGCCGTCGGTTGCCGCGGCAACATATTCACCGCCAGCAACCCACCATTTGTCTGGAGTGATTCTCGTCGTCAAGGCCTGAATGACCTGCTCCTCCTGCCCTTTCAATGGCGGCGGCAATTCATGGACTCGTTCGTATTGGTAGGCCTCCGCCCTGTCGATCGAAGTGATTCGGATTTCGTCGTCGCGGACGATGTAGGACATTCCAAGCGGTACCAGGATGAAGTCGAGAGCCGCTCCCAGCGAAAGGTCGCCCAGGTCTGCGCTGACTGGCTGATTCAAATCGGGCGTTTCATCCTCCAGCCACAAGGGGTCGAAAACGATTTTTACATCGTGAAATCTGCCAAACTGTTTGGCGACTTCAGCAAGCGGCAACTTCCTGATGGATTTCAACGTTGGCTGCTGAAGCATCTTGTGAATCTCGTCTTCCACCTGTGCTCTTCGAGTCGCTCGGTAGGGCCGAAATTTGTGAAGAGCCGCCTCATCGGCAGCGGAACGAGTGCCGGGGATGACTACCGGTGGCTGATAGGCCTGATCAAGGAGCTTTCCGAGTCTTGTCTGTTCCTCAGGTGAACGCTGCGAAGACGCGTCTAAGCCACCGAGTCTGACGCGATCAAAGCTCTCTGCCATTTCCGTCCTGATCTGTTCCCACAGCTCTCGTTCCTGCTGAGTTTTCGGGCGTGACGCCAGGAGAACGTCGCGAATTCTGAGCCAGGGGACCGAGGCATCGTCACCGAATCCGATTTCCCAGACATCGAACACGTGGCCCTCGCTGACGTACCGTGAGGTAAAGGACAACTGGTGCCCGGCACGGAGCGTCTGGGTGTCGATGATCTGCTGAAGTTCCTTGCGCGTGGCGGCGTTCCCCTTGTTTCGATCGATCCAGTTACGAATCGAGGCGACGACTTCGTCAGCGGTCAGTTTCGGTTGCTTTCTGCCCACCGCGTTCTCGCCAGCCATCCCATTGAACGCAGCGACCGCCTCGTTGAGAGATACAGATTGCTTCGCTGTCAGAAAACCGTGTTGTTCGGTAATCCGCGTTTCGAAGTAATCCGAGTTGTTTCCTGCTGAACCACCGTCAAACGCCAGCCCTGTCTCTCCTTCGGTCGAATCATCCAGTCGCAGGTGAAATCCATTTTTCAGCTCTTCGTCGAGCTTTGCCTGAGGATCATCCTGTGTCAGCGTTGGCGCGGGAACGGGGGTGTGGCGGTCTCCGATTCGAAGCGTGCGAATGGGATCCTTGTACCACAGCGTCCCGATAGAGTATTCCGCTTTGAGAGGCACGAAAATTCTCGCGTCCCAGTAGTCGACCCCGTCGCGGGTTATCCGGTCAAAGGATTCCAGACGACAGTCATGGAAAATACTCCGCAGCACTCTGCTGACCGCATTCGGATATCGTTCATCCTTCATATTGCCATCGGCAAGCATGGTCAGATGACGTTTCCCGAGGTGCTTCTTCATTGCAGACTCTGGATGCCACTCGACCATGAGAGGAACTTTGACGAAGGAGCCTGATTCCGTGAGTGCCGCGTTTCCTTGCCGAACGTCGGTTGTTGGTGACACCTCGTCAATGGAAGCTAACTCGTCATCTCCCCCGTTCATTGCGGGAGCCAGGTCAACTGATTTGACTTCGTCCATGGCCGCCTGAATCTGTTCGGCGAGTTTCATTGCGTCGATCTTGCCAGTGATGGTCAGCTTACTGCTAATCGGTCCGTGTACTCTCGGTGCGTTCACGACCTTTCGGTCAAGCATGATCACCATGTACCCGTTCGTTCCTTGCTCGCTCAGCGCCGTCGTCGCGTCAAGAAACCGCTTGCCGGCTTCTTCGGTTAACGTCATGGCAACGATGTCACCTCCGGGAGGATTGTTCGGGGCGGTGGTGGCGGCGACTTCGAGGATATCGGCTTCGGTAATGATCGAACGCTGGTCGGGCAGAATCCGCAGCAATGGTCCGTCGGGAACTTGACAGAACTCCGGACCAGCGGCCGCTTCCGGTTCGCCTTCAGCGACCGCGATGGCACCATGAATCCGCAATCGTCGGACCAGCAGCGGTTTGGTGGGAACGCCATCGGTAATGGTCAGCAGGTTGCGAATGGTCTGTTCATCGTTGTCGCTGGCCAGGAACTTAACCATCCCATCGGCCATCGCGGCATGCACGCCCTGCTCAAACCAGCCGCCGAGTTCGGGCAACGGTTGCTCGGCGGAGTAGTCAATGTCGGCCGGCTTGGTCCAGGGAATGTCTCGTTGGGCTTCAATCACGGCGATGCAGTTTGACGTTCCGTCATGCATGTCGATGAAAGACGCGCCACGCTGTTTCCAAAACACCGTCGCTTCGGGCGTGTACTGTTCGTATTCAGGCTCCAGAACGCCACTGCGCTGGTCCCGCATCTCCTGAAGTTCTGCTGCTCGCTTCGAAACGTCATCCGACACGACTCCCAAATACGACGTATTGACCGAATCCGCACTATCCAGTGGTGAGCGATACACGTCGGGCATCTTCGCGAGCAGCGATTTATTGTGATCGCTGTCCCAGGGTTCATCGAAGTGATAATCGTCATACAGTTCCTGGTAGCCCAGCAGCGGCAACAATTCGACTCGCCAGCTATGCGGCGGTCCACCTTGGCCGTCCTTGCCGAGAATGGTTGCCGGAGGAAAGTGCCCGTGCGCATCGTGATAACGGTGCAGTGCGTAGATGATCTTCGTCAGGTTTTCGACGGTTCCCTGACGGGCAGAATTCGAGGATCGCTTCGCTGGTTGGCTTGAGTTACCGTCGGTGGATTCCACTTGAACCGGCATTGCAGTCGCATCAATGCCACTCGCGGCTTGCGGATCCCTTTGTGACAACTCGTCCCTGACGACACGGAAGTGTAGCTCTCCTGTTTCTAAAGACTGTCCTTCCGCACCATCTGCCGGATTGGCGACGGTGAAGGAGAGGCTCAGCTTGCCATCGGTGGGCGAGACGATCAGCCGGGTGCCGACATTCGTGTTGAAGTCGGCCTTCGGATCATCCGTGAACCCGATCTTTTGCCCCCTGCGGGCGATGGGCTCTTCGGTTACAAGATGCGACATCCAACCGCCGATGATCTTTTCCTGCTCGTCCACAATGGCTTCAAGCGCATCGTTTGTTTCGCTCCGTCGCAGATGCGCCTCCTGATGCATGAAGGCGTTCGGCAGCGAGACGATTGCCGGACCGTAGATGCTGCGATAAAGAAACTCGACATCAACGACTTGTCCCACGCGATAATCATTCTGTGCAGGGATCAGTCGAAAGCCAGCTTGCAAACCATTGTCTGGCATTCCCCAGTGGATCTGCGATGCCATCCTCGAATTCCATGCGACAAACTGATGTCGAATCCCAAACGCATAGGTCCATTCCGGTTTGCTGACTTGCGGCATCACGATCCTCACGGACCAGATCGAATAGACACCCGATGACGTTTCAAATCGCGGTATCACCTCAAACCGTGTATCCGCAGGCAGGTAATGCGTGCGAGCGATTCTTTGAAAGTTGTCGAACGTCGCGTCGTCGACTCCAGCTTCGTTTCGCTTTTGCTTCCAAATCGCAATAGAAGCTAAAACTTCTTTCAACGTAAGCGGCGGCTGACGGACACCATCAATCGTGTGATGTGACGCATTGAATGCGTTGATCGCTGCTTGCAGAGGGATTCCGTTTTCCTCGACGCCGTTTTCTCAGTTGGCTTCAGCAGAATTCTCTTCGGCGGCGGTACTGCCCATTGTCGAATCGGTATAACGCGACCTTCCGACTTTTGGTGACACAGATTAATTGACAACTGCTTTGCGGAAACTTCCACGGAGACTGGTGTCGACGAATTCTGTTGCAGTGATTTCCCAACCTTCAGGCAATTGACGTTGCTCGACCAGCAAACGTAGATCTGGCCGCAATTTGCTCTCCGGCGGTTCGTCGAAATTAAGAATCCAGGAGATACACGCGACGATCTCGTCTTCGGTCAGCGGCAGTTGGTCTTCCAATTTGTATGCGGAGTTGAACTCACCGACGGCAACCATCAATGGGCGATCGTTTGCATGATCTTCAGGCTCAAGTCGCGTTTGGGGGACTGTCGATTGTTCGCTTGCGAAGTCAGCAACTTGCCCGATCGAACGCGTTGGTTCCGCACCTGCAAGCGTGGCTGAAAAATCGCCGTCCTGAAACGTCTCGTCGACGAAGTAGTCGTTCAGTCGAATGATGTTGATGGCAGCGTCGAGCTTTGTCCCTCCGAACTGGTCGACTTTGCTACTCCACGCGGCGATGTCCTGTGCGGAGAGTTGGCCAAGGCGACTTCGATATTTGACGGCTGCGATTGGCGGAGCGATCGCGTCGGTCGGCGCGGTTGCGAGCGACAACGTACTTAGCTCGTCGTTCAATTGCCCTGGTGCGTCATCGAACAACGCATCAACGGATATCAACACAAGTGGCACAGCGTAGCTCGGGCCTCCGTCAAACACTTGTTTGTCGTTCTGGCCGATTGTTTCCCTGAGCACTAATTCAAATGCTTTCTTCCACGCGGTGACTTCCGATGTCGTCAGCGACTGGAGCTGCCTGAATAATCGGTTCGCTCTCTGTGCGTTCCACTCGCCGTGTTCGAACAAGATGCTCATTCGATTCACGATATGGGTTCGACACGCCTGCCGTGCCATTTCGCCGTCTAGTTTGTCACCCGTGATTCGCTCCAGTTCGGCAATCCACCTGTCCAACTCCCCTTCCGGCACCGCTTCCAAACGTCTTCTCAGCTCGTCACCCATGGCAACGCGAATCGGAACGCCGGACGGAACGACCGGCACACCGCCGGGCGGCTTGATTTGTCGGAGATCTTTCAGCAAGCGGCCGTACGGCCAGTCGCCTGGAGCGTTCGTCTCCGGGGCAACTTCCACAATCCGGACAACGTCTTCTCCGCCACGCTGCAGCGTGACGGATCCGTCATCGACGATCAAACCATCGAACTTTCCGCCGATTTCGACTTGATAGTTCCCCGCCGAAATGCGAACCGACTTGCCGGATTTCGAAACCGTCAGCTCTTTAACGACGTTCGCGCCCTGAACAATACGAATCGGAACGTCATCGGCCTGGCTTTCGATTCGCAGCGTACCTTTGTTCCATTCAAGAACGATCAGGACACCGGCGAAGGCGAACAACCACATCAACAGACCAGATGCAGCGAACTTAAGCCACAAACGATACCTTGACGGTTTGGCAGACAGTTGGATGACCGTCTCCGGCAAGGGTGTTGTGGCAGGGTTCTGTGTGTGTGAGAGACAACCTTCCAGAAGCTCAGCGACTTCGCCTGCCGATTGAAAGCGATCGTCTGCGTTCCTGGCAAGCAACCTCATTACAGTGCCTTCCAGCCAAAGCGGAATGTCGGGATTGATTTCCGTGATCGGTCGCGGCTCGTCGTGTGTGATGCGATGCAGGACTCCGAAACTGGTTTCTGCCCGAAACGGCGAATGTCCGGTACACATCGCGTACAACAAACTACCCAGCGAAAACAAATCGCTTCGAGCATCAATTGGTTCACCGCGAGCCTGTTCGGGCGACATATACTGCGGTGTTCCGGCAATCACACCGCTGCGAGTCATTGAGGCATCATCCACGGCACGAGCCAGGCCGAAATCAGTGATGGTGACGCGTTCTACGCCTTGCTCCAACAGGATGTTGCCCGGCTTGATGTCGCGATGAACAAGACCCTGGTCGTGGGCGGCAGCAAGACCAGCGGCGACCTGGGCACCGATTCGCAGGATATCGACCAGCGGCAATGGTCCTTCCGCGTCGATTCGCTTCTGCAGCGATGCCCCCGCGACATAGGGCATCACCAGATACGGTAGCGCCTGCTCGTTGGACACACCATGAATTGCGATCACGTTGGGATGCAGAACGGCTGCCGCAGCTTTGGCTTCGCGAGCGAACCGCCTGCGAGCCGAACCGCTGGCCGCCAGATGCGGTGCCATGACCTTGACCGCCACCACGCGATCGAGCGCGTGCTCCCTGGCCTTCAGGACCACGCCCATGCCGCCGCTACCGATCACGCCGGTGACTTCATAGCCTCCGATACGCCCCAGCGAATCCGGATCGTCGGTCGGGGAAAGTTGAGACAATACATGTTCGATTTGTGCGTCGGGTGGCGCGATGAAAAAGTCAGCGTCGTGATCTTCGACGATACGCTCACCGAGGAAAACAGTTGCTTCGCGCCATGCAGATTCCTCAGCAACCTGCCGCTCAAGCGCCCGACCGCACGACTCGCATTCATCCAGATGCGCGGTCAGCTCTCGCTCAGCTTCGTCGCTTAATTCTCCACGCACGAACGAAGAAAGACGATTGGGATCGCATAGTTGCTGATTCATTCTTCCGCTGCCTCCATTTCGGCAATCACGTTCCGCAGTCGCTGCATGATACGGCAGCGAGCCGTATAGATCGTTCCCAGGGATTTTCCGAGTTCTTTGGCAGCCGCCTGATTGCTAACGCCATCAATGACCGTCAGCTCGAATGCTCGCCAGGTCTCAGGCTGCACATCGCGCTGAACGATGCTGGCTGCCTGCAGGTAAAGCTCACGACGATATTCCCAATCAATATCAATCAAAGACTCGGTTTCCGGGGCGGGTTGCCGATGTTGAGCCAAAAGCTCGTGGATCGATGAGCCGCCAGCCGCCCGATCTTTCGGACCGCGCGAGAATGCATTGACGATGGCGTTTCGAGTGACCCTGCGCAGCCAATGCCGAAAGCGTGTTGACTGATCGCGTCTTTCCCAATCGCCGATCGCCGATGCTACAGCCAGTAGAACCTGTTGAGCCAGATCCTGTGCGTCGGCCGCCTGCATCCCACGAGCCACGGCGGCGCGAACGATCACTGGCCGATAAATCGCGACGAACTGTTCCCACGCCACCCGGTTTTCCGGATCCCGGACCTGAATGATCAGGCTCTCACGTGTTTCGGGGAACTGGGTCACTCAGGGGCTTCCGCTGCTGGGATCGGGAGAAAACAGATTATCCTACAGCGGCTAAACACGCGATTTCGAAATCCTTACACGAAAATTCGCCTCCCCTGGCGTTTTCAACGGGTCAAACTTCTCGCGAACCTGAAACCACTGCAGGAGTCATGGACCGTACATCTTTGCCGCTGTGTGTGTTGCGGAGTGCGAGTCCCGCTGTCTTTGCGGGCTTACCCAGATGATTCGGATCGTTCCGATCGCCCATTGTGGCTGCAACGTCCTGATTCCGCGAGTTGCGGCGTTGCAGCATCGGGCAGACTTTTGTCGAACCGCAAGCGCTGCCTCGATGCCCGGCTGTGGGCAAGGTTTGTTGAGATCGAGCAATCGGATCGCATCGCCGGCCCCGACGTCAAAGAGGGTTCGCCCGCAGTTCTGGCGTTAACCACAACGCTGAATATGCCGCGCCCGATTTCCTCGTGCTTTCCATTCTCGTTCGTTCCAGATCTTCTCTGCTGAATCTCAGGGGACTTCTTTTCCTGAGAGAGCCTGGATTTGTTGATCCAGCATCTGCTGCATGACTGGGTTTCCTTTCATTCGATCCTTGAGTTCGGTCAGTTGCTTTCGCAGCATTTCCTGACAGTCGGCGTTTCCAACGGTGCCTCCACCCTGAATGGTGACGCTTGAACTAAATGCCTGTTGACCGCCCTCTACGTTGCCAAACCCAAAGGCCGGAAACAGCATGGCTTTCCCCTGGTTTTTCCCGGGACCCATGTTGTTCCCGAATGCCATGTTGTTCCCGAAGCCCAGGTTACCCGGAGTGTTCGATGTGTACTGTTCATACAAAGCGGCCGCTTCGGGAAGCTTCTTTTTGAGGTCTTTGGCATTCTTCGCAACAAGCTCAACAGGCTTCTCGCCGCCTGTAATCTGAGCCCGAATTCGGCCTCCCGGCAGCTCCTGCAGAGTCGTTTCAAGTGGACCCTCTTTGACGTTGATCGTTCGCATCCCGTTGATACTCGTCATCGACACACTGCGATTCACATTGCCGCCAGCAAACTGGTTGCCGGGTTTGTCCCAACCTTCGAACGGCTTGATTCCATCGGCTTCTTTGGTGTTGAGCGCGATCTTTGCCCTTTCCGCCGTGGAAGGCTGGTCGCTTTCGCTGAGCATCTGCAACGTAATCCGAGCGGCTTCTTTGGATTCCGCGTCTTTGGATTGCGCCAGCTTGCCGAGCACGTCGATGGACTTCTCGATCGTATCGCGATTCCCCGCCAGGGCTGCCCTGGCGAGAGCCGGAATGGCTGCTTTCCCCGCAGCGATGAGTTGCTTCTCGGCCTTGATTCGTTCCGTGAGTCGTTGGTGACCGAGTTGCGCGACCCACTCATCAATCTGTTGTGGCTGGGTCGCATCTGTGGCCTTATCGCCATCAGTCTTGTCATCAGCGAAGCAGATGCGGCCGCTCCACAGTGTGAATGCTGCTGCAAAGAGAAGGAAGAGCTGTGCGAGTTTCATAGTGAACCTCTTTCAAAACATCTCGTGGTCTGTGACATCTTAAAGCAAGGGTTGGGGATTGTAGCTGGACTCGCCAGAGTTCAGTCAAATACCAGTCGAACCCGAAGTCTGGCGACTCCGGCTACCACGCAAACTAAGTGTCCCAGACCACTAGTGCGATGGGAATGATGGGCAGTCGATTGAAAAGGTCGACTATTCTTCACGCTGATAGATCGGCAGTTGACGAGCAGAAACCGTCAATGTGAGAATTGCCAGTGATGTGGGATACGTGGTGTTATAGACGAGCGTTTGATCGGGATACTCCCAGTTTCCGTCGAGCGTTTGGTCCTGCAGCAGGTTGTCGTACATGATGGGGGCAAATTCGGTCCAGTGTTTTCCACCCAGTTGAAACATAGCTTGTCCGCAATAATACCATGCATAGTACCGGAATCGCACGGGCCGTCCGTCGGGCTCAGCCATTCGTGGCGGTCGACTCAGGATGAAGTCGCCAGCAACAAGCAAGTCGTCGTTGCCGTGTTCGCCACACAGTTCCAGACACAGTACGGCCACTCCGGTCATCGAAGTGCTGCCCGAGTTGCCGGCAGGCATATAGGCGAAGCCACCGCCGGCCGTCTGGCAATTCAGAATATACGAAACCGCCATCTCAATATGTTCGTCGGGAATGGAGGCGCCGTTCAGCTTTGCGGCCCGGAGGGCCATGATCGACCAGCCTGTCAGAGACAAATCGCTATCGGTGGTGCCGGGCGTATATCGCCAGCCACCAGTGTCGGCTTCTGACTTGGGAACCTTTTGAGCCTGCAACAGGACCAGCAAAGCGCGGGACAGAACGTCGTCAAGTTTTTGCTGACGCACGGGGTCGACCATTCCCGAAACTTCGCCCAGCAGCAGTGTCGAAATGCTGTGTTCGTACATGAGTCCGGTCGTGCGGCCCTGCCGATCGTTGCTCACCAGCAAACCGTTTTCGAGCTGCTGACTGAGGACATAATCAATTCCTCGGTTGATCAATTCTCCATAGCGACCACGACCGGGAAGATGCCCTCTGGCAAGAAACGCCATCACGGCCAGCGAAGTGATTCCGGTGTTTCCCGCGCTGGCCGGTTCCTCGAAGGACCCAGCCAGCTCGGGACGCCCCATCGCTGCGGCGGCGTCACGACTAATCTGCTTTCCCGCAAGGTATTCCAGTCCTCGATCGACGGCTGCGTCCAGGTGAGGCTGGTAACGAACGCGGAGCGCATCGGCGTCTTGAGCGCTGACGATCTGGCACACCAGCAAGATGGCGATGACGGACATCCAGGAGAATGGTTGTGTGATCATTTCTGTTCCTCCGCTGTGTCGTTCACGTTGTCCGGAGACGATTCCAGGCGAGACAGTTGCTCGAAGTAGTCTTTCACGACTCCACGGAATTCCTCCGGAATCCTGCCGTCGTGGTTGTCGAGCACCTTGCTTTTCAACTTGCGACGGGACTGTGTCCAGTTTGATGTCGAACGACCACGCAGTTGAATCGGAGCGACTTCGCTTTGACCGGCTGCGGCGTTGCCCTGAACTCCAACAGGCATTGACGACCGGCTGCCGGGACGCGGGTTTCCAGCCTGATTCGATGAGTTCGATGACTTTGATGAGTTTGCCTGATCACCTTGCGGCTTCGATTTCCGGTTCGGGTATCCTGCCTGCTGGGCGGCTTCATCGGCAAGTTGGTTGAGATCCTGAGCGAGTTGCTGAGTGCGTTCGGGTGAAGGTGCACGAGCCGTCTGATGAGCCTTGTCTGCGGCCTGAGCGAGCTTTTCACTGACGGACTGTTGCTGATTTGCTGATCCGCTGGCAGGCCCGTCGGATTTTTCACCCGGCTTTGCGTCGCCTGGTTTTGCATCGCCTGGTTTCGCATCACCCGGTTTCGCATCACCCGGCTTCGCATCACCTGGCTTCGCATCACCTGACTTCGCATCTCCTGGCTTCGCGTCTCCTGGCTTCGCATCTCCTGGCTTCGGAAACGCACTTGATCCTGGCATCACCGGCTTGTTGCAGCTCGAACATTTCTTGCAGGATTGGCAGACCATGTCCAATGACTGAGTCGCTTCCTTCAACGACTTCGCAGCTTGCTGCTGTTGCTCACCTTGCTGCTTGGGTTCATCGTCCTGATTGGGCTCACGGTCTTGTTTCGGCTCATCGGCTCGTTTCGGATCACCAGCTTCCTTCGGATCATCGTCCTGCTTCGGATCACCAGCCTGCTTCGGATCACCGGTTTGCTTTGGATCACCGGCTTCCTTCGGATCACCAGCTTCCTTCGGATCACCAGCTTCCTTCGGATCACCAGCTTCCTTCGGATCACCGGCCTGCTTTGGCTCACCGTCTTCCTTCGGATCACCGGCCTGCTTCGGATCACCGGCTTCCTTCGGATCACCGGCCTGCTTTGGCTCACCGTCTTCCTTCGGATCACCGGCCTGCTTCGGATCACCGGCTTCCTTCGGATCACCGTCTTCCTTCGGATCACCAGCTTGCTTCGGATCACCGTCTTCCTTCGGATCACCAGCTTGCTTCGGATCACCGGCCTGCTTCTTCTGCTGTAGCTTCGCCAGTTTTTCCGCCGCCCTGGTTTCCTTTTGAGCTTGTTCCAGCTTTTCCCGGGCTTCGCGAACGGCCTGTTGGTTTTCTGGATCGTCGGTTGGCAGTTGCAGCAATTCGTCGGCCTTGTCTCGGAGCCCTTCCGTTCGTTCCGCGATCTGTTCCTGCAACTTCGCAGCCGCTTCTTCAGGACGGTCTTCGCGAACCGCCTGGATAGCATCGCGGACTCGCTTCTGTTGCTTTGCAAGTCGCTGCAGGTCATCTTCCTGAGGCGCCGCTTTGCTGTCCCTGGCACCGTTGGGCTGCGCAGCGGCATTCTCTGGCTTCGACTGGGCTTTTTGCTGCAGACGTTCGCCCGCTTGCCGTGCCGCGGCTTCTGCCTGTTCCAGATTTTTCTGTCGGAGTTTCTCCGGGACGGCTTCCATCTGCTCCCTGGCGTCCGCGAGTCCATTGGGCTTGTCGTTCTGTGCGGCTTTAGTTGCTTCGTTGGGATCCGGCTGAGCCTGTTCGCGGGCATCGGCGGCTGGTGGCTGAACGTCGCTCGCCTGCTGTTCCAGCTTTCGGGTTTCGTTCGCGATTTGTTCCTGCTCCCGAGCAATCATGTCCAGCAACTGATCGTCCAGTTCCTCTTTGCTGCGAGCCTGATCGAGTTTCGCTAATGCGTCCTGCTGCTGTTGCAGATCGGCCGCTGCCTGAGTCAGTTCGGCAGCCTCTTCTGCTCGTTGAGCAAATTGTTCACTCCTGGCGTCGAGATCCTGTTCGACGACTTCCTGCAACCGATCGGCCACCTGCTGCTGTTTGTCCTGAACTTCCGGGCCGTTGTCTTGCCCGTCTTGCACTGGATCCGGTTTCTGTTTCTGTGCAAGCCGTTCCTGTTGCCGGGCGAGTTCATCCAGCTGAGCGGCCAGTTCCATTTGCTGACGTCGCTGATCAATGTCTTCCCGAACGTCCGCGAGTTTGTCGATGGCATCACTGAGCGATTCTTTCGTTGCCGCGACTGCTTCCTGTTGTTGAGCGAGATCGTCGGATAGCGGGACGAGCCCCGTCTGTTTCTTCGCTTCCACGATCTCGTTGTCAGCGACCTGCTGAATTCGTTCGATCTCCGGTTGGAACAGGCGTTGCTCCGCGAGTTCTTTCTGCTCTGTCAATCGCCGCAATGATTGCTCTGCTTCACGGATCTGATCCTGAAGTCGTTTCGCTTTCTCCGCTGCATCAGCGGGAGCTTCGGGAGCCTCCGCTTCGTCGGCGATTTCACTGAGTTCGTTCTGAAGGTTATCCGCCATTTGTTTGGCTGTGGTGAGACCATCCAGAGCTTCGGTCAGATCGACCAGCACGGACTGGGCTTCGTTCCGCACAGCCTGCTGACCGATGGGAGCCGCTTCGTCAACAATCTGAAGATGAATCTTCCGAGATTCAGAAATCTGTGGTCCGCCATATTCATCGGGCCGAATGTCAGTGATCGACAGCCAGACGATCAGTTGGTCTCCGGTGGTGATTTCCAGTTGATTCAGATCGATGGCCAGTTCGCCTGTGAACTCCGGCAGCCGTTCGTGCGGAACGTCTTTGATCGAAAGCTGTTCGCCGTTCTTTTGCGAGATCAGTTGCAGGGCGCCGCAGTCGAAGTCGTCGAAGGCACGATAGGCGATGTCGATGCTGCGATCTGACGTCGTCACGATTTCGGATAGCCCTGGTTGATCGATGATGATTGATGGTGGCAGATCGGGCAGAACTCGCATTTCAAACAGAATCGGATCGCTCGGGACACCCGCTTCACTGACCAGCGTGATCGTGCCGCGCTGCAAATCACCTCCCGTTGCATTGAACTCCCAGCTGTGCCGCCACCGTTTTACTTCGTCGACAAAAGCCGCTTGCTCGCACGGGATCGAGGTTGCGTTGAGGCTCAGCGAAGATTCGGCACAAGGCAGTGTGGAATCAACGTCGATGCGGATTCGCGTGCCGTGAATCGTTTCGATCGGTTCAGTCAGCTCATTGATAACCTGGGAAGGTAGTCGTGTGTATTCCGGAAACGTCAGGCTCAGTTGAATGCCTTCCATCACCGGTTTGGGATCAACAAAGATCTGGTAACTGTCGGAAAACAAACCGCCGGAACGAACGCGATATTGAAGGTCCGCCTTTAACGCCGCCAGAGTAAATGCGGCGGTGCTTTCATTGGCTTCGATTGCCATTGGATATGACGCGATCACGGCATCATGCTCGATGACTTCCAGCACCGCATCTGTCAGGTGACTGGCTGTCGCAGCAATTCGAACGTCGCTGCCCTCCCCGACAACCGTGTTGCCGGGGACGATCGTCGCACTCAAGTGCGGCAGCACTCGCGCACTCCAGGGATTCAGCACGTTCTTCAGGGAAGGGATTAGATAGGGAGCCCAGATCCACATCGACATGAGAAAGGCGGCACAGCAGGTTGTTGCGACGATACTCCTGTTGAGAACCTCTTGTCCCCGCAGTTCCTGATCCCGGCATCCTGCAAGGCTACCATGCGCCTGTTGTGCGACGGCCTCGATGATCGCGTTCGACTGAGCATTCGGGGTTGAGGTCAACTGCAGCGACGTTGTCAGGCGTTCTTCAATCGCTGGCCGTGTCTGTTCCAGGGTCCACGCCATCGCAAGGCGGTTGCACTCCTGCCTGAGCGGCACGACGAGAAACCGTCGAATGACTGTGACAACAATCCCGATGATCGGCAGCCATAGTGCGCACCGCAACCAGAGTGATTCGGGCTGGAAGACTGCGTCAACAATCACCAGCGTCAGCAGTGACATCATCGCCGCCGTTCCGACGACAAGAGCTCCCCCCATCCAGATGTCGCGCCGAAGGCAACCCACCATCTCATCGAGTTCACGCTGAATCTGCTCGACCGCCGCCGCTTTGCGTGGCGAGGCTTGGGTTTTGTTTGAGACGTTTATTGTTGCTGTCATCTGAATCACCAGATTCTGTGAAGTTGTTTACCGGTTCAGAAAAGGGGTCAGGAACCAATCGTGCGAAGCACCCTTCGGGCCATTTGGTTATTGGTTCCCGCCCCCGCTTCTGAACCCATCTAAATTCGTCCCATCCATTTGCGAAGCAGCCATTCCACGCTTAGCCCGCTGAGAAACAGACCGATGACCGGCCACCGATTCCAGAGCGGCACCGTCCAGCGTTCCCGCACGAACGTCGATTTCGGCCCAAAGTTCGAGAGCACCGACTCGACATTGCTCAGGTCGACATTGGCCAGGTCCGCCACAGTTCCCCCGGTCCAGTCCGCGATTTGCCTGGGGACCGTGTCATCGGCGACAAGGTCGAGTTGTTCGAGATTCTCGGCACTGGCTTCGACGCCAATTTCCAGTCCTACCGTTTGAGTTCCCGTTGCTTCGAGTGCCAGCAGCTTGTCGACGACTTCTCCAGACAATTCCACGCGGTACCTGCCCGACTGTGTGAGATCGCGAATTTCACCGTGCAACATTCCCACATTCTGCGGATCGGCAGTCAGGTCCACGGTCCGAACGACTTCATCGTCAATCAAGACCTTTGCCTGCACTCGAGCATCAATCATCGGGCTGCGATCTGCCTTGAGAAGCCGTGCCTGAATCGAAATGGGCTCGCCGCTTTTGTACAGCGTTCGATCCGTTCCCATCCGCACCAAATCAGTCCCGGCCGACAGCCGATCCGTGACGGCCCAGCGAATGATCTGCCCCCAGAATTCATGATGCCGTTGATCACCAATCCCATAACGCAGTCGCCAGGTTTCGTCGAAGTTCAGTTGCAGCACTTTGCCGGTTCCGAACCGATGCCACAGCATCAGTGCTCGCCGCCGCTGATCGGCCACACCGGTTTTCGCGTCGTTGGGGAGTTCTCGATTGGTCAAAGCGTACGCCAGAACACTCGCTCCGGCTTTCGCTTCACCGTCCGGATGCCTCCATGTCAGTTCCGGAAAAGAGGTATCATTGGCTCCGGCTGCTCTTTGTAGAACTTCATCGGAAAGGCCTTCCTGAGTCAGCGAGAAATGAAAGCTCGGATCGGGACTGCGCGCTGTGGAGATCGCAGGGCGATTCAGAAGCACAGGCAGCACATCGGCCAGAGGTGTGGCTCGATAAGCATGAGGCATCTGATTGGGTCCGGCGATGACCACCAGTACGCCGCCGCGGTCTTTGACGAAACGTTCCAGCGCCTGGATGCCGTTGTTTCCAAGTTTCTGCGGAGAGACATCTCCGAGAATAATGACGTCGAATTTGAGCCATTCTGCTTCGTCGAGCGGCAGTGCGTTGGCTTCACTGTCGTCAAAGGCGCGTTGAGCGGAAGCTCGCATGATGGGCGGCGCGGGGACTCCGGCGAGACGATCGGCTTGCAACAACACGGCCTGCAGAAAGACGGTCTGATCACGCCCCGCGAACAGATTTCGCAGATAGCGGAACTCCCAGCGAGGGCGCTCATCAATCAGCAGTACGCGGATCCGGTCCTGCGAAACCCACACCGGTTTCAGCAATTGGTTGTTCTGTGCGGATTCTTCGTTCGGAAGTTCGGCCAGTTCCACACGGTACTCGTGAATTCGCGGCTCCTGAGGCTGATGACGGAACGAAACGGTTTGGCGGTGATTGTCGCTCGTGATCGCGATCGACTGTTCCTCAATCAGTTCGTCGCCATCAAACAATCGGACCGCCGTAGTCTCGCCCGGATACTGATCCACCTTGATGGAGGCCGTCAACGAAACACTGTCGCCGTGATAAATCTGCGACGGGGCCTGAACGCTGACAATCTGTGAGTCTTTGGGCGGCTGCTGGCTTCCGATAACAATCGAGTTCACCGGAATACTGCCCTGACCCAGCGACTGACACAGTTGTTGCAGGTCCGCGCTGGAATGGTCTCTGCCGTCACTGATTATCAGAATTCCGGAAAGCTTTGCTGCGGAAATGTCGCCTCGCACCTGCCGCAATGCGTCTGCGAAGTCGGTCGATGCCGTCCAGACGGATGAACCTGATTCGAGCAATGGCCCATCGTCCGCTCGAGCGAAGAACTGCGCCGAATCGACTTCCCGAGCTGACGCTCCCAGTTCGTACAGCCGGACGTCGTAGTCCATTGACAAACGTTCCAGAAGTCCGTTCGAATCTGTCGAATCCCCCACGAGCAACTGGTGCGCGGCCTGGCTGCGAGATCGATTCGGATCCGTCTCCAGCCGTGCCGGGAGATTCATTGAATCGGACGCATCCAGCACGATAGCCACGGCATGTTCTTCCTCATGCTCGTCTTCGTGAGTGAAGACGGGCTCCAAAAGAAGCACGGACACAACCGCGATCAAGGCTATTCGAAGCAATGGAAGCAGCCCCGATAGCACGTTGACTCGCCGCGAAGACGTCGCGACCAACCCTTCCAACCGATAGCAGAACAGCGCCACTTCCGAGGCCAGTGCAGCCGAAAGAGCAATCAGCCATTGAGGTCGATGAGTCGCCGTTTCCAGCACCTGGCTCAGTGCGTCGATCGCGAAGAACCAGGCGGCGAACGCAAGACCGAATCGTGGTCCATACGCGAGACGACGAATCGAGACCGCCAGCACGAATCGTTGCAAACAGGCCATGCCGACCCAGCCGACAACCGCCAGACCGCACCAAAGCAGCGGCGCCATGGCAAACATTTCGAGCTCGTTTGTCATGATGCCCCCTCGAACACGTTCGCGGATTCGTCTGCGACTTGCTGCGGCCTGGACTCTCGACCACGGGTTAAACTTGTGGTTAGCTGCTCTGGATTTCTTAGCGGAGCCAGTGGTCTGAGACAGTTAGTTTGCGTGGTAGCCGGAGTCGCCAGACTTCGGGTTCGACTGGCATGTGACTGACTTCTGGCGATTCCAGCTACGATCTCCAACCCTCTTTCTGACTTGTCATCGACCACGAGGGCACTCCCGTCGAAAGGGCCACTCGACACAGAGGCATCGATCGGAGCCACTCTCCGGCGACTTCGAATCCACTTCGTCACCAGACACTCTGCAGCCAGCAGCCACAGCACAGTGAACAGCAAAGAGTCCCAGATCTCCGTACCAACGGACTCAGTGGCGAGCGGCGCGGTCAACTGGCTCACATCATCGATGAGCTCGATGCCCAGTCCCCGACTGATCTCCTGCAGCCGGTCGGCCGAAGCTACCGAAAGATCGGATTCTTCCCGGTCGCGGTGGATTGCAAAGCTGGAAACCAATGCCGCGGATTGATGGTTCTGCAAACCGTAAACACCGGGTTCGAGCACCTGACCAATGCGGGCGAACGCAGTCTCCCGCTGCCACGAAACGGCAACGTCGCGATTCGTTCCACCAGGTTCGATCAGTTGCAGCGTCGTCATTCTGTCTGCCGCATCGATTCGCGCGGGCAGCTGAGTCACGAGATCAGAAGTCGGCTGAAAGTTGGTCGCCGTTTCGTGGGACGCTGCCAGGTGGTAAGTCCACAGATGCATCAGAACCGGAAACGCCAGGTTGGCCGGAAAGTTGCTGTCGCGTCGTGCGAACGAGAGATTTTGCAGGAGCACTCGTCCGCCACCAATGGCCTGTTCCGCAAAGAGTGCTTCGCCGTTGGTCAGTTTCATTGCGACAATGGCCTGATCGGCGGGAGTCGTACTCCAGAACTGAACGACAGAGATGTCGGCAAGATCGTGGTCACCGCGTTCGAACAGGTCGCTGATAAAAGGTCTGCCAGCGGCGTCGAGAGCCACGCCAAGCCGAGAAACGTCACCGTCATGGTCGGCCTTGCCGATCCAGCGATTCCATTCCCCCAACTGAGCTGGCATGATGGGTTCGTCCGTCAGTGGAACACGCCAGTTGTTGTAGAACGACGCATCAGACTGTTCATCCGGAATGACCCACAACCCGCCGCCGTCTTCTACGAAGCCTGCGATGCGCTCGGCCATGTCGTTGGGAAGGCGAGGAACGTCGCACAGCAGGATCAGTTGAAAGTCATCCAGCGATTCCATTTCGTTCAGACGAGCCGCTTCGATTGCCGTCGCGATGATCGCGCGGCTTGAATTCTTTGTGTCCGGATCGCCGCCATCGTCAGCCATGTTCGGTTCGCGAAGACCGGCCGGATCAAGTGCGAGTCGCGCGAAGGTGGCTGATTGCGCGCGGGGTCAGCATCGGTGCTTCCATTGACGACCAGAACCGACACGTGCGGGATCACGTCCACGACAGAATCGAACCGATTGTCTGCAGGCAACTGGTCCGTGATCTCGACGCTTCCCGAAACGACGTGTTGTCCCGCCTTCGGAAACGCATGCAAAAATCGAACGGTCGAATGGACGCCCGGCTCGATCTGAATGAGCGACTCGGTCGCGGCTTCTCTGCCATCAACCAGCAGCTTCACCACCAGATCGCGAACGGTCGTTGAACCGCCGTTGCGAACTTCCACTTCAATCGGAACTGGCCGGCTGGCCGTCACAAGCGACGCATCGACGAGAACACGATCGACGGAAATGTTCTCCTTCTTTTCAGGCAAACTCGAAACGATGGCCCCGCAGGCGATCTCAGGTGATGAGTCTGTTCCGTTCTCCGCGACGTCAACACGGTCAATTTCACTGGTCGTTCCGGAATCTGAACGAGACTCGTCTGTGGCCTGGCTCGTGAGGAACGCATGACGGGCCAGTCGCATCTCATCGATCGATTCCCACGTGCAGAGCTGATCGTCTGTCAGCAGCAGAACCTGCTTGTGAGTATTGGGAGCCTTCCTGACCAGCGACGTGGCCTTTCGGACGGCTGATTCCAAATCCGACCCGCCAGCAACTTGCTCAATCGTGTCGAGAACTTCTTCGGCCCTCCGGAGATTGCGGAAGGGGGAACCGTCGACTGTTTCGGGGATTGGGCCAGCCAGCACAATCGAGACGGTGGAATTCCCCGACAGTGATTCGATCAGCAATCGCGCCTGCGAAATCGATTTGTCGAAGTGGGATGATTCATCGTCTCCCAGAGTCATCGTCAAAGAGCGGTCAATCACAATCGCAACGTCGCGATCCGCTCCGGAATCGACGAGCGACTCGGGGCTCGTGGAAAGCATGGCACCTGCAGTTCCAAACAGAATTACAGCAGCGAAGACTGCGATCCATCGGCTGCGAAGTCGCCATCTGCCGACGACCGCCGCAGTCAACAACAGCAGGCCGCAACCAGCCAACAGTGAAAACAAGATCCACGAAAACATCCGCCCCGATTCGATGGCCGGTCGTGCCATGGCAAGCACGAACAACAATACCAGCAGACAACGCAGCAGTAAAAGCAGCAGATTTTCCAGCGTCAATCCGCGACGGCGGCTGGTCACTGTTCGCTGCAGGAACTGCATGGCGGGCCAGTCGACCACTTTGGATTTGCGGCGCTTCTGCAGATGGACAAGGATCGGCACGATCACCGCAATGGCGGCGAACATCGCAGCACCATTGAGGAGCGTCATCGGCGACCTCCATTTCGTTGTCCGAGATAGTTGCTCAAGGCACTGACGTACGAGTCCTTCGTATTCAGTCGAATATAGTCGACCGGGATTCGCCGGCAGTTTTGTTCGAGGTCATTGACGAAGCTTGTGAACTGACGCAGGTACTCGGCCCGAATCGACGCGGGATCCAGATCGATATCATCAACAGCCCCTTCCAGATCTCGAAACTGAACGGCATCGTTGTAGGGGAAGGTCAGTTCCTCTTCGGTCAGAATCTGAAACACCACCACTTCGTGCTTTCGGTAACGCAGGTGATGCAGTGCCTGCATGAGCTTCTGCGTATCCAACAACAGGTCACTCAACAGAATCACAATCCCGCGACGAGGAATTCGTTCCGCAGCCTCATGCAGTGCCGACGGCGCATCGGAAGAGTTTTCCGGAATCGCCGCATCCAACTCTTGCAGCATTCTTCGCAAGTGGCTGGCACTTCCTCGCGCTGGAAGATGAGACCGGACTTCGGAATCAAACTGAATCAACCCAACAGCGTCACCTTGTCGCACAAACAGAAACGACAGCATGGCAGCAATGTGTTTTGCATAGTCGAACTTCGAGAGTTGGAATCCATCCAGAGCGCTGGCGGCATTCCCCTGAAATCGCATTGAGGCAGAAGAATCGAGCAGAATGGTGGCACGCAGGTTCGTTTCTTCGACATACTGCTTCACACAGTACCTGTCCTGCCGGGCGAACACTCGCCAGTCCAGATTGCGAGGATCATCGCCGGGGCTGTATTCGCGATGCTCAGCAAACTCTGTCGACGATCCGAGATACGGACTGCGATGACTTCCCGACTTGAAGCCCTCAACACGCCCCCGCGCAGGAAACGTCATCCGCGCAAGTTGAGCCTGAGCTTCAGCCGGCAGCAACTTCATGTAATCAGGGATTTGAAGAGTCAACATCAGGAAAAATCTCCGGTCCCGTTCAAATGTAGTGGGAGTCGCCAGACTTCCCTCAAACCACAGGGATCTCTGGCGAGATCCACTACGTTTTTTCCGTTCGTTGAAAGGGTTTGCGTTTTACCTCGTTCAACAACAACGCCATCTGCGTCCGGCACGCCTCAGGCTCGGTCCATTCAAGCTCGAGGTTTTTGCGGGCGAATCACTTCGATCAGTTTTTGGATCACGTCATCGCGCTTTATTCCCGCGGCTTCCGCATGGAACGTGGTCACCATCCGATGTCGCAGAACCGGCAACGCGACAGATGCGACATCGGAGGTCGTCGCATGCAGGCGACCGTGCAGAACGGCACGAGCTTTCGCCGCGATGATCAGCGCGATCCCCGCGCGAGGACCAGCGCCCCAGCCGACCATCTCTTTAATGAACCCAGGCGCAACGCCACCACCCGGCCGAGTTGCCTGAACGAGATCTCGGGCATAAGTGATGACATGATCGGCGGCCGGAACATTTCTCACCGTTTCCTGCAGCGTCTGGATTTGTTCGGCATCGAGCAGCCTGGACAGCGTCGGCGTGTGGCCGGAAGTTGCTTGTTTGATAATTTGAAATTCGTCCGCTGCTTCGGGGTAGTCGACCACACAATTGAACAGGAAACGGTCGAGCTGCGCTTCGGGCAACGGATACGTTCCTTCCTGCTCAATCGGGTTCTGAGTGGCCATCACGAAGAATGGTTTCGGCAACTCCATCGTCTGACCTGCAACAGTGACATGCCGTTCCTGCATGGCTTCCAGCAGCGCCGATTGAGTCTTCGGCGGGGCTCGGTTAATTTCATCGGCCAGAACCATATTGCTGAAGATCGGGCCCTCGACAAACTGAAAGTTGCGAGTTCCGGTCGTGCGATCTTCCTGAAGAACCTCTGTCCCGGTGATGTCCGCCGGCATCAGATCGGGCGTAAACTGAATCCGACGGAAGTCCAGGTCCAGAACTTTGGAAATACTGTCAATCAACAGCGTCTTTGCCAGAACCGGAACGCCCGTGAGTAACACGTGACCGCGACAGAAAATCGAAATCAGCACTTCTTCAATGACGTCCTGCTGCCCCACGATGACAGTCGATAACTGTGTCGTAATTTCGCGGAACGAATCACGAAGCGACTCAATGACGGCAAGTTGATCGACGGGAAGCGGGGATCGTCCGCTTTCAACTTGAGATACAAGCTGTCCTGGGGATTTTGATCGAAGGGTTCTGGCCGTGAGCGGAATCAGATCCTGCTGCTGAGCGACAGCGATATTGCCGCACTTACATTTCAGGCGGCGACCCAAATGGTCATGATTTACCCTTCTGACTCGACCGCAGGCGATACACTGCATTCCCGCTTCGGGAGAGATCACAGAATTATTCACAGGCATCCACTCGCCATAGATAGAATGTTATGGGGCCAGGGCTCAGGCTCAGAAAACGGTGCTCAGAAAAGGGGTCAGGAACCAATAGTGCGAAGCACCCTCCGGGCCATTTGGCTATTGGTTCCTGACCCCTTTTCTGAGCCCCTTTTCTGAGCCATTTGGACAGAGCACTCGATGTGTTGTTTCCTCCCGAACCAAAGCGTCACGCGGATTTCGGAGAAAACAGAAAGATTTAGAAATATGCCAAAAACTGAGTGACGCTCCGGCCTGAGGAGCAACCAACAAGAGTCCTCGCCCATCACTCTCAATGGCGGAACAGGAATGGCTGAGAATTGACCGCTGACAGCAACGCGATCGAAACCGAACACTCAGAAAAGGCTCGCGAGAACCTCAGCGAAGCCTTCGAAGACATTTTGCGCCTGTATCAGGCTGATGTTCGTGTGTTGATGCGGCGGCACTTCGGCAATTCCGCAGAAGCCGATGAGGTGGCTCAGGAGGTGTTTGTGCAGGTGTATCAGAGCATGGCCAAATTCCGACAGGAAGGGAGCCTTCGCGCCTGGGTTCTGGCGATCGCGAGGAATCAAATCCTGCTGCATTTTCGGAATGAATCCCGGCGCCGACGTCTGACGGGCAGCGTGATTCCGCCGGAACTACTGGAAGTCGAGGCCACAACGGGCGATGCCGATCCGTTTCAACACGAATCGGCGGACGCGGAACTCAGCGCACTTCAGGACTGCCTGCAGCGTCTCGACAACCAGCCGCGAGCTCTGGTGGAAGCCTTCTATTTTCTGGGACAGTCTGCGGAGTCAATTGCTGAAGAAACAGAAAAGAATGCAGGGGCCATCCGCATGATGCTAATGAGAATCAGAAAACAACTGGGCAAATGCATTCGAAGCAAGCTTAGCCTCAGGAACGGGGAAACTCATGACTGAACCTCGGACTGCCGCACTCACACTTTGGAGCCGCCTGATTTCAGGCGAAACGCTCGAAGAAGTCGAGTTGCGGCGACTCATCGATCTGACGCAACACGATCCCTCGCTGCGAAAAGAAATCGAAGCGGATGCAACCCTGCACGCGCTGCTGCGATCCATGAAGGAAATTCGGCAAACAGAAGATCAGTTCGCGCGGAGTGTCCTTGAGCGCTGCCATTCCCTTCAGGCTAATGCCGGGCAAAGCGCGGAAAGAAACCCAGTTGAAAGCGAAGTGGACACAGTCGCCCTCGAAGTCGCTGCTGCCAACACCATTCCGGAGACAACGTTGGTCAACCAGACATCGCCGCTACTCGTCGCGAATCGTTCCGGACAACGCGGCACGGACTATCGAAAGCGGCGAAAATCCTCGGCATGGTCGGCAATCGCTACCACGGTCGCCGTATTCGCCTGTCTCTGCGTGATTGTCTGGACGCAGTTGGGTTCTCCTGTACGCCAAACTGGCAATGAATCAGCAACGGACGTTGTGCAGGCACCAGATCCAGAGCAGTCGCAGCAACCGGAAGCAGTCGCCACCAATCACGACGTTGCCTCGTCGTCGTTTGAAGGTCCCGCCAGTGAAGATCCGGCAATTAAGAATTCGGCGTCGCCCGATTCCATCGCCTCGAACGCGCGCGATGCGAATCAACAGCCGCGGAATGCGATGGAAGTGCAGACGCCGGCTCACGCTGAAACTCCGCAGATGATTCCGGATGTTCCACAGCAAGCAATCGTGAATCTTCCCGATGCGAAATCGCCGCTGCAGTTTGTAACATTCACAAAAGTCGAAGATCCCGTCTGGGAACGAACGAGCACAATCGGCGATCGACTGGGTGACGAGATCGTTCGGCTGTTTGCAGGATCGGTCGAACTGACATTCGATCAGGGCGCAGTTGTGACTGTGGATGGTCCTGTGGAATTCCGCCCCTTGTCAACGGGCCAGCTCGAACTCAGACGCGGCCGACTTCTCGCCAGCGTTCCTCAACAGGCCATCGGTTTCACGGTCTCAACACCGACTTCGCAAGTCGTTGATCTTGGCACCGAGTTTGAAGTGGCCGTCAATGACGAGGGTCAGTCGGACGTTCAGGTTCTGAGAGGAGAAATTGAGGTCGGCCCGGTCATCGCGGACGGCGAAGAATTCCAGAAGTGGCGACTGCTGCCCGGCAAGTTTGATCGAGCCTCGTTTTACGCACGGCCCCAAATGCAGGGACCAACGCCGATCTCGGCTTCACTTCGAGGTCCACGTGGTCAGTTTCAGGGGTTTGTTTCGCTGAACGGACAAACGGCCGAATTTTCTTCCCCGGAAGCCTTCAACAATGTCCGCCGCCGCGCTGTCACAGAACTGGCACGGTCTCAGCAGACAGCATTAAGGCAATGGAAAGAGTTCGTGGATTCGATGCAGAAGAACATGCAGGGAACCATGAATTTCAACGGACAGGAAATGCCTTTCGGCAGCCTTCAGGATGTCATGCGAATGCAACGTCAGATGCTGGAGAACGTACAGAAGGCTGGAGGTAACTCGGGCCAGCCGAACTTCACTGGTTCGATCAACGTGAACGGTAAGGTCATCACTTTCAAAACGCGCGAAGAATACGAAGCCGCCCGCCAAACCGCCTTCGGCCCCGCCGCCACCTTCGGCATCGGAGACGTGTTCGAAGAAGACCGAACAAAGCATTAAGTTTCCAGGGAAGTTCTCAATCGGGCTGCATCTGACTGTCTCTTGAAAACCCGAGACAGGCACGCAGCAGACTCTTTCTACCCCCATTCATCTCGTTGTTTGCAATCAGCCACGAGCACCGAATAGGCGTCGATTTGACTCCTTAATGATTTCTGATTGATCAATCCATATTACGCTTTCACCGCTCGGTTGCATTCGTATCCATGTCGAAGAGATCGAAGACGCTTCGTCGAATCCGTCTCTCACTGCCAAGCGATTCGCCAGTGCCCAGCAAGCCAGTTTCGGACGTCAGTGGGAAACTCTATCACGATACTGTTGGTGCATAACGAATTGCGGTGTCCGAGCTGCCAGATGGCTATCCTTTCGCAACTGGGTGATCGGCACCTGATGGTGATCCACAAACGGGAAAGGTGTTGGTCAGGGATGCTGTCAGCTTACAGCCCACAGACCGGGCCAACAAGTTGAAAGCTGCTGGGTCAGATAACCTCTTGACTGCCATCAGGCTGGCTGGACGGTTTACAGCCGTCCAACGTGACTGTCCCGGTTTTTCAACGGACCGTCAACGTCACAAGCATGAAGGACTTGCGTATAACAAGGCCCTTCGCGCCATGCGGAAACAACGGCAATGATGTCGTCTGTCTTCATTGTGGTCCAGTGGTCAACCACCGCTTTCCATTCGGCGTTCTCATCGAAGTCCTGAAAGGGGTAGTAACGCGTATGGTGTTTCTTTACCACGCTTAAAACCGCCCGCAGCAATTCGCTGACGCGTTTCTCCAGGATGTCGTGATCTGCTCCGATCCGAATCGCCTGAAGCAACTGGACACGGCGTCGTTCAAGCATACGATTTTTGTCAGAGTTCTTTGCCATCGAATCCTGTTAATACCTTGAACAACATTTGAAGCCAGGTTGCTTCGCAATATGCCAGCCAACCACACGCATCCGCTGGCAGGTACGAGATGCGTTGACCTGGGAACCAGTCCAACCGCTGACTTTGTTGCGATGGTTACGCCAGCTTGCCATTCTTTTGATAATGATCCCACTCGGTCGTCGCGAATAAGCTGACCATACCTTCCACAGATCCATGAGTGAGGTAAAGGGAAGGCAGGATTCCGACAGGTGCGTCCGATTCCTGAACGATACCAAATCCCGATGCCATCTGTACGATCTGCGAATCAGGGAATCGAGCTGTCGGATCACGTGGCACTAACAGATCCGTGATCTCACAACCGATCAAACGAGTGTCATTAAGGTTGCCATAAATGACTTGAGAGATAGGAGCAAATGATTCATCTAAGTCGATCAGGCAGCATTCGAGAAAAGCACTTTCCGTGGGTACCACAGGGAAGATCACGAATGCGCCGTCGTCAAGTCCGTACGCAAACCGGGCCTGATTGCACGTAACGCTGTTCCAGTGAGAGCCCCAGAGCGATACGAGTATTCGCCCCAGCAGCATCGAGGTGGGGACAGTGGCTCGAATTCGTGGATCTGGAACCGAAGTAACACAGTGCTGTGGCTTTGGCGTCATACGCAGATTTCTTAGCCATCTCATCCTTCACCCCGATGCCTAATCATTGACATAACAACCATAAACAGCGGCGTATGGCGGCGGCTCGGATTTCAGTTTCCGCCCAATCCGCTACCCGGAACTGTAGAGTTCTTTCTTGTATGGATCTCACCGGTGACCGTCCTGGAGTGGCCAGCGGCGGTTGTTGATGTTAAAGATTCACGCTCCGTGCGGTTAAATGTCCAAAATGGTGCCTTAACCAACCCACAACTTTTCGGGTTGGCGATTCGTGCAGTTTTCAGGAAAGAGAAACAACTTGCTCCACCGACCCAGATTTGAAGAACGGCTGAACCCGTTGAGAAAGGCTCTGCTCAACCACCGCATTTACGGCGAAATGGAACGCCTTGATGTGTTGCGATTGTTCATGGAACACCACGTCTTCGCTGTTTGGGATTTCATGTCTTTACTCAAGGTGTTGCAACAGCGACTCTGCTGCGTCGAAGTGCCGTGGGTGGTCCCCGTTGATTCGCAGGCGTGCCGCTTCATCAACGAGATCGTGCTTGCCGAGGAATCGGACCATGATGGCCGAGGCGGGTTCGCCAGCCATTTTGAACTTTATTATCGCTCGATGAAACAATGCGGGGCCAACACCGCTGGCATTGATGGATTCCTCAGTGATCTTCGCGGGGGCGTTCCAGTGCTGAAGGCCCTTGCATCACCCGCAGTCCCCAAAGCGGCTCGTCGTTTTGTTGAGCAGACCTTCAGGATTATCGAGACTGGCGACCTCTGTACGGTTGCTTCAGCTTTCACGTTTGGTCGGGAAGATTTGCTGCCAGACGTGTTTCAATGCATCGTGGATGAGTTGAATACGCGAGCTGGCGGGCAACTGGACGACTTCAAGTATTACCTTGATCGCCATATCGGATTGGATGGCGACGAACATGGTCCAATGGCTACCCGTCTGCTTCAGTCCCTTTGCGCAGCCGACGATGCACTTTGGGAAACCGCTGAACAAGCAGCGGTTGACTGCTTACTTGCTCGGCAAGAACTTTGGAATGGAATCTACGATGCGATCAGCAGGGAAGCTACGATAGCAGGATCGCTGAAACCACGGGAATGACCTGTCCCTGAAACCTGTACCACCTCACGAAATCGAAGCGCTCACGGAGCGGATGAAAAGGATGAGCCGACAAGCACGAACGGCATTTGCCCATTTTCAATTGCCCTGCAATGCGCACTGGCAAGGTGTTTGCCGTGTTGATCGCGACTGTGGCATAAGTCTCTGGTTCCCCGAAGCAGCCGGACGCCGGGACGTTTTCGATCGGGAAGATTGATAACGAATAACTGTATGCACATCTGATTCCCCGTGATCGACCAACAGGCCCTCCGATTGCGTTCGGCATTCGCCGTGGCTCAGCCCACTTTGAACAAGCCAGCCGGTCGGAAGCAGCGGCGGATGCTGGCGAGCATGGCGTCGTCTATGCGGAAGAGCAGTCGATTGATCTGAAGGTATCAACTCAACCGTCAGGTCGAAAATGGCCTGTTCCCGAGCCGACCACCCTACGGCTACCACAATATCCGGATCGATGGCCGCAGCATTGAGGTTCACCCCGAGAATGCCCGGACCATACGACGCATCTTTGACAAGTACGGGCACACAGACAAACACTCGGGGACGCGATCTCGATGACGTAACTCTCGGGCCCATAATGAGCGAGCCCTTCGACCTTTTGGCCAAAGGGCTTCTTCAGAAAGATAGTCAGGCTGACAGGATTTGAACCTGCGACCTCTTGACCGCCAGTCTTGTTGTTGGGTTTTGTTGGGTTTTGTTTGGGTGTGAATGGGGTTTGAATGTCTGCTTTTCTCGGTGTTCTCGATATTGTGTTCGACTGAGGGGCAAAGCGGTCAACGGGAAGTAGGTACGGTTTCAGGTACGGTGAGGAGCTTTCCGGCTTTGGCCTGAGAAGCCACAGATAATTCCACCGCGTTGCGAGACGATTGCGGTCATTGGCATATCCATTAGTTGAGGTGAATAGAGTTTGCCGTTGATTTGAACAGACCTCCCTTAGGGGGTACCATCTGCATTCGTACTCTGATTGGCTTGGTTGCCGGATCAGGGAAGAGAATCTCATTTTGACGAGACTCCCATGAACGCGGATGCACTGAAGAAAGACATCGAAGGAATCTCGGCAGCGATACGACAAGCCGATTGCCGCCTTCAGGGCGCGACAGAAGAATCCGACTCAAGAGCAACTAACGGTTGCCCAGTTGTGCCTCGCTTATCTGGAACACTGTCAGGTTTAATATCGCAAAGATGGGTAGCAAACTTCGGGAGTCAGCGCTGTGCATTCTGCGCAGAGACCGCCGATCAGCTTTACAGCCACATGAAAGTCTTCAAATTCCGCCCGCTGAAGCGGGTCCGCGACGCAATGGTGAAGTCAGGGATTGTTCGGAACTCGTTGACAGGAACATCGGTCGAGTTAAACATGTAGTCCGTTGATGCCCAATGGCCGTTTTGGTACTCTCTAACTACGTGCTTTCCTGCATCACGACGAATGCGTAAAAGCTATACTCGCATATCAGGGCTGTTTAGTCTTAGGGGATGACTTTGATGTCAAATCTCAGTCTCGAGGTAACAAAGGGTCGAATGCGTTTTGATTGGCTGCTTAGGTGCGTCCTTGCTGGATTCGTAGCTGTCATGGCGGCGAAGTCGTTATCAGCTTCCGTGGCGTCAGCCTCAACGTCAGAAGAATCAGCGATTGCCGACGCAAAGGTGTTGAATGCGTTGTCACAACTGGAAGAGTTTTACAATCTTCAGTTGGACTCGTCCTCGGCAGCTAAGACAACGGAAGATTTCACGGATCAGCTAACGCAGATTGTGAGGCCTTTGTCGCCTTCCGTTAAGCGGGATAAGCATGTGTCCTTGCTGATCGCGGTGATCAAAGCAGATCGGGGCATTGACGTCGTTCGTGAGATCAGAGCTATCACAAATCGCGATCCGGAATTCTGGCCAGCATGGCGTAGTTATGTCACCGCGTCACTGCTGTTCGACAGTCAGAAACAGGCAATGACAGCGCTGCAGAACTACCATAAAAAAGTGCTGAAGATCTTTGTCGAACGCGAGGCCAATTCAGAGAATCAGGATCTTGTGAGGGAGATCTTCTGGATTCGTGATGCTTGTCACCAAATGGAAGATCTGGAGGACGCAAGTGAACTCTGGGTCGAGTCGATTGTAAAAAGCGAAGAGGCCGAGCGAATGTTGGCTCAACTTGCCAATGTCGAGGCTTTCAAGCAGCAGTTGGCAGCCGAACGAGAAAAGAAGAACGAACAGCTTGCCGAACAAAACAAAGACCCAGAACAAGCGAAACGCGCGATTGAACTAATTGTTGGAAGGGTCGATGCGAATATGATGTCGCTGCGGCAGGCCTACGACGCAGCGAATGCCCGCCTTCCATCAATCAGATCTGCGTACGATAGTGCCAGAAGTGCGCATGCTACCGCCGTCTCTCAACAGGTTAGCGCATCGCGTCAAGGGAATGCCAGTCAGCTTGCGGCAGCGATGGCTTCAAAAGGGGCCGTCGCTCAGGCTGAAAATCAGATGAGAGCTGCTGCCAACGCATACTCCCGGCAACAATCGGTAATGAAGACGGCTGTCATCCGAATGTCCGGGGCAGCACAAGCTGCCAGAGATCAATTAACTGCCGCGAAGGAGCAATACGCGGAAGCGTTGGCAAAGGACAGAGGTGCTCAAGCGGCAATGGCTGATGCCGAACGGAAAGTAGCGTCTCACGCGAGTCGGGTGCCGAAATTACCGGAAACGTGGATCGACAAAGGGGCGACTGCGATGGAAGTCGCCGCATCTTTGCAGATTTCGATCGAGGACATCTTCGAAGCTGCGAGAGGCGTCACAGAAGACGATGAGTCGGTGGAAGATCAATCTGCCACCATTGAATAACCTCAGGCATTCGCGGCTTGGTGGAAGACGACGCGACAAGTTGCCTTCGTCGACTCTGAAGACTGCCGGGGCTCGGTTTTCTGTTCTGCAGACTCTCCGGCCAGGGACTTGCCTAATCCTAACGAACCTCCGATTCCACCATGACCAACGTTCAGCAACAGTCTTTGCTTGCAAAAATCACCTGCCCGCATTGCTGGCTAACATTCAAGCCGCAAGAGATTAAGTGGATTTCGTCCCATCCATCCTTGCGAGACGATCCAAAGGTCCCGGAAGGGCAACGCCGGTTCCTGCCCACGCGATTTAGCGTGACAGGTCAGGCCATTGATTCGCTGGGCGAGAAGTGTAGTGAATTGGCGTGTCCTAGGTGCCATCTGGTTATTCCTCGAGATGTGATCGAGTTGCCTTCATCTTTCTTTTCGATTCTAGGGTCACCGAGCTCAGGTAAGTCCTACTTCCTCTCCTCGTCTCTCTGGCAATTGCGTACCACATTGTCGCGAAACTTCTCAATCAGTTTTGAGGACTCAGATCCTGAAGCCAATCATAAACTCCACGAGTATGAAGAGACGTTGTTCCTCAATTCTCGCCGCGACAAGCTAGCCGCCCTCCCCAAAACTGAACTGGATGGTGATCTATACGAGCAGATTGAGATTGAACGGGACCGCATCATGCTTCTGCCGCGGCCCTTTGTGTTTCGGCTACGACTAATGCCCTCGCACCCGAAAGCCAAAGAAGTTCGCAAGAACGGACGAGCCATTTGTCTGTATGACAATGCTGGCGAACATTTTCTGCCAGGAGGGCAAAACGCCAACACGCCCGGTACTCGGCATCTGGCCGTCGCCCGTGCCTTGTTGTTTGTGTTTGATCCAACGCAGCACACACAGGTTCGCAAAATGTTTGGCGGCAAATCCAGTGATCCACAACTGCAGGATCTTGCGAACGCGTATCGACAGGATCACATTTTGACGGAAGCCACGCGACGGATTCGTGCTGAGTTGGGGCTTGGCCAGGATCAGCGAGACAAGCGTCCGCTCATCGTAGTGTTGTCCAAGTACGACGCATGGTCGCCGATCGCCAACGGTAAACCACTGAAGCAGGAGTGGGTGATGCAGCAAAGAGCTGACGGGCTGTATCAGTTTGATGTGCGTCAACTGAAGAAGATTTCGGAGTCGTTTCGAAAGCTGATGATGAAGCTTGCACCCGAGATTGTCTCTTCAGCGGAGGCGTTTTCCGAGGACGTCACATATATCCCGGTCAGCGCTTTGGGCTGCTCGCCACAGTCGATGCCGGATTCTCAGATTGACTCCGAAACAGGCCGGATGGCACTGGGAGTGCGGCCAGCCGACATCAAACCCGCCTGGGCTGAAATCCCGCTGCTTTATGCAATTCAACGTACCATCCCAGGATTGATCGCTCAGGCTCCTGACGTCCATTAGTACGGAACTTGCCGTCCTGATCTGAATCGTCAGATGAACGCGGAGAAACGACATGGTTGAAGAGATCATCTACACGTCAGCTGAAAAGGGGTTAAAGAGTGGGAGTCGAGGATTCTGTACGGTCGTCAGCACAGCTGGAATGGGTTTGAATCTGGCCGAACGACTTGAAGCGATGAGCGGATATCGGCATGTGTTTCCTCTGAACGATCCCAATGCAAAACTGAATCCAGTCAACTACGCTCATGTGACCTTTCGTCTGGCTGGCAGGAAGTTGAATGTGATTTCTCGTGTGGCTGATGCCGGTCAGGATTACACCGGACGTAGTAACAAGCTGGCTCATCATGTCGTGATTAATAATCCGGTGGTGATGACAGTGGGGCCAGCTAGGTTGCTGGCGGAATCGGGGACAGTGGTGAACAAATGGGATGGGAGCGTTCGCAATGTGCCACCGCGAACGATCGCGTCGCCCGCCTTGCCGAAATCGGTAGTCCTGAAAATCTGGAATTCACAGGTTGGCGATGGTGGCTGGGCAGGGGCAATCGCAGAAATGTTGTTGCAGGACCCCTCTCCTGTGTCTGTCATTTTTCGACCAGGAATGGACACGCTGGGACTGGTGAGGGAAGTGCTGGACGTGCTACCGCTGTGCCGCAACGCTGGAACATTACATTTAGTACGTACTTCACGCGACTGTTGGCGGGGATTGAATGTCAGTTACGATTTGTACTGGACGGAACGCCTGAGGCAACCACGTTGCGCAATAACGCCAAGGCTCGCGTTGTCGATCTGACACAGCCCCTGCCAGCCGCCACCGGTGGCTCACTAGTTCAACTGGCTCGAAGCGGATGCGTAACGCAATCCACTCCCGCCGTCACTCGACCTGCTAAGCCGAAACTGCCAGGGGCCGAAGCGACAAAACCAAACTTAGTACCAGTAACGGAATCCGACTGGAACGATCTTGCGTCTGATGCGCAGGACGCACCGAACGAACCGATGACGTATCCAATTTCGTCGCCATCGCCATCATCCCCACCTCCGATCGAAGGTCTTCGAGAGCGGCGAAACGCAGAACAGCGAATTGATGATCTAATGCAACCGCGTCGTGCAGTTCATGGTCAACTCGCAGGTGCATTGCTTGCCGTTACGTTGGTCGTTTTCATTCTTTGTGGCATTGCCGGAGCAGTATGGCTCGTAAAGAAAAACCCTCAGTGGCTGCAGCGTAAAGAGACCTCAGGTGGCAACGACGCCGACAGCTTCAAAGAATGAGAAGGGCATTAATGAAACTCCTGCTGAGGAAATTCCTGCAAAGCGAACAGAACTGGCTTCCTCCGCCCCTGATGCTCACCTCGCACCACTAATAGAACCAGATCCGGCGAGCGGGCCATCGAAAGACGAAGGGAATTCGACGCCTCCACCCCAAGACATCCCAAAGTCTTCAATGCTAATCACAGACGCAGCGGCTCCAGAGGCGGAAGTCGTTCGAGATCCATTTCAACTTATCCGTAATGACAATTCGTTCAGAACCCAATCAGGGCATCTCGGATTCCCCGATGAGACAAGTGCTTCGAATGCAAGTGGTGAACGGACCTTGCCGCTGGTCTTGACTGACTCTGAATTCCGAAATTTAACGGTTACGGCGTCCCCTCAATTCCTCGAAATTATCCACCCGAGCGAACTAACCGTGAAATACGAAGAACTCACTTCCGAGAATGGAGCCGGAAGCGAAGAGCAGCGCGAGTGGAACGTGAAGGTTGGCAGAGATGTGTCGAATGGTGGTCCGGAACAGACCTTTGGCAAAATGACGCTAAAAGCTCGACGCGGCGAAAAGGACAGAAGCATGTATGACTTGTCCTTTCGCTGGCAACGGGATGCTTCAGATACAGTTCGACATCTTATCCTATTTGTGCCGTTGGATGTCCGTATTGGCGATGTGCATGAGCAGTTCTCCTTGTCAAAACCACAAAGCATTCACACTGAACGGTTGTTAGATTGGCGCCACATTAGGAATGGCGCATCAGATACTGAGCGTGTGGCCATTCCAGAGTCCATTTCCACAGTGATCAACGCGGTTTCAAGTGACACGTCGATAAGAGTTGACGTAGAACTCGAACACGACGACGGGAGTGAATTCCAGACACTATCGCTCAATCTCCAACCCGATACACGTCATCGTTTTGAAGGACGTACCACATGGAAACTGAAAGATGGCAACGAGGATGCATTTCAGCCTGAATGGCAATATCACGTCGTGGTGAGCGTGAACGATCAGGAACTTAGCTTAGACCAGACGGTGACAGTTCATTTCAACTCCTACGCGATACACGCCGCGATGGAGAAAGATGCTCCTTTGAACTTTAATCCCAATACCGAAAAATATGAGAACAGCAAATGGGGATTGAAATACACTCAAACGGTTATAGCACGGCCCCCGAAGTATCGCTTCAAGGCTCACGGCACCACCACGCTCTGGGCACAAGATCTGGGCACACTTTTGAATGAACTAACACAGCGTTCAAAGGAATCGCTGCAAGTCATCCCTGACAACGGCAGCCTGCGGCGAATAATGAAACAAACAAGATCAGCCGCCGAAGCAATCGAATCCCGTCAGAAACTGCTGGATACATGGCAGAAACATAATGCCAAGAATTCGTTGATCGTCGATGAGGATCCAGCTTCCAATTCGGAGCCGCAGAAGCCTTCAAATACCCTTGAAGACGGTCTCATTCAGGCAAAGGCCGGGTTGAAAGATGCACTCGCTAGGTTAGAAGAGACGAATTCTTTCTTGAAAAATGAGTTGAACCAGTTGATTGAGGAGAATCTGACACCAACTCGTGTACGCGTCAAGATTTCATAGCCGTTTGCATCTGAATCAAATACATCCAATCCGCTGGAGCAACTTGTACTCATCCTTGAGGATCGACGAGAGGAGGTACAGGAATGATGCTTGACGATATCAACGACCTGGTCGAAGAGATTCAGCAAATCCTCTCCAGTGAAACTCAGGTGCCTGAAGAAGAGTTGATGGATCTTGCTGCGCGTCTGGAGGAGGCTGTGTCGGGCGTCAGCAAGCGATTGAGGCAGGTCGAGTTGCTGCTAAGCCAGGGGCTGCGATCCGAAGCCATTGACCTTGCAGAACGCGAACCAAATCTGAACGAACTGATTACGGCCCTGGATTTTCCGGAATTCGAAGCATGGAACGAGCGTCTTGAGCAGTCGGAAATCAGTCCCGTTAGATCGTTGCCGTCAGATCTGGCCGCTGAACTGAATGATGCTTATTCAGCGGTTTCATCTGTCGAAGGCCTGTTGAATCGATTTCGGGTGCAGTCATTATCCCGTGCTCCGATGGCCGAGCGTATCAAGACGTTACGGTTATTGGGCGCCAAAGACCCGGACAATCCGGTATGGGAAAAAGACCTACTGGAATTTGAACGGACTCGCTTGGAAGAACTCAAGTCTCAGCTGGAGCAGGCCGTCCGAGCGACCGACCTCGAACAATTGGCGATGCTGGATCGAGAGCTGGCATCAACCGACTGGCGCGTCAAAGTTCCGTCAAGCCTGCAGAAACAGGCAGCAGACGCTCACAGATCCCTTCGACGCACATCGTCAAGAAAGGAGATGGAAACGATCTCCTATCAACTGTCTGACGCATTTGCGGACTTTGATCTGCAGACCGCCAGGCAGTTGCGACAGCGATTTGATGCTTTGTGTCAGATCGTCAATCTGCCACCCAACGATGGGATCATCGACGTGGCCGGACCGGCATTGGAGTGGATCGACCACGAGAATGAAAAGGAGCGAATTGCGGCTGAACACGCTCAGGCAGTTCAGGATCTTGAAAGTGCCCTTGAACACAATGCAAAGTTGGACGAACTGCAACGACTTTATCATCAGGCAACCCGACGCGAACATATTCTGCCGCAGCAGTTGGAGGCTCGACTCGCGGATCGCATGGAGACATTGCAAACGCAAGCCTCACGTAAGCAAACCGCGATTATTGCGGCATCCATGTTGGCTGGCATCACATTAGTTGTCGCTGTTTCTCTGTTCGTCCGACAGATTGGAATCCGTTCCGAAATTGATGGTCATGTGACGCAACTCAATCAACTACTTCAGGAGGCTCAGAAATCGGGCGTGCTTGAACCGGTAACAGGTTATTTGGCACGCGTCGATGAAGGCCGACCTGTCGTTGCTGGTGCCCCCGAAATCCAGGGACTCCGGCAACAGTTGGAAAGTCTGCAGATTGCAGAGGCTGGTCGATTGTCACAGATATCTGAACTGATTCATACAGCCGACGGACTGTCAAAGTCTGCAACGACCGTCGAGCAGTTGTCAGAAGCCGACGAAGCATTGCGAAAGGCCAATTCCCTCACAAAGAATGCTTCTGAGAAGTCCAACATCATTTCCAGTCAATCTCGGATCAAGGAGAAACAGCGCTGCAAGAACCAGATCGACCAGGCCTACGGTGACAGCCTCGCTGAATTGACCGACCAGGCAGCCAACTTGCCTCCGGATCGACTTGACGGATACACAGAAATTTTGGCTCAGGTCTCCGAGCTGATTAGTCGCAAGGGGGTGTCGCCACCATTGAAGATTTCAGCGGAAGCACTGCAGGTCAAGCTCGACCAGCAGCGTTCAATGATTAGTCGAAATCTGGAAATTGCCAGGGATTTGACTGCAGTCACTGAATCCGTGGGTGGGCTCACTAAGTACGAAACCGAGCTTCGCGACATGGTGAAATCCCAAGCGGAACTCAGCGAGCGAAAGGTTTTGATCAGGTGCTAAATGAAGAGCAAATGCTGTATCGGGGAGTCTTGCAGTGGAACGATATCCGGAGAAAACTGATCACAGTAAGTTTTAAGACAATTCGGTCAGCCGAGGCCCAACTGCTCGTGGATGAAGTCGGCAAATTCCTGAAAGATTCGGGGCCGTATCCCGGCCCCATGGAGATGGACGATCGTCTTAATGCCTTGAAGGCGGTAGCATCGAGAAAGACAGGGGCTGACGGGACACTATCAGATTCCATTCGAGGCATCTTCGCAGCCCGCACGATTTCCAGTTGTTATCTGGTGACGACGACGGAGGGAGAGCTCTTTTACACGCCCCAGATCCCCTCCATTGAGGGATCAATCTACAGGTTCAACTACTTCACCACGACTACCGGTACTCAAACAGCGTCCAAGACACTGGGCAGACAGAAGGTGAGGTTTGGTGCCGACGGGCCGAAGGAGGACGACTGGCTGTCACCCCAAACCAAACTTTGGCGTCAGATCATGCCAGTGTTGACCGAAGAGTCACCGGATTTCGAGCAGGATCTGCTCCGCATCATCGAGCTGGTGCTGGCCGCAGATACAGTCGATCCGATCCTTCGATTCCTGACTCTTAAGAAGCTGTTGAAGCTTGGAGCGGAAAACAGCGAGTTCTTCCGGGTTCGTGCGGAAAAGCTGCTGAAGGATTTGGACCAGGCTGGAGTCTCTCTACTGACGAACTGGGTTGTGTTTGATGACAAGCGAGCAGCAAAGGATCGCAGCAATGCTGAGTTCTACTTGAAGAACCGCCAGGCAGAAATACTTGCAGAACTGAAACAGGTCTCAGCGGATCGCTCCCGCCTGGAAAAATCAGAACTTGGTCCGGCGACTCAGTGGGTCGGATGGATGCACAAGGACACCGACGGGCGTTGGGTCGTTTCGCTGCCGTCAGTGCCGGTTAAAGCAAAAGGGGCCAGGCTTTTTGTTGTCGGTCGCGATAACGCCGACGGTGCTGTCAAGATGTTCGACATTGCGACATATCCAGAAGCCGACACGACAAAAATAGGGGTTCCTAATGCGGACCCGACATGGCCAGAGGGTCGCCCCGTTTTCCGGTTGATAAATGGTTCCTGAATGACTTGCGAAATGCAGGGTCAGATCTGAATTCCGAACGACATTTTTGTTGTAGCAGAAAGAGTGTTGGAATGGCCGATGCGTACTACATCCGGGTGCGTGGACAAGTGAAAGGTCCCCTCAGTCGGGAACAGATCGTGTCGCAGATCCGCAAGAAGCGACTCGGGCGGCACCATGAGCTTTCAGAGGATGCGGTACACTGGGAGCGAGCTGGTGATATTCCCGGATTGTTCGAGTCTAAATTCAGTGCGTCCGAAGAACCCGTAGTCGCAGCCGCAACAGCTGTGGATTCCGGAGTTGGCGGTTCTCAGCCAGCCGTGGAGGAGAACAGCGACGCCGGTTGGTATTACGCCAAAGGTCGCAACAACATTGGACCTGTCACTGCTGCTGAAATCAAGTCCATGCTGGCAACCAGCCGATTGCAAGGCAGCGACCGCGTCTGGCACGGAAGCCTGGAAGATTGGACACCGGCCCAGGATCTGCCGCAATTTATGGGGTCGGTTGCCGACGCTGGAGCTTCTCCAGTTGGCGACCGTCGTCAGACGCAGCAGAAGGCTGTTATTCCAAAGGCCACGTTCCTGGAAGTATTGATGGGCACATCCAAAGGGGCCAGCCTGCCGGATGACGCTATCTACAAGTATCCGAGCCTGACCCGGTACTTGTTGGTTGCGGAAGGGGCTTGCCGAATTATGTTTGTCTTGCTATCGCTTGCTGTCACATCCGGTTTCATGGTGCTGGTGGGTCAGGAAGTACAGAACCGTTTTAATGACATCGCCATCATCCTAGGCGTCGTCCTGATTGCTGGAATTGCTCTGGTGTTACAGATGGTCATGTTATGGCTGTTGTTCATTTCTTGTCTTGCTGCGCTGGAAGTTGTGCGAGTGTTGATCAAGATCGAAAACAATACATCCCGGCCAGCAACGTCCGAATAATCGAAATGCGTGTTTCTGATGCCAATTGAAGTCGCCTTCCATTGTTTGCCCAATTGAATCCTTCCTATGTCCAGCCGCACAATCCAAGAACTGACTGCTCCGCCTGACATGCTGTCATGGCATCGCATGGACATTGAACAGCGATTGAGCTTTCCGGGCGGGCGGTTCACTCGCGTCAATACATTGCTGTCGCTCATCGTTGCGATCCTGCTGACAGGTTCGTTCTACCTGGGAGTGCTGGCAGTCCCGTGGACGTCAATCAAGAGCAAGTTCACTGATCAGGGGGCAATCCCCTATTTCACAGTGTTCATTGCCTGCTGGTGTCTGGCGATCCTTGTGATCAAATGGCGGAAGCTCGCAATGCAAAAACGGTGTTTAGGATTCGACATCGTTCCACAGGATGCTGAGTTCATTTTGTCGCCTCGAACTATCAATGCAGTCATGGACAGAATTCTGCAACTTGTTGATGATCCGAAACAGTTTGTGCTGATGAACCGGATTACGATTGCACTATCCAACCTGCGAAATCTTGGCCGCGTATCAGACGTTGATGAGATTCTGCGATCACAGGCTGAGACTGATGAAGCAGTTTCTGAAACGTCATACATCCTGTTGACCGGTTTTGTCTGGGCGATCCCAATCCTTGGCTTTATTGGGACCGTTCTTGGTTTGTCCGTGGCGATCGGTAACTTTGGTGGAGCAATCAGTGCTGCTTCTGGTTCAGCCGACGCCCTGTTGCCTGCATTGAAAGATGTAACCGGCGGACTTGGTATTGCCTTCGATACCACATTAGTTGCACTGATCTTTGCATTGTTCATACAGCTATGTGTGACTTTTCTGAAGAAGTCCGAGCAGGAATTCCTCGACGCATGCTCGGAATACTGTACTCGTCACATCGTGAATCGTCTGAGATTGCTACCCTTCGGTGAAGACGACTCAACGACGGAGCAATAGCATCATGTCCGACTGGTTCTATCGAATTAAGGATGTGGAATTAGGCCCGGTCAGTGAGTCGGAACTTTTGCTGCTGCACGCAGAACATCGCATTCACCGTGAGACTGCAATTCGGGGTGCGGGCCAACGGAATTGGACGACCCTTGGGCGACTTCTGGCAAGAGACGCCATCCGCAAGCCCGACAAGAAGGCGATCCAAAACAACGTGAAGGTTGGTTGGCCATCAGATAAACAAAACGACGTGGTTCAGCGGGCGGCTGAACCAACATCCGCCGGGCCACCAGCGATTCCCCTGGATCCGTATGACGAACGCCTGCAACGGAAGCATGGCACAATAGTCGCGGGAGCTGGAATCTCCGGGATGCTCCTTTTGCTCTTGCTGATGTGGCTATTATGGCCCCAATCTACCAGTTCATCCCCTGATGGCCGTGATTCAGCAAGTGGTTTCTCAGAACAGGGTGACGGCCTGGGCGATGCCGTCAGTAGCGGTAGCTCACAGGCTTCAGCAGAAAGTGGCGATTCGCTCCTGCTGGACGAGACACGTATGGCAGCTAATGCCAATTCGCAGGGGCGATCTTCTCCGACGGGTAGTGCTGATAACGGTAGTGAGACATCTCGGCTGGCTAGCGACGACAGTTCAAAGAACGATGCACAGGCATCGGGATCAAACGATGTTAGTTCGCTGAATCCTGGACATGGGTTGCCGTCGGATCAGGAAGAGAAATCCGACGGAGCACTTCAATCGAAACTCGATCCTTCCGAAGGAGAAATTCCGAATGCCCGGTTTGCCGTTACCGCTCCGGGTGAAGCGACATTTTTCGGGATCCGCTCCTCCGGCCGTCGGTTTGTATTTGTGGTCGATCGCTCGGGAAGCATGGATGGGGGGCGACTGCGTCGAGCAAAGCATGAACTGATTGCCTGTCTGGAACGATTGCCGGTTTCCGTTCATTTCACAGTCATCTTTTTTGATGACTCATTGCAGACCTACACCAACCTAACAAAGCAGGATGCACTAGCACGAGCAACTGACACAGAAGTTGACAGGGCAAAACAGTGGTTGCAAAGCGTGGATTCCGGTGGAGGAACTGACGTGGAGATGGGAATGTCGGCAGCATTGAGCATTCGACCAGCAGCGGATGTCATCTTTCTTCTTACGGATGGTCAGTTTGAATCCACTACACCTGCGGTGGTGAAATCGCAAAACAGCCTGAAGGCCCGAATCAATACGATCGCCTTCGAAACACGCGATGGTGAGCCAATGCTAATGGAGATCGCCAAAGACAATGGCGGAGACTACAGGTTTGTTCCATAACGATCTGCGTAGTACCGACACAGAACTGGAGTAAGCAGATATGTCCAGGCGACAACGAAGCGGGACAACGGCTATTTCTTTGTTTGCCTTTCAAGACATCATCACTTGCGTGATGGGGATCATGCTGCTGCTGACATTGATGATGTCGCTTCAGATTGCCGTAGCTGGTGTGCCACAGACTTCCCCGGAGATTCAGCAATTGCTGGACAGTATGCAGGCGGAAGCAGATCAGCTGGAACAAGCTGTTGCAGAATCGGTCGCTTCAGTTCAGAGCCAGACAGACATGCTGAAATCAGGTGCATTGCTCGACCCCAAAGTGCTGACCGATTCAGTTACCGCCATGCAGAACGAGATTTCAACGACCGAAGCTGAGTTGCAGCGACTCAATCAACTGACAATTGCCGCCGAGAGTGAACTCAGACAGTCACAGAGTGAATTCCAACGTCGATCGGCTGAAGTGTTACATATCGGAGAATTGAAACTGGAAAACGAAATACTACAGCAGGAGATTGAGAAAATCACCAGTGGACAGCGAGTTATCTACAACGCGCATGATGCTCAGTCAGCCAATTGCTGGCTTGTGGAACTGACGAGCCCATCCGACATCAAAGTGGCGCAAATTGGCCAGGAGCAGTCGTTCCAATCATTTCCCAACGTCAGTGAACTGACGCGATGGATTGACACTAAGTCAAAGTTGGGAGATTCCTTCATGTTGCTGGTTAAGCCAGACTCTGCCCCGGAATTTGAATTCCTGACTGAGACGATGCATGAGTCCAATTCTTCGTTTGGCTTCGACTTGCTCCCTCAACAATCATTTGTGCTGGGACAGGCAGGCGGAGAAAAGCCATGACGAAGCGGCGGTCAGTCAGCCAGTCCGATAGCTTGGATCTATTGTTGGACACTATTTGCAACACCTTCGGGGCCGTGATTTTCATATCGATACTGGTTGCCATTCTTGCCGGAAGATCCGGTCCTGAGTCAAACTCGCAGCTTGAGCAGTCGGCGACAGAAACCTTGGTACAGGAATGCCAGCAACAGATCGCTGCAGCCAGAATTCGACTGCGTCAGTTGTCGACGCAGCACGCTCAGCAGCAACGCTTGATTGACCGACTAACCAGTGACGAGTCACGGCACTTGGCTTCACAGGTCGTTGCAGTCTCTCAGCAGCACCTGACGCTGTCTGAGGAGCGAGCTTCCAGAGTTATGAGTGTTTCAGAGATTCAAGCCAGCAATGTGGAAGTTAACGAGCAATTGAATCGCCAGGCCGGAGAACTGGCTCGAACTACCGAAGTGAACAGACAACTGCATCTGGAGCTCAGTAAGGCGGTCGAACTGGCCGCGAGAACTGCCACAATTCCAAAAGTCCGCCGCACAACCAAGCAAGGTGTGGCGTACATGCTGCATCGATCAAAACTTCATCGCGCCACGACTCCAGACGGATTTATCGACGACGTGGATTGCATAGAATCGGACAGGCTTGGGACGACAGTCATCGCCCCACGACCTGGCGCTGGAGTGAAGGTGACATCGGAGGAAGATCCGGGTCTAAAGAAGCGATTAATTGGGATTCGGAAGTCAGAACATTTTGTTCGACTGTTTGTCTCACGCGATTCCTTCGCACAGTTTCAACCACTGAAAACACTGTTCATTCGATCTGGCTTCGAATATGAAGTCATCCTCTTTTCGGAGGGGAGTGCCGAACTTGTCCTTGCACCCAGTGATATTGAATCCTTCGTTCAATGACCGGAAGGCGATTGACAGCGGCGAACGGTGGTTGTCCCCTTAGTGAGGGAGGTGACAGATCCCGATGAAGAATTGAGATTGCGTGGGCAGCCGCCAAGGCGGAAAGTATGCGATCAATGATTGCATACCTTTCCTCACGTCCAAGTCTATTGTTGTTCTTATCAATATGCGTTTGCAGGTTGGACTCTGCCAAGGGCATGATGTTCGCATAGTCAGGAGCACTTGGGAATGCCCGATGAATCGGGATGACCGCATTGACGCCGGTGAGTCTCTCCATGATCTCGAGTTCATTGCGAAACCTATCAAGGACTGATTCGTCCTTCAACGGTGTTCTTTTCACCCGCTTCACTGCGGACTCCCTACCAGTGGCAATTTCAGTACACCGAAAACATTGGCAAATGGTCCCTCTCCGAGAGTGGCTGAGATCGTGAAGTGATTGCTGAATACCACCTACGCGACTCCAAAAAGAAAACCGTACGTGAAAACCGTACTTCAGGTACGGTTTCAGGTACGGTTTCAGTCGGGCTGACAGGATTTGAACCTGCGACCTCTTGACCCCCAGTCAAGCGCGCTAGCCAAGCTGCGCTACAGCCCGATTTGCTCCTGAATGAATTCAGGAGCGGGTGGAATGATGGCGGTTGGATGAGGAATCGTCAACCGACTGACAGCGAATTGCTGACCTGCGTGATCAGGCGGCTCCGCGGCGTGATGGATGCTGTTCCTGAACCTCAGTGGCGTTGTTGTCCGCGTTCTCCCCGGAGACAGTGGCTGATGAGAATGAGTTCGTGGCAAATTCGGATTCGATCGCGTCAGCAACAGTGTCATCCTGGTCTGAAGCCGCCGAGACGCGTGAGAGCATATCCTTGCCAGCAGGACTGATCTGATACTGAAGGCCAACACTGCGACCAGTAATCTGAAAGCGAAGTAATCCTCTTGCAATCAGCATCCCGTGAATACTGGTCAGCGAAGTGGGAGCGATACCTTCTACGTCTTCGATGCGATCCAGCCAGCCCGGATTCTCAACCGCAGCCTTCTTCTGAGCATGTTCGCGGACAGCGTAGATGTTCAACACCGTGCGGCAGTCTTCAGAAAGCTCATCAAGTTGAAAGTCAGTTCCATTCATACTCCGGAATATCGGCCGATCCAGGCGTTGATTTCAACACAACACAGTCGAGCAATACGAAGCGAAAAATCGAAGCTGAGTTCCAAAGTGCGCAGAGAATTTCTTCAAAGCTGCTCAAGTTTCAGGCTTCAAACCCTCGGACATCCAGCAGTACATTTGTGCTTGGGTCAATCTGGAGAAACTCTGCCGACGTGCGTGGAACAATGCCAATAAAGTGGCCGGTTCGGAAAAAGTTGACTTGAGTCGCTCAAGCGGGATCAGGGTCGAAAAGCGGCGGCGTAGGCAGCGAATGCCGCCTTCCTTTTCTGCTCGTCTTCGAAGCCGAGAGTTTCCACAGAGAAAACAGTCACGGGCTGCAGTTTCACGGTCATGCCGAAATCGGCAAATTCAGCCTTGCGCAGATAGATCGCGACGGCTAGTGCCACATCAGCGGTCTGGACCGTTGCGTACGAAGGAACCTGTTTTCCAACATCGACGGCCTTCCGTGCCTGCTGGTTGCGAGGTGGCCAAAGTACAGAATGCACCGAGAACATTGACTCAATCCGCGGAATGTCTGCTTCACTGCCAACGGCAGCGAGGGTCAGAATGGCAAGAATCATATCCGGGCGCGTTGATTTCGACTCCATCACTCGATGTGCGAGGGTCTTGCCTGCGGGCAACTGGTGTTTGATACAGAACAGCAACGGTCGTTCGGCTGAAATTCCCGGCCGCACAACCCACTGGCTGGCCAGCGTACGGAGCACCTCTCGATTTCTGCCGGACACCATCAACTGATGAAATCGTTCATCTGCCAGCCCGTCCGAAATATTTGTCGAGGTAGCCCGCAGAAGTCTGATGGACGGGTCTGCGCCAAGAAACATTAACGCGGCAAACGACGTTGCAGGGAAACCTTCACTGACCCGGCTATTGAGTTGTTTCGAAACCGACTGACTTCTTTGCTCCAGCAGTAGCGGCAGCTGGGAGCGATCGAAAAGAGCGCTTCGAAACAACTGAGGTTCGGCCTTTTGCATCTCAAGAAACAACAAAACCGTGTCGGTACTGTTCCCCGCCAGTTCGGCAAATCGTTTCCAACTGCCCAGAGCGTTGGCCGTTTCAGGAGAAGGAGTCAGCGTCGCTACACTCAGGCGTCGGTCGAACTCAGATTGCTGAATCTTATCGACAATGGCCTGAAGACGGGGACGCTGGTCCACATTGGCAACTGCGACAATCTCCTGCAGGGGAGCGATTTCATCGATCGAAAGTGACAGAAGCGATCGCGTTGCCATCTGTCGCTCTGCGAAAGACCCATGCTCCATCTTTTCAACCAGCGCTGCGATTCTTGCACCTGCGTCGCTGACTGACTCTTCCGCAACCAAATCCAGGGTTGACAAATGTACTAGTGTGCAAGCAATTACAACAAAAGCGGAGCGGCAGCGTAGACGCTTGTTTCGCCCATCCGTCTTGTTGTTTTTTTGCGCAAGATACATCTGTGAAAAGGCTTATGAACGTTTCCAATGTTTCAAAACTCGCAGGATGCGTGGATGCTGCGTGATCCAGACGATTATCCGCTGGATACCTATCTCGTGCGGGCCGGAATTTGGGCAAGCTTCCTGAATCCAACAGGTCTGGGGCGGGGGCGTCCGCAAACTTGCCCTCGCTGACACTCTTTACCTGTTCGCCCCGCGTTCGGACGTCGTGTTTCCGACGTCTTTCTGATTTCTCGTAGCCTTGACAGGTTGAACGGCTGGATAATTGAGAAGCTTGTACCGATCGCGTAACCTGCGAAGACTGTGTCGCCTTCAACGTGTGGGGCGAATTTTACGGTCAGCGAGGATGTAACTGTTGTTCCTGGTTTCAAGTGATTGGCGACACATACCGTCGATAATGCATGAACCCGGGGCAGCAATTCTGTCGCCATCAGACAGAGAATTGAGGAGGACGTGCGTTGAATACCACTCGAAGTACAGCACACAAGGTACGAAATGCCTTGGGAATGCTGTCCATTGCGACAGCAATGCTACTAGCATCAATTACGTCGACCGGAACACTGCGAGCGACGCAGGATGAACCACCGGTCGCCAACGCGGCGAAACTGGTTCCGGAAGACATCCGGGAAGAGGCGCTTGAAAAAGTGGACGCAGCCTTCGCTGCTTCGGCCGGACCGCAATTGCGGGTTCTGTTCAACAATGAGGAGTCTGCGGATGCGCGTCGATCGGCCGCAGCGGAACTCACGAATCTGGCCGATCAGGCGGATCAATCGACGCCCGGTATGGCATCAGCAGTCAGCCGCCTCCGTCGACGGATTGCCCTGATCGAAGCAACGGTGAATGCCGGCGAAGTGCAGGACCTGTCTGCTGGTTCGACGACTTCAAACGTACCATCGGCAGCCCAGGCCGCGATCGACTGGTTGAACTCAGTTGGAAACGGGCAGCTCTGGCTGGACTACCTGCACCTGAATGATCTTCTTGACGAAGGTGTATCTGCGGATGTGCTGAAGAAGGTTTCTGAAAACCTGACTCCTGCCGAGACAATGGAAGACAGCCAGCGATCGTTTATGCAGCGACCTCAGTTGCTGAAGCTGAAGGCCGCGATCGATTCGACTCTGGCAACGGGAAGCGCGGATAGCGGAGAAGAAGCCGCCCGGGCAGAACTGAAACAGATGCTGGATCATCTGGTGGCTTCCACTCTTGCCTACGAAGCTCGCCAATTGTCTGTCGATGCCGATGCTGTTCGTTCTGCCTACCGCGCTCTTCGCAGTCGATTCCCGGCCGCCTACGCGGTGATCTCGCCGGTGATGGTGAATCATTACTTCAACCACAATCTGCACATCACGGTTTCTGAAAACCTGTTGTCACGACTGGTCTCCGATTATCGCAGCGAATCCGGCTGCATTGCCGACTGCATCATGGGGGCCTGGGTCACAGGTTCCCAGGTCACGAGCGTTAACGTGACGGCCGATATTATCCCGTCCAGCAACTCTGCCGCCTTTCGTATTCAGGCTGATGGTAACACTCGGTCTGACACCATCGCACGCAAGGATCCGGCCACGGTACGCACGCTTGGAAACCACTTTTTCCACACCGCAAAGCCAGTTTACTTCAATGGTCACGACGTCTACGGCGGCCCCGGCTCAATTGATGTCAACGTGAACAGCCAGACGGTCGCAGTGAACACCAAGTACGATGGCATCCCATTGATCGGCGGCATTATTCGCAACATTGCCCGAAAAGAGGTTGCGAAGAGCAAAGGCCAGTCTGAAGCACTGACACGTGATCGTTTGCGGGATGAAGCACTGCCGAAGTTCGAAACGGAAGTCGACAATCAACTGGCAGAATTAAACGATACGCTCCACAAGACACTGTCTTCGCTTGAACGCAAGGGTGTGGCTCCGGAAAGCATCAGTGCCAGGTCCAGCAGCAACCAGATCGCCGTAAGCTCTCGAACGATGAACGTGAATCGCGTTGGCGGCTCCACCCAGCCACCGATGCTTCTTTCTTCCAGTGGGCTGGCGTTGCAGGTTCATGAAACAGCGCTGAACAACACCATCGATGCACTGGAATTCAATGGTCGCAGCATCCCCGAAGATCAGGTCGCATCGGAACTGGAAGCCGCACTGAGCGAACTGCTTCAGCGGGATATCAAGCTTTCGAAGGATGACAAGCCGAAGGAGGAGTCAACTGAAGAACCCGAACCACCAACAACGTTCGTCTTCAGTTCGACTGATCCTATCCGTGCTCACTTTGGTGAGGATGAGATCATTCTGGTTCTCCGTGCCGGCGTCAATCAGGAAGGGAAAGACCCGATTCCCGAACAGATTATCACGGTTCCGATCAGTGTTTCACTTCAGGGTGGAAAGCTGATTCTTGAGCCAGGTACTTTTGGCGTCGCCAGTGTTGAAGAGACCAATCGGGCTCGACAGATCGGACGAGCGAACCAGATTCGACGAGTGCTCGGACGAACCATCGTTCGGCGAGAACTCGACACCACCTTCGACCTGCAGGGAAGTGCCGATCGAGCTCTCATGCTGACTCTCTCGTACATCCGGATTTCGGATGGATGGGTCACTGCTGAATTGCAGTAGCCTGCTGAAACGCAGTGAAGGATGAATTTCTGAGGCCCGACCTTTTAAGGTCGGGCCTCTTTTCGTGAATACCAGTGGTCTGTCACCCGTCACTTGGTTATCTGCGCAGTCCCCGGACTGCCGGGAGTTCAATAAGTTGAGCAATCTTTCAGGCAATCATGTCGCGACCGAATCCCGCAATACAGCCTCGTCAGCGATTGACGAGATGAGTTCTCTGCAAATCGTTCAGTTGATGAACGACCAGGATGCCACTGTAGCAGAAGCCGTCAGAAGCCAGGCCGCTTCGATCGCGGCAGCCATCGACGTGATTACAGATCGAATTCGCAGGAACGGCCGACTGATTTACATGGGGGCAGGAACCTCCGGTCGGCTCGGTGTACTTGATGCAAGTGAGTGTCCACCAACATTCAGTACACCTCCAGCCATGGTCGTTGGCTTGATCGCCGGTGGACAGAAAGCGTTGACGAGTGCCGTTGAAGGAGCTGAGGATGAAGGTGAGCAGGGAATTCAGCACCTGAAGGATATTTCGCTGAACTCATGCGATGTTGTCGTTGGCATCGCCACCAGTGGTCGTACGCCCTATGTCATCGCAGGTCTGGAATATGCTCGACACACAGGTGCCTACGCGATTGGATTCGCCTGCAATCCCGGTTCTGCATTGTGTGGCGTTACAGACCTGATGATTGAGCCTGTGGTCGGTCCTGAAGTCATCACCGGGTCGACTCGACTGAAGGCCGGGACGGCAACCAAAATGGTATTGAACATGCTGACTACCGGGACCATGGTTCGCCTTGGCAAGACCTTTGGCAACCTGATGGTCGACCTGACTGCGACGAATGAAAAGCTCGTAGATCGGTCTCGGCGCATAGTCGCTGAACTCACCGGCCTGAGTGCACAGGAATCGACGGAACAGTTGCAGCGATGCAATGGAGAAGTCAAGACTGCAATTGTGGCTTCGAGGCTTGGATTATCCGCCAGCGACGCGAGGATTCATCTGGCAAACTGTGGCGGCCATCTCCGAAAGGCGATCAGACCAGGTGATTCGCCAGGACCGACGGAATGCTGAAAAACAACCGGTGCAGGAAGTGACACTCAAAGCTGCGGTGAATGACATTCATGGGAAAACTGCATCCCGGAAATCCGGCGAGCACAACGATGGAATCGGGCAGCGATGGGCGATCGCACGACTACCCTGGGACAGAATGAACCGAACTTAACGATTCTGCGGAAAGCATTGATTCTGCCGGTGCACGACTGCCGATGAATATCCTCGTGATGGGTCTACCGCGATTCGCTCGAAACCGGCAGAGTTTGCCGAGCCTGAGAGTGCGGAAGGCATATGACAGAATTCACAGAAGATACTGGCGAGACTCGGCACAGCGAACCCTGTGTCTGTTTCCGGGGGCGATGGGAGATGGCTGCGGCCATCTGACTACCATGGTTCGCGGCCGAGAACTCGTCCAGCTCTTCGATCAACCTGCACTGAAGTGCTGGTTGACAGGTACGGGACCGGCCTGAAGCGGGATCAACGACTCGCGTTGCCGGAATGTCAGAACAGTCTGATTCTGGGAGATAACCAATGCTGAAGCGAGTTGTTTTGTTTGCCATCATCGTGATGGCAGCGTGTGTTCAGACGACGGATCGAGCGGAAGCCGCCCCTCCAGGGCAGCCTTCTGACTGGCAGCGATTCTACCATTATCCATACGTCTACTATCCACAGAACTTCCAGCGTCCTCAGACGTACGATCACATGTACTATCGCTACGCTCCGGAAATGCGGATCCCCGTCTACAACTCCAACTGGTACAACTTCTACCCGTCAGAGAAGCCATACCACAGGGGTGCTCACTTCATGCTGGACATCTTTTGATTGTTCAGATGCTGATCGTTCATGACGGTCACAGTGAAGCATCGAGAAAGCGAAGCATCGAAGAAGCATCGCAGCCAAAATACAAAACCGTCTGCAGTCTCCGCAGACGGTTTTTTCATGCGCTGAGCCTGGCTCATCAGAGTCTTAACAAATGGTTGTGGTCGACGCATCAGTCGCGAAGTTTTTGCCCGCGGGCCGGCACCCAGGTATTAGCACTTGTCGATTGAATTTCTCGCAATTCGTCGACTGTGATCGGCTGATTGATTTCCGCAGTTGCCTGGGATTTCGATTTGACTTTGCGAGGTCGATACTGGCTTGCGAGTCCATCATCACGATGGTTGCGGCTGAGGACACTCAGGAATGACATTGTCATGGCTCGGGGAGTGCTGAATCGCTGCAGTGCGATGACTGTCAGAAAAATCGCTCCCACCACGCCAATGACGATCGCGCTGTCCATTCCGGAACGGGGATCCACCGCGATGCAAATGCATATGGAGCATCCTACGGCCATCGCCACAATAAATGTCGAGGCGAGCAGGCTGCCCGTATCGCTGCGATTGTTTTGAAATCTTCGAGGCACCCGATGCGTTCCCCAATGAATCTTTGATCGGTTCCGGACAAAACACAGCGCTGATAATGCACAGGGCTGATAATACACAGGGCTGACAAAACACAGTGCTGATAAAACACAGGGTTGATAAGATGGGCGACCACACGCCGTTGCCCAGGGAGCAGCAGGCCGAGCACTCGAAAGAGACGCCGCTGACATCCCCGCCCGAAAGAACCGGACTGCGTGTAAAAGGCAGAATTTATCCGCCGGAATACGTTCTGTCGACTACATTTGGCAACTCTGTGTCTCGACGACCCTCCAGCGTTGCGGATTTGTCTGCCCGAAATCTCACCTCAGGCGACGTGGATTTGCGAATCCGATATGATTCCCGTTCACCTGGTTTTTGAGGGGAGGGGAAATCATGAGTTCGAATCCGGCAAAGGCACTTCTGTGCCTGATCGTGGTCCTGTTTCTGTCGACCGCTGACTGTGGCGCGGCCGAGAGATCCACCACCAGCCCCAACATCATCGTTTTTCTCAGCGATGATCAGGGATGGGGCGATCTCAGTCTGAACGGAAATGAGAATCTTTCGACTCCAAACATCGATCAGCTGGCTAAAGAAGGTACGCAGTTCGATCGGTTTTTTGTTTGCCCGGTCTGTTCTCCCACACGAGCTGAATTTCTGACAGGACGATATCATCCGCGTGGCGGAGTTTACGGAGTCAGCACCGGCGGCGAACGACTGAATCTGGACGAAGTGACGATTGCGGATACTCTGAAAGCCGCCGGATATGCGACTGCCGCGTTCGGAAAATGGCACAACGGGATGCAATACCCCTATCATCCCCTGGGCCGAGGCTTTCAGGAATTTTACGGATTTTGTTCCGGCCATTGGGGGCAGTACTTCACGCCGATGCTGGATCACAATGGCGAAATTGTGACAGGCGAAGGCTTTTGCATCGATGACTTTACAAACCATGCGATCAGGTTCATTGAAGAAAATCAGGACGAGCCGTTCTTTGTGTATCTGCCATACAACACACCACATTCGCCGATGCAGGTGCCGGATACATGGTGGAACAGATTTGCCGACAAAGAAATAACCAGTCGCCATCGAGACCCGGACAAGGAAGACGTCGTATTCACCCGCGCAGCCCTGGCAATGTGCGAGAACATCGACTGGAATGTTGGTCGAGTCCTTCAGACTCTGGATCGGCTGCAACTAACCAACGACACCATCGTGCTGTACTTCTGCGATAACGGCCCCAATAGTTTTCGATGGAATGGCGGAATGAAAGGCCGCAAGGGTTCCACCGACGAGGGTGGGGTTCGATCTCCGTTGATCATTCGCTGGCCCGGAAAAATTGCTGCCGGCAGAAAGGCCGAACCTATCGCCGCAGCCATCGATCTTCTGCCAACAATTGCCGACCTGGCCAGCGTTCCCCTCATTTCGACGAAATCACTCGACGGGGTCAGCCTGAAGCCGCTGCTGGCACCGGAAGCAATTCCCAATGAATGGCCCGACAGAACTCTGATTTCTCATTGGGGCAAACGAGTCGCAGCACGCAATCAACGCTTTCGTCTGGATGATGCCGGGCATCTTTTTGACATGTCCATCGATCCCGGGCAGTATTCCAATCTGGCTGAGCAGCACCCGGAGATCACCGAAGAACTCAAGGATGCTGTCCGCAGGTATCGCAACGAAGTCATGCCCGGTTACGACAAAGACAGTCGACCATTCCTCATCGCTCACCCGGATTTTGCCATCACCCAGCTACCTGCAAGAGATGCCGTCACAGTTGGCGGAATGACACGAAGTAGTCGTCATCCCAACTGCAGTTACTTCAGTAACTGGTGCAGTACCGAAGATGCCATTCACTGGAAGGTAGACGTCGTCGAGGAAGGCGAATTCGAAGTTGGCATCTATTACACCTGCGCTGCACCAGACGTAGGGGCCACAATTCAACTTCGGTTCAGAGACGTGATGCTGGAAGGAATCGTCTCAGATCCGGTTGAGTCTGCCCTGATTGGCGGCTCTGACGATCGCGTAGAACGTGGGGAGGGTTACGTCAAGAACTTTGGACGGATGACTCTGGGCAGGATGCACCTTCCCAAAGGAACCGGGACTCTCACACTTTCAGCCACCGATATCCCGGGTTCTCAGGTTATGGATTTCCGATTACTCACACTTCGCAGGATCAGCGCCGAGCCTTAGCCTGCGATATTTTCTGACGAGATTCCTGACCAACGGTGTTCCCGGGATCGCCAGATCAACTCCACTTCGGGGTTTGATAATTCTCTTTTTCAGTTTCAGAGTGTCTCTGACCAGATTGCCCTCCGATGAAGATCACACGTATTGCCGCCTATCAGATTGACCTTCCCCTGCATGAAGGAAGTTACAAATGGTCTGGTGGTAAGTCGGTTGATGTCTTTGACAGCACCATCGTGCGCGTCGAAACTGACAGCGGACTGGCAGGACATGGCGAAGTTTGTCCGCTGGGACCTTTTTATCTGGCCGCCTATGCGAATGGTGTACGTGCTGGAATCGCGGAACTTGCTCCACATCTACTGGGTCAGAATCCTACGCAGACCGGCCGACTGAACCACATCATGGACAAGGCCATGAAAGGCCATCCCTATGTAAAATCCGGAATCGATATTGCTTGTTGGGATCTTCTTGGACAGGCATCAGGTCTGCCGGTGTGCGACTTACTGGGAGGGCGTTACGGAGACGATTTCGTCTTGTACCGAGCTATTTCTCAGCAGCCAGCCGAACAGATGGCAAGGAATGTCGAAAGCTATCGCAATGCGGGGTACACTCGTTTCCAGCTGAAAGTCGGCGGGGATCCGAATGAAGATATCGAACGGATTCGGGCGGTCCGCGCGATTCTGGAACCAACCGATAAACTGATTGCCGATGCAAATACAGGCTGGCTGATGCATGAAGCCGCGAGGGTGGTTCGAGCTGTCAAAGATATCGATGTCTACATTGAACAACCCTGCCTTTCATACGACGAAAACCTGTCAATCCGGCGACGGACGGACCATCCGTTTGTTATGGACGAGCATATCGACAGCCTAGAGATGCTGTTGCGAGCTCACGGGGATCTGGGAGCCGACGTCGTCAACCTGAAGATCAGCAAGTTTGGTGGGCTGACAAAGATTCGTCAGGCTCGTGATCTCTGCCTGCAACTTGGCATCGCCATGACGCTCGAAGACAGCTGGGGCGGAGATATTACAACCGCGGCCATTGCCCATCTTGCACACAGCACGCCTCCGGAATTCCTGTTCACAGCAACAGACTTCAACAGCTATGTGACCGTAAGCAATGCGGAAGGTGCCCCACAGCGCGTGAATGGTCGAATGTCTGCCTCCACTGCGCCGGGCCTGGGAGTTCAACCTCGATTTGAACTGTTCGGCGATCCTGTCGTCGACATTCGGCTTTGATGCTCCATCGAATCAGGGACGTCTTGCCGCCAGTGAAAAGAGGAACCTGACTGAAAAGAGGAACCCGACGCGCCAGCAATTGATCGCTGGCCCATAAACGTCCGTGAAAATGTCCAATGTCCTTCGCTCACTCTTCGGGTTGCCCTTTGTGCGTTTTCCAATCGCGTGCGAACGGTTGCCTGTCGAAAGGCCAGGCGGGCCATCGTTGCAACCAACGCCCACGGATCGACGATGCCGGTGGGCGCGTAAGCCCGATCGATCCTGCATACTGCAGTATTTCGGCCAGGCCTTGTTCGCTGGCAACGTCGATGGAAATTGCCAGCACCACCTCGCTGATCTGATCGCCGCACGGGCGTGTTGCACCGACGCATCAGCCATTCCCGGGCATCTGACTCGTGCCACGCCCTCCCTGGTCACGAAGCTCGCCCGAAGACCGCGCCCGATACGACATGTCACGTCATGTTCGAGTCCCGTCTCAGGGAGCTTCGAGACATCATTCGAATAGAGAAAGCCGGTTGGGCGTTGGGTCCGTCTGGCTTTTTTGCGCCCATGTATCCTGCATAGACCGGAGTTCACCCGAAACCAGCAGGCCAGAATTCTCTTGACTCGGTTGTTGACGTTTCTACTCCGGGCGACATTAGCTTCCTGGAGGACGAATCTGTTGAACGACGAAACGCAGAAACTTCTGGTGCAGGAGATTGCTCGGTGTCAGCCGCGGCTCAGGGCGTTTATGCGCTGTTTACTGGTTCGGCAGGGCGACGTTGACGATCTACTGCAGGAAGTGAATGCGGTTCTGTGGGAGAAGGCGGAGGTTTCAGCCGGGGACTGATTTCTGGGCCTGGGCCAGTCAGATTGCCCGGTTCAGGTCGCTGAACCAGATTCCGAAAATACTCGCGAACGGCTGGTGTTCGACCCGAGATTGTGGAGCCATGGCGGCGGTGGCTGAGCAGCGTCTGGAGTCAGCTCGATGAGCGACGTAAAGGCGTTGAACATTGTCTGAATAAGCTCGCTCCACGGCCAACAGCAGCCTGATCGACCTGCGTTACGTCGGCGGCCACGCGATCGAGCGGATTGCGGAGGCCATTGGTCGCCCCGCAGGTTCGATTCGTCAGACTCTGTATCGCATTCGCGGTGCGGCTCCTGGACTGCATTGAACAGCAATTGGCGGCACGGGAGGTACTGAAGCATGACCCCCAGAAAACCTGATCAAGAACTATTGAAGGAATTGCTCATCGAACTGGTTGACGAGCAACCGAGTGAAGAGCATCTCGATGAACTGCAGCAAGTGGCGAAGTCGGTTCCGGATGGCATCAAGCAGATGGTTGATCATCTGCTGCTGGACTCGCTGCTGAGTGACGATCTGGGACGGGAATCGCTTACGGCATTGGTCGACTGGTGGCGGAACCTGATGTTTCGGAGTGCTGTGACTCGTCACAGCTTTCTCTGAAGTGACAGCCCGTTTCAGAAGGCTTGAAGACCAATCCAAATCGGCGACAAGTCGCCGCACTCAAGTGAGGCTCACCAACTGGCTGGTTATCGCGGCCAGCGTGGCGTTGGCAGCCTTTCTGCTGACAGGTCATGGTGACAACCCGGTCTATGCCAGTGCCAGCCAGATTGTTGAAGCCGCCATCCATACCCACGCTGAACCGATCGAGCGAGTCTATGTCGTCGAGTGAACGTCACCCGACAGCCGACAACGGGATGAATATCCCACGCGATGTGAAAGTCTCGACACAGGAGATCAATTCTGGGTGGAAATGAACGGCTATCGTCGCTGGGCCTGGGGACGTGATGCTGACGGAGCAATCTGGATGACGCTGGGGCCGCGCCTGGTTCGTGGTTGGTGCCGACGAGATGGGAGTGCCTCAAGTACATCGGCGACCTGTACACGCTGCATCTGGAAACACTGCTGCCAGAACTTTCTCAAGCATTGCTCAGTTGGAGCGGACCGGAAGGGTCCGGCAGGGACCGACATCATCACTGCCGTCCCTCGTCGACGCTGGAGTGAACGTCCGCTCAAACGGGCGATGATCGAAGTCGATCGCGAATCGAAAGCGATCCGGCGGCTCGTGGTCGAACGGGGGTTTCCCGATCAGTCCTCGACCATCGTGACGTTTACGCTGGTCGATTCTCGACTGGCTGACGAAGCGATGTATCGTCCGCAAGGGCATCTGAAAGAACCTAATCGAATATTCGCCAGTGATACAGATTCCGCCAGACGCCGTGAGCTGATCGTGAACTGGTTTGGCACATCTGCCGAACGCTGGATTCAAATCCCGGAGGCAGCTTCGAATGATCATTAGATTTCCTGCCTTCGTGGCATTCACATTCTGTCTCACAGCGGCACAGGTGGCCGTTGCAGAGCGACGAGCGTCCCGCTCCCGAGTCTCGAGATGCAGCCTGGTTCAAACAAGCAGACCAGACGGCGATGGCCGATTGAGCCGCGAAGAGGCTCCGAACAAGCTGTGTTCGACGATGTCGACACCGTTGGCGACAGGTTCGCCTCGGTAAAAGAGCTGCAGGTCTGGCTGGCGAAACGACCGCAGCGAACAACCCAGCCCACACCAGGCAGAGGAGAGCAAAATGCCCCGGCAACAGCCGCTCGATGGCGTCGAGAAGCGACCGGTGGTCATCTTCAGCGACGGCACGCGGATGACCGGCGACCTGTACGCATCCCGAAGGATCGTCAGCCCAACCAAAGTTTCCGGCCATTGTCCTTTGTGCCGGGACAGGCGGGACGAAGGGGGAACACAGGCCGTGTCGCGCTTCATCTTTTGCTCGGAACGGTTTCGTCTCGTGCTCGCGTTCGACTATCGCGGTTGGGGCGACAGTGAAAGCCAACTGATGGCGGTCCGATCCGCAGCCGAAACCTGACGAAAACAACGAGATGACCATCAAGGTCAAGGCGGCAGTGGCAGATGAACTACACCGATCAGACCAAAGAGGACATCCGTGCGGCCATCAGTTTTCTCGCGGGCGAACCGAACGTCGATAAGGATCGCATCGGTTTTTGTGGGAGCAGCTACGGCGGCGGACTGGTGCAACGATGGCCGCGATTGAACCGCGTGAAATGTGTCGCGACCGGTGCCCGGCATGGGCGGACGATCTCCGCGAGCCGTCGCCGCCGCCCTCATTTGGCAAGCGGCCTGCGGCGAGACCGAACCGGTCCCCATCGAGACCGGCGCTCAAGATGACCGGTGAATGGAACGCTACTCGAATATGCGAGTGAACCCGGCAAAGAGCGTGGGCTTCAATGCCGTCGAATCAGCCGATCGCATCACGTCTCCGATCATCTTTGTCGTCGCGGAGAACGAGGAACTGAGTAACAACGACAACGTCGAGGCTGTTCATAAGGGACTGCTCGAGCGCGGCGTGCCGTCGGCGTACCACGTCATCCAGGGATGCTGGCGTCTATCGCGAGGGCTTCGAGGAAGCGACGCAGTTGGAGGTGGCGTGGTTCCTGAAGCATCTATCGTTTAACCCGCAGCCGAAGGCGAAGACAAGTATGTCAACCCCCCTGCCGAAGGCGACGCTGGACAAAGACGGCTCACAATCAGACTGACTCCCCGCATCTTTCGGAATTCTTAGCAGACCCACAACGAAAAAGACGTCACATAGTGTAAACTAGGTAGCCATCCTGCACTCCGTTTCATTCAGCGGACGAGTTCCGTCGCAATGGAGCTTATTGACTTCCAGGACGACAAAGAAAGACCCAGGCCATCGATCCGATCGAAATCTTTCGCAGGCTTCCCAAACCGCCAGGAATCAACGATCCTATACACAAGCCAAGCCGAGGTCCTCAAATTGTGGTTCGAACAGGTCAAGTCGGACATCGTGCTGAAACTGCACACCGGCGGCGACAACGATGGTTGGCTTGTTGATGGCTCAATCAACGCTGAATGAAACAGGAGAGCCAGTACTTTCTACTTGGCTCCGACGATTCAACTGGTCAACCAGACGCTGGAAAAAGGCGAGGCAGCCAGCATCCCTGCGGTAACCTATGAAAAAGGGCAAGGACTGACGAAGACTTTGTCAATGGCAACGCCATCATGGTCGCAACATACTGTTGGCTCTTCAACGGGAAGAGCAAATTCCCGGCTTCATGATTCGGACATCCTCAAAGGCGTCTCGGCCGTAATCCTCGACGACACTTACACGTCGCGTTTTCCGTCGTTAGAGATTCATTCACTCTCGAGAGTCAGCTCGTCTGAGCGTCGTGACCGATATAACTCGTTAACCAGTCTCTTTCGTAAGCTTACAAAGCAGCAGCAGACTCGGGACTTTCGACGATGTCGTAAACGGCTCTGAATTCGCAGTACTCGAGGTACCGTATTGGGCATGGCACGAGCAGATCGACGCGGTACGAGAGCAGTTGCGATCCGATGCGGACGCCCACCCGTTTGAATGGCCCTTAATTCGTGATGAACTTCATCTGTGCCATGCGTTGATTAGCCGGGACGCGTTCACAGTCACGCCGATCGTGCCACTCGTCAATGCGTTCCCGACGTTCGCCGATGCACCGCGTCGCATTTACATGTCGGCCACGATCGCCGACGACAGTGACATCATTCGCACCTTTGACGCCAACCCGAATTCTGTGAGCAGTTCCCTGAGTTCGCGATCGTTGGCAGGGGTCAGCGAACGCATGTTACTGATTCCTGATCTAATGCCTTTCAAGTTTGATACGCATGACGCAATCGGCAAACTCCTGAAATGGACCGCCGATCAGAAAAAAGGAGCCGTCATCCTTGTACCGTCGGACAAGGCCGCCCAGCACTGGCAGGATGTGGCTACGGTAGCGCAGGGATCACGTCAGGTTGAGGGAGTCGTTGAGCAACTGCAAGCTGGATCAACGCACGGACCGCTTGTTTTCGCAAACCGATATGACGGAATGGATCTCCCGGGGGATTCGTGTCGGCTGCTTGTATTGAGTGGACTTCCGACGGGCACATCGAACTACGAGCTGTTTCGAGCCGCTGCCCTTTATGGTGGGACGGCGATCATCCGCATGCTGGCTCAGCGAATTGAACAAGGAATCGGTCGAGCCGCACGAGGTTCGGGTGATCATTGTGTCGTCGTGCTCGCTGGGGCGGACCTCGCGGGTTGGATCGCGAAAGAAGCAAATTTCCAACTCTTGACGAGTGCAACGCGCGCTCAAATGCAGATGGGAATCGAAATCAGCAAGGAGGTCCAAGACCTGAAAGAGCTTGCAAACACAATCAAACGAAGTTTCGACCGTGATGCAGATTGGACTGAGTACCATGCGGAAACATTGGCAGAATTAGTCGACGGGGGAGAAGCGTCTGGGGGACGATTTTCACATGTCGCCGCGGAACGTAAGGCGAGTGAACCTCTGGCAAGATGGCTATCCCAAAGGCGATTGCAGAATCGGAGGTTTTGAATGACTCAGCAGAGTTGGATCGGCAAACTCGCGTTGGATGGAGCAATTGGCAGCGAGGATCGCCCATCATTGGGGGCAAAGCGAGCGAGCCGAGAGTCTCAACAAGATGCTTACGCACAGAACCGAAACCTATTTCGGCCTGCCGTTCGCCCACCATATTCCCCTCTTCCTATTCCGGGCGAACAAGCAATTGCCATTGTTCGACAACTCAAGGCGTACCATATCCGGCGTGGATTCCTAAAAACGTTCGATGACACCGTTGCTTATCTTCATCATGCGGCATCGTCCAATCAGTTCGAGAAGGCCCTCGCAGATTTGGGTTCGATGATTGGTTTTTCGACGGAGCGACACGACGTGAATGGCGAAGGCCCGGACGTTCTATGGCTCCTTCCGGGTAATGTCGGCTTGGTTATCGAGGCCAAGAGCCGAAAGAAGGCTAAGAACGCTGACAAAGGAAGAACACGGTCAACTCCTTGTCGCTGCAGAGTGGTTTACGAAGAACTATTCTTCATACCAGTGTGAACGCATCAGTGTTCATCCGAACGCAATTGCAACGAAGGCAGCCGTTGCAGGCGCATCTCGTGCACTGACCTATGAAAAGCTTGCGTCCTTAATCGCTGACGCCCGAGTTGTGCTTTCCCGGTTGTGCGAATCGCAATTGTCGGAAACCGAGCTCGTGACGGAGTGCGATCTCTGCTGGACTCGAATATCAATGCTAAGTCGATTGTTGGCGCCTACTTCGTGCCATTCGAATAAAGCCGCACTGTCGCAAGGAAGGGCGGCGGCCAAGTCGCCGCTGGCACCGGAAGCAACCGCATTTCGAACCGCGTGCGAAGCAGGTTCTGATGCTTTGCATGGAGGGAGGACCATCACACGTCGATTCATTCGACTACAAGCCGGGTTCGCGAAACTCGAAGAGGCCATCGGCAAGGGAAAAGTCCCCAATGGCAGCTGATGCCGTCACCGTGGGAGTATCGACAGGGCGGCGGTCGGGACTGTGGATTTCCGATCTGTATCCCGAAGTCGGAATCACGCCGACAAGCTGTGCCTCATCAACAGCATGCAGACCGACATCCCGGCGCATCCGCCGGCGTTTATTCAAATGCACACCGGCATCTCGACGTCGCCGCGACCGTCGATGGGAGCCTGGTGCTGTATGGCTAGGGACCGAGAACGCGAATCTGCCCACGGCTTCGTCACCATCTGCACCCCGTCCAACAACGGAGGCTCGACGAACTTCGGGAGTGCGTTTCTGCCGGCGTCGTCCAGGACAAAGATCGGCACGAACCGCCAGCCGATCTCGCGCATCAAAATCGCCAGCCTGAAAAGCCCCCGCACGCAGACGGCTCAGGAAGAGCAGTTGGCCTTCATTCGGTCGCTCAATGCGTCCGCTGAGGAACACGATCACAACAACCCGTTCATCGCGGGCTTGAGTGAAGCCCACGAACTCGCCTATCGGATGCAGGGAGAACTCCCGCCTGTCATCGATCTGTCGCAAGAGACGTCAGCCACACAGGAATTCTACGGCATCGGCACGACCGAGACCGACGACTTTGGTCGGCAGTGCTGATGGCGCGGCGACTACTCGAAGCGGGGTGCGGTTCGTCGAAGTCTGTCACGGCGGCTGGGACCAGCATCGCAACCTGAAGAAGACCACGGCAAGCACGCCGGAGCGACCGACAAGCCGATCGCGGGACTGCTCACCGACCTGGCCGCACGCGGCTTGCTGAAGGACACGCTGGTGCTGTGGGGCGGCGAGTTCGGCCGCACACCATACGCCCAGGTCGCCGACGGCCGGACCACAACCACACCGGTTATACGACGTGGATGGCCGGCGGCGGAGTCAAAGGCGGCTTCCAGTATGGAGCCACCGACAGATTCGGTTACGAAGCCGTCGTCGACAAAGTCCACATCCACGACTGGCACGCCACGATCCTGCACCTGCTCGGCCTCGACCACGAACGCCTCACCTTCCGCCACGCCGGCCGCGACATGCGTCTGACCGACGTCAAGGGGCGGGTGCATGACAGGATGTTCGCATGAGAGACACTATGAAAATGGTTGGATGGCACTCGTCTCGATGGCGATGTGGCCAATCGGAACTGCCGCTGACAAACCCAACATCATCATCTTCCTCGCCGACGACCTCGGTTACGCCGATATCGGTGTGTACGGCTGCCAGGACATCCCCACGCCACACGTCGATGCCCTCGCGAACAACGGCGTGCGATTCACGGGGTGGCTCTGCCACGCATCCGGTCTGCTCGCCATCGCGTGCAGGCTCGATGAGCAGGATGTATCAGCATCGCTTCGGGTTCGAACACAACTCCGGCCGGAACGCTACGCGTCGTGAACTTCGGCATGCCGCGCGATGTTCCATGCCTGGCTGAAAACTCAAAGGAGTCAGATAGCGACGTATGGTCGGCAAGTGGCACATCGGCTTCAATGAGGGCTGCGCTTCCGGCACGAGCGAGTTCGACCACACGTTCGTATTCCACTCGAGCGCGCGGTCGTTTTTCCTGAAGAACCGCCACGCAATCCGCTGTATCGCACGCCACCACGGTCGATGAGAAGTTCGACTACATCACCGACGAGTTTGCCCGACGAGCGGTGGAGTTCGTCGGTCGCAGCGAAAGCAAACCGTTCTTCCTCTACTTTCCCTTCAACGCGGTGCATTCACCGCTCGAAGCCACGGACAAATATCAGGATCGCTTCCCGCACATCACCAACCGCAAGCCAAGACCTACTGGCGTACTCGCCGCCCTCGACGACGCGATTGGCAGTGTGATGGCGAAGTCCGCGAACTTGGTCAGGAGGAAAACACGCTGATCATGTTCTACAGCGACAACGGTGGGCCGACGGCCGAAACCACCAGCTGCAACGACCCTCTGCGGCTTTAAGGCCAGATGTTCGAAGGGGCATTCGCGTGCCGTTTGCAATGCAGACTCGAACCCATAACGACCGGACTCAAGGCTGAGCCTGCCTGGGAAAGCTCCAAAATCAACTGCGAGCATGGCGGCTATGTGGTTGTTGACAGCCACATCTACATGAACCAAGGCAACGGCTGGAGTTGCCTGGAGCTGAAGAGCGGTAAAGAGAAATGGTCCGGGCGCGGCCCAGGCAAAGGCTCCATTATCTACGCCGACGGCATGCTGTACTGCCTTGGAGAGAACGGAACGATGGGCCTGATCGAAGCCAGCCCGGCAGCTTTCAAGATATAGATTATTGGAAACTCGTGCACATTCCTCGCGAAGGCGCGTCGATGCTCTTCAACCTCAAGGATGACATCGGCGAGCAGCACGACCTCGCCACGACCCATCCTGCAAAGCTCAGGGAACTGCAGGCCGCCTTCGCAGAATGGGAGACGGGCACAATCGCGGCGAAGTGGATACGGCAGGATCAGCGCAACGCCGAACCCGGCGGCAAGTTGAAAACCGACGTCACACCGGGTCGTCGCAGACCGGCCGCCAATCGCATCGACGAAGCCTTCAAAGCCGCCGACAAGAACGGCGATGGCAAGCTGTCTCGCGATGAGTATCCACAACCGGGCGTCTTCGACGCGGTTGATACCAACAAAGACAGATTCGCAACGCTCGAAGAGGTACGTGCCTACTTCAGAAAAGGGCGAGAGACATCGCGGCAGGAGACTCAACAATAATGTTGTCGTCACACCGGATTCCACACCTGCTGGAATCCGTAACCGCTGAAGTGCTTTTCATTGGCTGTCGCGAAGTGAGTCACTCCGTGGTGCCGCAATGTGAACGCCAGCCGGGCGTCGATGATGTGCCGGAATCCTGCTGTGGTTGTTTCGGTCCACTGCCACAACGGCTCTGCAACCGGCGGTTCGTAGTCGCCGAATTCCCACTTCGGGTTGCCTCGCAAAGCGGCGCAGAACGCGGCCGCTTCCGCCGACGACTTCGGACTCCGGAACACCGCGGGATTCCGAAGCTGCATGTAAATCTCCACGAGCACCAGCCCGCACAGCAGAAACCGCTCGCCTCCGGACGCCTGCTCGTCAAAGAACCGCCGGGCCGGTGCATGGTACGGCGACTGGGGATTCGCCGCGTAGAGGAACAGGTTCGTGTCGGCGGACACAATCATGACTCAATCCCGCCCTTCGATCACGTCCGCCTCGGAGTTCACCTCCGCTGGATCGAGCAGAAAATCGCCTCCGCAATCGAGCGTCGGAAACTGCCACTGGCCCGTGGACTCCGCGCGACTGGGGAAGCGGTCCACGAAATGCTCGGCCGCCTTGCGCATGACCTCGGACAGCGACCAGTCCTGCTGCTCTGCGATCTCTTTGAGCCGCCGGTAGAGTGGGTCTGGAAACTGGATATTCGTGCGAATCATGATGTCAATCTTACACCAGCGCCAATATGGCGTCAATCGGCTGAGCTCACGACCATTCGGAATCCGACGGTGCGTGACGCTCTTCTGCAATCAAGCACGGTACACGGTACGCAGGAAGTCCTCGATCATGAAAACCACATTACCACTTCTTCTGCTTCTGTCATTGGCTGCGAACGGATTGACACAATCTTTCGCGACCGACTTCAACCCGCGTCCCCACGGTGATGAAGCCAGCAAAGCCGGATTGAATCCCGATATGCTGTTGAAGCTCGACGCCGCGTTGCAGCGGGCTGTCGAGAACCGCGAAGTCGCCGGCGTCATTGGCCTGATTCACCGCAACGCGGCTACTTCGAATCTTTCCGCTGGCAGGACATTGAAGCAAAGAAGCCAATGCCGAAGGACGCGATCTTTCGACTGAAGAGTATGAGCAAGCCAGTGGTCACCGTGGCCGCTCTGGTTCTGTTCGACGATGGGAAGTTTGGTCTCGACGATCTGATCTCGAACCATCTGCCGGAGTGGAAGGAATCGAAAGTCAGCGAGGAGGACAGACTCGTTCCGGCGCGGAAACCGATCATACCGCGCATGCTGATGACCCACAGCAGCGGGCTGTATTACCAGCTTCCGGGCAAGCTGAGTCGAGATGAACTGCCGGCTGCGGTGTTTAATCGGCTGGACAAGAACAAAGATGGGGTTGTTACAATCGACGAGCTGAAGGCGCTGGGGAAATCAAGGTGATGAGGGATCCAGCGACTGCGCTTACTCCTTCGATGACGAGTGTCGTGGTAACACAAGACACTCAGGTACCACAATCGCACTGACAACAGGATGTATTTTTGATGGTAAGCATTTCCGTGTATCTGAAGATTATCTTTGCCGTTGTCGTATTGTCGCTCGGTGGAGTTGCATCCGCACAGGATGCCATCCCACTGGTCGAACAAGCAGTCAAAGCCGCAGGTGGTCAGCATAATCTGTTACATCGCTTCACGATTCAGGAACGACTGAATGTGAGTAAAGACCTGGAGAAGCCCGGTAAACCGCGTGAGTCGGTATTCGATGGGCACGAGCACTGGTGGTTCCGTGGAGGCAAAGGAGCCTGGCAGAAGAAGAAGGATGAACCAGCAACAAAACTGGTTTGGGCCTGGACGCTCGAAGTGTTCACCGATCCGGAAACCAAAGTCGAAGCGATTACGGACATTAACGAAGACGACAAAACCCTGGCAGGACTGCGGCTCAGCGAGACGATTAAACCTGCGATGGATGTCTACTTCGACAAGGAAACCTTGCGACTCGTGCGCATCGACTGGCGGAGCGACATCCATCGCCTCAGCGAATGGAAACAGCAGGACAACATCTGGTATCCCGCTCGTTGTGTGGGATTTAAGAAAAACACCGGTAAACCCTGGTATGTCAGCGAAATTGTTGAACTGCATCGAATCGATTCATTGCCGGAAGGACTGGAAGCGACCAGTTCTGAATAGAGGAAAGAACAGGAACTGTAAAAATAGAACGCCGTCGTGTTGTGATCGTCATCACTGGGCTTACGGTTGTCGTCTGCGCCGCGCCATTCGCCCGCAGTGTGCGGGCACAGAACGCTGTTGAGGAACGGTTCAACCAGCTCGACAGGCATGGCCTCCGGCAATTCGGAAACGGTCGTCCAGGGGAAGAAGAGCATCTTCGGAGACTGATGTGAGTTGTTGCGTTGCCAGGCACCTGGCTCGACAAGCCCCCGTGTTCGAACGACGCCCGTCTCGGGGAACTTTCGGAGGGCCGTGCGAACACGATCGAACTTTATTCACGAACAACTTCTTGAAGTTTTCGGCTGGGTCACCGGTGTTTACCGGGGGCTTGTATGCCACATTTGAATCATGCAGACTGACCGGATTCGGTCGATCTGAAGAGATCATCCACCATTCACAACCAGTTCACACAAATCGGCAAGGCTTCGCACGACATGCGTCGGATCAGCTGAGCGAAGCTGCGACTCAGTCTGCGCTCCAGTGGTGATGCCGAACGTCATTCCGCATCCGGCGTTCTTACCTTCTTCAATATCGATCGTTGAATCCCCGATTTTTGCAACGGCATCACTCGATTTCACTCCCGCCTGTCGCATGGCCAGAAGGATCATGTCGGGAGCCGGTCGACCGTTTTCGACGTCGCTGGCGGTCACCAGTCCATCGATGTCCCGTCCCACCTCCCAGCCGATCTTCGCGACAAGGCTTTCTGCGGTGACTCGGTCGTACCCGGTGTTGAGCACCACTTTAACACCGTGCCGTCGGAGCTTCATAAAGGTTTCTGAAGCTCCCGGTTGCTCTTTCACATCCAGCGCTGCGTAGGCGGCATCAAGCATTTGTTTGAAGTTGTCAAAGATCGCAGCGACCTCTTCATCCGAATGTTGTTGTCCATCCAGAGCAAGAACGTCGCGGATCGCTTGCGATTTTTCCTTGCCAGCGCCAACCTCCTGAACCTGTTCCTGCGTAAACTGATAACCGACAGCATTGATGGCGGCACGGACGGTTTTGTAGACAACGTTGTCTTCATCAATCGTGGTTCCGGCCATGTCAAACACAACGAGCTGGATCATGGAAGCTCTCCTTTCTTAATTGATTCGCGGTTCCATAAACACACACAAGACGATGGCTTCACGTGTGTTTGGGTTAATAATCCGGTGGGGAATATGGCTGTCAAAGTACAGGCAGTCTCCCTTGCGAAGGGAATGCAATTCGCTGTCGAATTCGAATTCGATGGCTCCCTGGAGAACCATCAGAAATTCTTCTCCCTCGTGCGTCAGTGCCTCTTCCCGTGCCACACCAGCAGGAATGGTGAGCAGAAACGGGTCCATGGATCGATTGGGGCGTTTGTGTGCCAGCGACTCATAGATAGCCGTATTGGTCTTGCTTTTGTCACGCTCGACAACCTTCCGGTCGTCCCTGGCAATTTTGACCAGAGTTGGTTTCTCATCCAGTCCCTGGACAAGTTCGGAGACAGTGACGCCGAGGGCAGAGGCAATTTGTCCCAGGGCAGGCAGTGACGGCGTGATCCGAAAGTTCTCCACCTTCGAGAGCCAGCTGCGTGTCAAACCAGTCCGCGAGGCAACATCATCCAGTGTAAGCCGTCTGTCCAGGCGGAGCTTGCGAATCCGCTGTGCGAGTTCCACGAGGTTCATACTACCGCCGAATCAAAGGTGAGATGATGGCACCGACGAGACATGCCGTGGCGACAACACCGAAAACGAGGGCGGTTTGCCCCTGAGACTCGATCATCCAGCCGATGAACGGTTCTCCCAGGCCCGCGAAAACATATGCGAAAGTGTTCATCACCCCGGTTCCGGTTCCGGCACGCTCTCGTCCCAGGAGATCCGGGCACAACGCCCAAAACGCAGACTGTGGACCATAAGCGAAGAAGCCGGTCAGCAGTAGCATTGGCACCCCCAACCAGTGATCATTCGGGAGAAGATACATTGCCAGCGAACAGGCTGCTGCGAGGAACAAGAACAGTGCGATCACTCGTGCTCGGTTCGAATGAAACAGTCGGTCCGACAGCCAGCCATTGATGATGGCACCCAGTGCCATGCCAATTGGTAATGCAAGCGTCATCCACTTTGTGTCGGTATTCTTCCAGTCTTCACCGAGAAAGTGCACGGGAACCCAGATGAGCAAGCCGTAACGGGCCATACTTTGAAATCCAATCGCCAGACAGGCAATCAGGAATCGTGGATTGCTGAGAACGTAGCGATAACGCTGCCATGAAGACTCATTGGACACAGCAGCGTTTTCATGAGGGATGGGCGTTTCGTTGCTGTCGTTCAGATTCTCATCGGAGAGCGGAGGAAACCCCAGGTCTTCTGGACGGTCTCGAACGATCACGTAGTACACCGCGCCGCCAATCAGCAGCAGTAAGACCGGGAGTCGAAAAATCCATCGCCAGTTAAGATTGAACTCCAGAATCAAGGTCGACGTCCCAAAGGCCAGCACCGATGCGCTGCCCGCAGCAAAGACATAGGCTCCGTAAACTTTTCCTCGTTCGGAGTGTGGCCACCAGTTGGACAACACACGGCTCCCCGGAGCCCAGCCCATCGACTGCGCGTAACCGTTGGCAGCCCACGGGATCGTCAGGCTGGCAAAGCTGGTTCCGAAACTCACGATCCAGTTCAAACCGCACGACAATATCGCCCCCAGGCTCATGAGTCGACGGCCACCATATTTGTCGCCCAGATTTCCGTTGATCGACTGCCCCAGTGCGTATGTCCACAATAAGGCCGCGCTGGCCCAACCCAGCGTCGACTTCGAGATGCCCAGTTCCTGTTCGATCCCGGGAATGGCAAATCCGAATGTCTGCCGCCCTGTGTAGAAGAACAAATAGCAGAACATGGTTGCCAACAGCATGCGCCATTGGGCTGCTCGGAACTGCAAATGAGGCGTGAGGCTTCTGCTCATGCTCAGACTCAACCTTTCAGCGGACGAATACCGATGACCATTGTTGACTATCAGTCAACAATGTTTACCATAATACAACAAGCGAGAAAAGCCTGCCTCACATCGGAATAACCAGGTTGATTGTCAAACAGCAATACTTAATTGATTCCCTCCACAGCGTGGTCTCTGTGCTGGAGTCGCTCGAACTTGAGCGTCTGTTCGTCGTTCTCGATACGGAGGCTTACGAAGTGTCGGGCGCACGTACCGTCCTGGAGACCGTTCTGCAGAAACACGCTACGACGCGATTCACAAACTTTGAACTGAACCCAAAACTGGAAGATGTGCAACGTGGTGTCGATCTTTATCGCCCATTCAATCCCGACTTTGTGATCGCCCTGGGCGGAGGCACGGCAATTGATCTTGCAAAGCTGATCAGCGGGCTGGCAGCACAACAGGATTCTTCACGCGATATCGCGTTGGGGCTCGCCCCGATTCAGGCAAGTGCCAGGCCCCTGATGGCAATTCCTACAACGGCTGGAACCGGCAGTGAAGCGACACACTTTGCTGTCGTGTATGTCGACGGAGAGAAGTATTCCGTCGCCCATCCAACGCTGCGACCAGATTACGCGGTTGTCGATCCAGCGTTGACCGCAAGTCTTCCCCCTCGAATCACTGCCGCGACGGGGCTGGACGCCTTCTGTCAGGCGATTGAATCCGTCTGGGCAGTTGCGGCGAATGAGGAATCCATGGGGTACGCGACCGAAGCCGCTCAACTTGCTTTCAGGTACCTTGAGGCCGCAACCAACGCGCCCACACCTGAAGCGAGACGTGCGATGTGTCGCGCTTCCCATCTTGCCGGAAAGGCCATCAACATCACAAAGACAACTGCACCACATGCCTTGTCGTACTCTCTAACTTCCCGTTTTGGTGTGCCGCACGGCTTTGCTGTCGCGACGACGCTTGCTCCCCTGCTCAAATTCAACGCAGGTGTGACCGATGAAGACTGCACCGACCCACGCGGAGCGGCTGCTGTCCGAGAACGAATCGCGCAGATTCTCAAAGCCCTGGGAGCCGAGACGGTTGAAGAAGCTTGCTCGTCAATCCTAAGCCTGCTGACACGCGTGGGATGCCCGAAGCTGGAAGAGATTGTCAACCACAACACGGGCCTGATCACTGTAATCGAGTCGGCCAATGTTCAGAGGTTGTCGAATAATCCGCGTCGTGCGAGTCGCGAACAACTGATCGATGTGTTGTCTCAAAGCCGGATTCCATTCTGAAGAACTGTTACTCCGGGCATGATTTGCCCCAATACGGAGCGCGATGAAATGCACCACCTGACATCTCAATCCCTGCTGAAGCCTTGCCTGTCCACCGTGATCAATTGTGGCGCAACAGTATTGCTGCTCATCGGTGCTGCCTTGACCGATCTCCATTCGATCCACGCAGGCGAAGTCGTGGGGCCGATTGTCGGGACAGTCGAGTCGACGACTGCACATGTTCTGTACCGTCCTGGAACCGCGGAATCGAAGTGGCAATTATCGGTGCTGACAGATGGACGCGTGGTTCAGCGAATTACCGCGCTGTCCCAAAGCGAACACGACTATGTCGCCAAGTTTGCGGTCAATCACCTGAAACCGGGAACCCAGTACCGCTATCAGATTGAAGATGAAAGTGGTCGCGTGGTTGTCCCGGCTGATGAACAGCATTCCTTCACAACCGCTAATCCGGCCCGGGCGAACAGTCGCGCTTCGGTTAGTTTCGTGTCATGCGTGGATATCGAGCCGAATGCAATCTGGCAGGAGATGGCGAATCTGGATGTCGACGGTGTCTTTTTGATGGGAGACACGCCCTACATCGACAGTTCCGACTTAAGTGTCGTCCGAACACGGCATCGACAATTTCTTCAGATGCCGGAACTCGCTGCGTTGGGCTCCCACACGCCGATCGTCGGAACATGGGATGATCATGACTTTGGCCGCAACAACGGTAACGGTCGCAACATGATGAACGGGAAGGAGTCGACCAGACGCGGATTTGTCGAGTATCGCGCACACGCCCAGTTTGGTGACGGCAGCGAAGGTGTGTATCACAAAGTCGACTTGGGCATGATCGAGGTCTTTCTGCTCGATCCTCGGACCTTTTCTCAAACCGCCCCCTCTCCAGTCGACCAGACTCAGCCGACCTGTTTTGGCGCTGACCAGTGGAACTGGTTGCTGAAGAGCCTCCGCGAATCGAAAGCACCTTTCAAAGTGCTTGCCATGGGGGCAATCTGGCAGGACAAGAAGAACAAGGAAACCGACGATCTGTTTACCTACTGGTACGAACGGGACGCTCTGCTGGACTTCATCAAGACGGAACAGATTTCGGGAGTTGTCTTATTGGGTGGAGACATCCACCTGGCCAGACACTTAGTCCATCCCCAGCGTGTCGGCTACAACCTTCACGACTTCATCATTTCTCCGGGACATTCAAAGGTGATTACCGCGCTCGACGTTTATCACCCGTCGCTGGAGTGGTCGCTCGTCGAAGGCGGGCAATTCCTGACTCTCACAGCCGACGGGACTCTTGTCGCCCCAATGTTAACTGCTGAGTTTCGCCAGCCAAACAGCGTCATCAATCGCAAGATCGAAATCCCACTGAACGAAATGGTATCTCCTCCGAAGGTAGACACACAGCGCGGTTTACGGGCCCATTGGTCCTTCGAGAAGGGGTTCTCCAACAACTCGATACTTGGAAATCGCATTGACGCCGAGCCGAATAATGGCGTGGAGATTGTGCAAACCGACGGGATAAGGGGAAAAGCCGTCCGATTTGTTGCAGCGAAACAACAGTTTCTCAGCATTCCACGCAGCTTCCTTGACGATAATTCGGCAGAACACTCTGTCTCGCTATGGTTCAAGCCGAGCAGTCTTCCGGAACATGGTTCTGGCTTGCGGTCATTTCTCCTGGAGAGCACCGCTCAGGGGACACCATCGAATACGAGCGCATGGCACCTGTCGCTGGGCATGCGGGCTGCCACTGATCCAGGCAAGGTCAATTTGCAGTTGTATACACACACGCTCAGACCAGCCAGCGAACCGGAAGCTGCCCCAACCGCCATCTCGCAAGGTCCGTTCGACACGCTGGTCGATCGCGACAAACTGCTCAACAACTGGAACCACGTGGCCTTCACGTTCGACTCGCAGTCGCTCACACTTTTCCTGAACGGAAAGCAAACTAAACAGTACCTGTTGCCAGTCCCTGGACCCGCATCAGAATTTGGCGGTTTGGTCATCGGTGGCCACCGTGCCGGGACTGGGCGTAACTATGACGGACTGATCGATGAGGTGACGGTCTGGCAACGGGTATTGAGTATGACAGAGCTGGAAGAACTCTTCGAGTCGCAGGACAAGCAATAGACCCGGGGAATATGCACGAAATGAAGCTGATTGGTCGCCGCCGACTGGCTTCAAGACGGTAAGCCAGACGCATCGATCCCCACACTAATCCACAACGTCGATGCCACAAAAATCAAAGACTAATGTTGAAATGCCATGTTCAGCCAATGGCAGATTCACGACGCCGCAGGACCTGCGTGACTCGAGCTCTGCTGAAACCGAGTCAACAAGCGAATTCAGCCCGTGTCGAAACCTCCCGCGAATCGAGAAGCCACTGATCGAAGCGAGTTGTTTGAGGCGCATCGGCGCGTGGCTTCTTCGGCTTGTGTATTGGCCTCGGAATTGCCTGAATGGGGTTCCACCGGCAAACTTCATTCAGGGTGATCAACCTAAGTTGTTGGCTCAGAAGGCTCCGCGTTCAGTCAGGCCGTGTTCGCATAGAGTGCGAGTCGGGGAACTCAGGGACATTGTTCGAATAGAGAAAGCAGGTCGGGGCTTTCGCGCGTTCCGCATGATCCGGCAGATTATTGCTGTGCAGCGCCTTACTTTGCGGCTGCACCGGTCGCAAACAGGCTGACGATTGAGTGCGCAAGCTCGGGCGTCAGGTATCGCCCGGGTCTCGACCTGCGTGAGAACAGATTCAATGGTTGATCCACCATGCTGCAAAAAGTCAGCGCAAGGAACTCCGCGTTGGAATCAGCCAGCTCACCCGAACGAATGCCATGTTCCATGATGCCGACGACAAGCCGAAACCGCTTCTCCGTCAACTTGTCCAGTACGCCATCGATCTCGGGAACCGTTGGGCCATAGTACGTTTGGAACATCAGTCGTGGTACACGCGGATCGACACAGCAGTATTCGAACGACGTTGTGACAAAAGCAAGCAGCTTACTCACCACGGTCGCTTCGCCCGCGATGATTTTTTCTAACCGTTGCTGGCTGTCGCCATAGTGCCGTTCGATCAGCGTCTGCAACAAGGATGCTTTGTCAGCAAAGTGATGGTAAAGCGTGGGCTGGGTAACGCCGGCCGCCTGCAGGATGTCCCGGACGCCTGTGGCGGCGTATCCGCGTTGCGAAAACAACGTCAGCGATGCATTCAGTAATCGCTCGCGTGTTTGAGCCGCGGCTTCGCTTCGTACACTCATGGCGTTTGCCCCACATCTTTGCGAGGCTGCTGCAGATCGTGGGCGAGGTTATCGAAGATAGTGTGAATCAGGTCTTCCGTCTTCTCGGCGGTCAGCAGGAAAAAGCAGAACAGCATTTCATCAGTCGTTTCGTCACCCCACGTGACTCGCTGAGGTGGCGATGAAGGATTCGAGGGATTCTCGGCCGAGTTATCGAAGGCAGCATCCACGGCCAATACAGTTCCGGCGGGAAGCGAGAATGGTCGCTCGTAGTAGTACTCATCCTGCCAGTTGTAGTTCCACTCGGCGACGTCGATCAGAACCTCTGGCTCCTGACCCGGTCGGCGCGCCGTGACTTTCATCGATTTTCCCAGCAGATGCATGTGCGGCACGATGCCAACGATGATCACATCTTTCGGCAATGTGTAGGTCGTCGAACGGCGATAGTCGGCATCGCCCGCCGGGATGTCCATCTCGTAGTTCGCCATCCAGATGCTGCCGACCAGTCTTGCCGGCTCACTTAGCGACTCAGCGACGGGCTTTTGTACGAAGTAGAGCCCAATTTCCGATTGGTCTGTCTCCTCTTTCCCTGTTGGGTGGTAATGGACCTGCACAACCAAATCGCTGCCCTTCTTCAAATACCGCCCCATGTCGTTGGGCAGGCGGCGAGCGGTGTTGCCGACCGACCATCCGCCCAGCGCTCCGCTCGGCAGAAAGCCCGGACCGCCAAAGTTGCCGTAGCCGGGCTCGGGCGTGGCTTCGTCCAGTTTTCTGGCCTGACCTTTGTCGTCCAGAAACAACACCGCATGATGCACAACGCGTTTGTTGCCCGGATGGAACTCCACGGCGGCCACCAGCCGGTCTTCCGGGATGTCGATCGGGATGACGAAGTTCTGCAGCAGGTCGGGGCCATCCGCCGGCACGGTAAATCGCGTTTGCATCTTCACAATCAGATCCGGCTCCCCGAGTTGCCAGCCATCGGCGAACTTTGGCGAGGGCGGAAGATCGGCGGCATCACCTTCCGGACACCCCGCTTCGACCCACTTCCTGATGAAAGATAATTCGCGATCCGTGAGCCACCGTTCACCGACAAACTTGCGGTGCGTTGATGGTCCCGGAATCCACGGCGGCATGATGCGCCGCTGAGTCACTTCGACCAGCATTTCGGCATGGGACACGGCGTCCTGGTAGCTCGTCAGCGCGAATGGAGCGACCTGCCCTGGTCGGTGGCAGTTCCGGCAGCGCGTTTGAATGATGGGTGCGATGTCGCGTGTATATGTCACTGCACTGGACGACGCATCGGATAGCCGTCTGGGGAAGTGGCAGCCAACCGGCTGGGTTTTGGGCACGGAAACGTCGTTTCCATTCGCGGCCGCCTTGATCGCATTCAGCAGATAGTGTTCTTCGACACTGGCGCGACGCCGGCCGATCGACACATACGCATTATCGATGGCACCACGATAGACCAGATGTTGTTCCCGATCAACGACGAACGCCTCAGGAACGTGCGTCGGCTGCAACGCTTCGGCCAGCAGTCCTGATCCATCAAACAACACGGGAAACTTCGTTTGAAACTCCTGAAAGTGACTGGCAACCTCCTGCCGAGTCACAAACGGGTCAGAAACGACTCCATAGAACTGCACGTTTGCATGCGGCAACTGGGCGAGACGATTCAGTTCCTGCGTGTACGAATTCGAGATCGGACACGACATCGACAGGAACACAAAGACTCTGACAGACTGCTTGTCGTTCTGGCCGAGAGCGTGAATCTTTCCATCCACATCCAAAAGATCGAAGCTTAACCTGACACCAGCGTTGGTCGAACCGCCTGGTCGCAAATCGTCGGCAAAAGCAATGCCAACTGATGCCGCCAACAGTCCGGCATAAAAAAGGTTACGGAATCCCACGGCATACACTCCCATCACTTGGGAAAGACACGCAAATATAACGATCGTTATATTAAGTGGCTGAGAGGGTGATTTCAAGCGGTTGCTGCGGATTCCCCCGCGGGGACGATGGGAACTGCGATGCGGATGAAGTGCCGACTCTCAGCTCACGGAGAATTGTTGCCGGAATTGGCCTGGCGTCATTCCGGTTTCGCGTTTGAAGACGGTGCTTAAACGTTCTTTGTGGCTGTATCCGGCGAGAGGCGCAATCTGTTCCAGAGTCATCGAGGTTTCTGCCAGCAGTTGTTTGACTCGACCAATCTGATTTGCCGTGATCTCTTCGTGCAGGGTTCGATTCAGCGCCTCACGGAATCGACGTTCGAGATGTCGTCGTGAGATTCGCGAATAGTTCTCGACATCGCTGACATTGATCCCGTCGCAGGCGTGTTGGCGAATAAACTGACACACTCTGGCAACCTCCCGATCTTCAACCGCACTGACCTGCGTTGAAAGCCGATCGACGACGCCGATGGGGGGGACGTATTCTATATTTCGAGTTGACGAACCGCCGCGAAGGCATTCGTGCAGGATCTCTGCTGCTCGATAACCGACCGCCCAGGAATTGGGGCGAACGCTGGTCAGTGGCGGATCGCACAACTGACAGATTGCATCATCGTTGTCGACCCCAATCACGGCCACGTCTTCCGGAACAGCAATCTCTGCAACTCGGCAGGCGTTGAGCACCTGCTGTCCGCGAATGTCGTTACAGACGAAGACACCGGTTGGTTGAGGAAGTGATTGCAGCCAATCGGCGAGCGTCTCCATTTCGTAGACGCCGGATTCTTCAATTCGGCTGAGAGCCTGATCGCTGCCTGCGTTCGTCTCGTAGACCATCAGACGGCAACCCGCGTTTGACACAAATTCACGGAAATGACTCAGTCGGCTCTCTGAGTAACGAGCATGCTGATAGCCACAGAATGCAAATCGTCGAAAGCCGCGTTCCCAGAGATGATCGAATGCCATTTGGGCAACGAGTCTGTCGTCTGTGTCGACCTGCGGAAACTCGACATTGGTCATGTGACAACGAACATCGATCACGGGGATGTTCAACGCGCGAAGCGACTGAATGTTGTGTTGATCGACTCGCGCAATCACCCCCTGAACCTGGAACTCGCCGATCCACTGCGGCATGGCAGCATCAATGGACATTTCCTGATGCAACAGCGACCAGTCGTTGAGCGTCCTTGCAAAATGCGCAGCTCCCATCAGGACTTCACGTCCGTAAGAACGCGAGGTTTCGACGAGGAGTGCAATACGGGAACGAGCTTTCGGAGTCATGGTTTTCAGGGAATGTTTCATCTGCCCTGGAAATGTCGCAAATCGTCAATACGCCGTCGCATTCTATCATCGACGATGAACGCCATCACGCTAGAATCACCAAGAAATCCGAGTTTGTGCTCCATGAAGTCTTGTCGCTTTTCGTTTTGTTGAGATCGTCGTTTCGGTAGAAATATTGAGCCGGTTGTGGTGAGTCTGCTCAAAATGACGCCGCACCTGTGGACCGATGCCGTGTTTGGAATGGCTGGGGAAGCTTGCGATGAAATGTTTGATCGGAAACGTCTGTTCGCTGCTTCTGATCCTGATAGCTGGCGGCGTTCCTGCGTTTGCTGACAGGCCAAACGTGATCGTGATTCTCGCCGATGATCTGGGCTACGGCGACGTCGGTTGTTACGGCGCGACGCACGTCCGGACTCCGCATCTTGATCAGCTCGCCCGCGAAGGACGCCGCTTCACCGATGCGCATACCGTGTCTGCGGTTTGTACTCCATCGCGTTACTCGCTGCTGACCGGTGAGTATGCGTGGCGAAAGAATATCTGGGCTCCCGTTTTTCACACCGCCGGAGCCGCTGATTGGCACGAAGCAGATGACCGTAGCTCGTCTGCTGCAGCAGCAGGGCTATGGGACTGCGTGTATTGGCAAATGGCATCTGGGCTTTGGCGAAACGACGCCTGACTGGAATGGCGAACTGAAGCCAGGACCGCTCGAAGCGGGTTTGATGACTACTTCGGAATTCCCGTTGTCAACAGTCATCCGCCGTTTGTGTTCGTCGAGAACCATCACGTCGTCGGATTTGATCCGGCAGATCCATTTGTCTTCAGCGCAGCTGCGAAGGGCAGGATTCACGCGCAGGCATTTCCGGAGAAGAAAAATATTCAGGCGGTCGGCGGTGCACGGAAGGCGCATGAGCTGTATCGCGATGAACAGGTCGGGGCCAAACTGACCGAGAAGGCAGTGGCATGGCTCAGGCAGTCACGAGATCAGCCGTTCTTTCTTTATTTTGCACCGGGGAATATTCATCACCCCTTCACGCCGCACCCGCGTTTTCAGGGCACCAGCGAATGCGGACGTTACGGCGACTTCATTCATGAGCTGGACTGGATAGTCGGCGAAGTGCTGCGAACGGTGGATGAAATCGGCCAGCGCGAGAACACGCTGGTCATCTTTACCAGCGACAACGGAGGCATGCTGAATGAAGGCGGCCGCGACGCCTGGACCGCCGGGCATCGGCTGAACGGCGAGCTGCTTGGCTTTAAGTTTGGTGCGTGGGAAGGAGGACACCGCGTTCCGTTCATTGCTCGCTGGCCGGGTCAGATTCCTGCCGGAACCACATCCGGGCAGTTGATTGCGAACGTCGACCTGCTGCGGACAATGGCCGCAGTTGTCGAGGTCGAGCTTCCTTCAGACTCCGGACAGGATTCGCGGAACATCCTTCCCGTGCTAACCGGTGATCCCGAAAAGCCGATGCGAGAGGAAGTCGTGCTGGCGCCGCATCAGCGGGCCAACCTGGCACTGCGATCCGGACCATGGGTTTACATCGGCGCTCAGGGTCGGGTGGGTTCGGCAATGGACTGGGAGAGATCGCGTTCACAGGGCAACTCAACAGCGATATCGATTCGCAGGGGAAATTGCGAGCCAACGTGCCTCGAGAACAGCTTTACAATCTCGAACAGGATCCTCAGCAACAGCACAACGTGATCCGCAAACACCCGGAAGTTGCTCGCAAGCTGGCAGCCCGATTGGCTGAACTGAAATCGCCCGCGGCATTTGGGCACTCGGAGATCTGCGATTTGATTTCGAATCCGGCGACCTGCAGGGCTGGCGAGTGATCGATGGCGAGTTCGCAAAACCTGTTGATTCTTCCGACTCGCTGCCACGGCATCCCGATCGACCTTTCGGACGACAGGGGCAATTTCATTTGTCCACTGTGGCCATCAGGGATAACCCGCGCGCATCGGATCAACAGACCGGCATTATCGAGTCGCCGCGTTTTCGATTGAAGGGTGAAAAGATCGCGTTTCTGATTGGTGGTGGTTTTCGCGAGGACGTTCATCTGGCAGTCTGTGATGCTGACGGAAACGAGATCGCTCGGAGTGGCGGTGAGAACGGTCCGCGCATGGTTCGCCGAGTCATCGAATTGCCGCAACAGACCGGCCGGATTCTCTACCTGCGGCTGGTGGACCAGGCAAAGGCTGGTTGGGGTCATCTGGTCTTCGATGATTTTTCAGCGGACGGCGAATTGGTGGTGGAGGACCAGCGATGAACGCGAAACAACTACGTGTTCTCAGGTTCGCCCTCAGTCTTTGTCTGCTGATTTCAATCGGCTGCGGATTGTGGTCACCAAAGTGCGTCGCGATAGAACCACCTTGCAGCCAGTCGCTACTGAAAGACACCGCCTTTGCTGAGGGCTTTGGCGCATCGTTTATCTACGGCAGAAATTGAAGTGAACTTCATCCGTTGCATTCCGTTTTCTGGTTGAAAGATGCCATGAATCCTTCGAATTCCCCCTATCGCCCAACGCTGTGACGTCTTCTTTTGATGGGTTTTCCTGCGATTCCGGGCAAAAGCGCGGCGAGGCTGTCAATTTATTCGTAGGACGGCCTTTTCAGGCCGTCATTGCCAAAAGAACGGCCGATTTCGACGCCCTGAAAAGGGCGTCCTACATCGAAAGAGGATACTTCACAGCGTTGCCTATCGCCCTTCAAGTTTGTCGCGTCGCACATCACCATGAAAACTTTCTACTACTTCCTTTTCGCTCTCTGTGTTCCCATTGGCGGGCTTTGTGTCCCGGACGATCGAGTCTTGCTCGCCGCGGAATCCAAGCCCGACTCTTCCGTCACAGCAGTTGGCGGCAGAAGCACGCTTGTCGCCCGCTCGGGCACCTGGAGCGAGACGGTCATCGAAGGGGTCGATGCGGCGGCGGAGACTTTTTCCATCGAAGCTCAGATCGATCCGGTTGAGGCGGTGGGAGGCGACTTGCAAGTCGTCAGTGGATTCGTCGTCGGGATGCGGGATGGCGAGCGGTTGCAAGACGGCCTTGGCGGTCAGTTGCGTGTGGACCTTCGCGAAGGCGCGGAACGCGCGAGCTTCAACCTTTGGCATCGCGAGACATCGTTGACAATGCAGCAGCCAGGCCTGAAACCTGCGGGCTGGATGGACAACCGTGACTACCAGCATCCGAATGAATTGCCGTCGCGCGATGGCCTGGGTCGCCGTGTCAAGCTGGTTGCTTGGCCCGATGGCGAGGGTTCGCGTGTGCGATTGTTCGTGGACTACATGGATCGACCTCTTGAGGAACATGTGCTCACCGAGCAAATTCGCGCTGGCGTGGTAAAGCTGTTCACGATGCGCGGCGGTCAAGAAGTCGACATTCGTCAGACAAGCCTTTTCTCCGATGTTGCCTTTCGCAAGCTGACGATCGACGAGGCTCGCGAGTTGCCATCGATGGTGGAGAACGTCCTGGATGCGATCAATGGCGACCATCCGGCGATGCGCCCCGTCGCTGCGGCGATCAAGGAGGGCAGAACCGACGAGGCGAGATCACTCTTGCTCCAGCACATGCGCACCCGCACGGAGCCGATGGGCCCGACCATCGACGAAGTCGCCAGCGTGGTGCTGCATCCGAACTGGCAGAAGATCTCCGACGAAGCGGTGGCAGGACGCTACGCGACGATCGGGTACTTCGACGGCTTCGTCGATGCATGGAGGGACACGAACAACGAAACGCACCCGTGGGTGCTGCAACAAGAACCGCTGCAATTGAACTGGGCGCGTGACAACGGCCATCTCAACCGCCACTTTCATTGGGTGTCGATGGCGCGTGCCTGGCAAGAAAATCACGACCCGAAGTACGTCCGCCAGTTCAGCGCAGAGGTGCTGGACTGGGTTTCGCGCGAGCCGTTCTTCTGGGACCGCTGTCCCACCGTCGGTGGCTTGAACCTAATGGACGGCACGACCTTTCGCTGGGGCTACATGAATACCAGCAACATCGGACGTCGATTGGAATTGACATGGTGGCCTGCGTACGAAGTCTTCCGCGATTCGCCTGACTTCAGCGACGAGGCGCACGTCGCCCTGTTGTTGGGAATGCTTCGGCAGGCTCGGTTGATCATGAACCCCACCAGCTTTGCGGCGCACGATGACGGTGGCGCTCACACCACATTGGCACTGATGCAGACGGCATTGATGTTGCCTGAGTTCAAGGAAAGTGCTGCCTGGAAACAGACCGCCATGCAACGGTGGGATGTGATCCTGGCACGGCAGTTTCATCCCGATGGCAGCCACGTCAGCTTGAGTACCGGCTACAACTGGGCCTCCTTGACGGCACTCGAAAACTATCTGCGTCTGTACCAACGCTTTGGTGAAACTCCGCCTGCGAAGGCGCTCGCAACGCTCGAACAGGCGGCCGAACATCCGATGCTTTTGACTGGCCCGAATCAAGGACAAATGGATCTCAACGATGGTGGCTGGAGCACAATTGAAGATCGCTACCAATCGCTGCTGACGTGGTTCCCCGATCGGAAAGACTTTCAGTGGATGGCAACGAAGGGAGCGAAAGGTTCGCCTCCCGATCAGCGTTCCGTTTACTTTCCTAACGCCGGCCACTACGTCATGCGAACCGGTTGGGGACCAGAGGAAAAGTATCTGTTCTTTGGTGCGGGACCGTGGGGAGCCAGTCACGGCAAGTTTGACGCGCTGAATATTTACGCACAATTCGGAAACCAGGTACTGATCCGCAACGCGGGTCGGGGCAGCTACAGCGGGATCGGGAACACAAAGCACGCCGGTCGTTCGCTCTCGTTCAACACGCTCTCGCCCGACTGGGCCCAGGAAAACAGCATCCCGCACTGGAAGCACGACATGGCCATCGGCTTCGTTCCTCCCAAGCGTCGCTGGATCAGCAATGACCACTTCGACTATGGGGAAGGCGCGTTCAACTATGGTTGGTACAACTCCACGGAGCACATTCAAGGAAAGTGGTTGCGGCAAGTCGTCTTTGTCAAAGGCAAAGACGCTCGCACGGACGGCTATTTTGTCGTGATTGATACAGTCGAACCCAGGGACGACAAGCCGCGCACCTGGCGGCATCCCTCGCAGTTGGGACTCAACGCTTCCAACATCGCGATCCGCGAGTCCGACCGCAGTTCCACCGCCATCGGGCCAGACGCAGCACTAAAAATCCTGCCCGTCGGCGAGATGAATGTCTCCATCATCCAGGGTCAGGAGCAGCCGGAATTACTCGGCTGGCGCATCTATGACACCATCGCCAATCCGTGGCCAGTTCCGACCTACCAATGGCAGGACGATGGCACCTTTTGCCGTGCCTGGGTCATCCAGATGTCGGCTGATGAATCCGCGTGGCCCGTCGAATCGGTTTCGCTGCATCCGACAAACCAAGCAGGAGAAATTCACTTCACGATCCATCGTCGCGATGGTGGACATGATCACGTACTGCGACGCTTTCCCGGTCAGCCACCGACTGAGTTCCAAGGCGAGACGATCACGGGCGATCTTGTCGTCGATTGCATCGACTCCACCGACCAACACTTTCGATTGGAAATCATCGATGGCGAAGAGAGTGTTGCCAAACCTTCTCATCTTGTTAACGCCGCGCAAACGAAGGCTTCTTCCGATTCGCAATAATCACAACGAACCGACAATCATCATGAAGCACCTGATTCTTTTCTTCTGCGTAATCGGCGCAACCACAGTTTCGCGAGCTGAGGCTGAACCGTCGAAGAATATCCTCTTCATCATCTCCGACGATTTGCCGCCAATGTGCTGCGTTGCTACGGAGACAACACAAGCGACACTCCCAACATTGACCGTCTCGCGGCTCGAGGCGTAGTCTTTGAGCGAGCTTACTGCCAAGGCACGGTGTGCGGCCCTTCGCGGGCATCGTTAATGCGTGGCCGCTACGTCGGGAATCGAGGGATCACATTAGGCGAGCATTTGATCGGACAGGGCCGCGCAACGGCACGGGTTGGAAGATTTTTCACATGCGTGTGCCCGGTGACATCATCGCCGGCAGCGATGGCGAGGACGTAGCCGCCTGCTGGACTCAGCGTTTCAACGCCCCTGGCCTGGAGGCCCACACTCCGGGCGATTATGCCTGTCTGAATCGGAATATCTTTACGACCGCGCTGGAGGGTCGGCAATCTACCGGCGACCCGCATCGTCCCTTCGTCACCGTGAGTTACGAAGGCGACGGCTCAGACCAACCGGATGCGAAAGCGGCGACGAAAGCGGTCGAGTTGCTGCGCGAGTTCAAGGCAGCGGACCAAAACTTCCTGCTCGCAGTCGGCTTCGTGCGCCCGCATTATCCGATGGTCGCGCCACGCCAATACTTCGATCTTTACCCGCACAACCAGATGACGCTGCCGCACGTTCCCGACGGCGATCTGGACGACATTCCTCCAGCGGGCATCTCAGGTTCAAACTCGCGGAAGAACGGCCTCGCGGAATATCCCGAAAACCAGCAACGTATGTGGTCGGGCTATCGAGCCAGTGTCACTTTCATGGATGCAACTTGGGCGTGTGCTTGACGAGCTCGACCGACTTGGCCTTGCCGAGACCACCGCCATCGTCTTTACCAGCGACCACGGGTACCACCTCGGTGACCACACGTTCTGGCAAAAGTCGAATTTGCACGAGCAGGTTATCCACGTGCCTTTGATCATTGCCGCGCCAAATGTCGTGCCGTCGCGCAGCCGCTCCTTGCCCAACTGGTCGACTTGTTTCCCACCGTCTGTGAGCTCACCGGCGCACCCGTCCCCGGCAGTGTGGAAGGTAAAGCCTCGTACCGGTCCTGCGAGACCCACGCCACGGTAAACGATTCCGCGTTTTCCTATGTGATGGGCGGTCACCACTCCTCCGCACCGACCGCTGGGCCTACATGCGATACGCGGACGGTGCGGAGGAGCTGTACGACATGGATGCTGACCCGGGCCAGCACGATAACCTCGCACAACACGTTGCACTCAAAGACGCTCGCACAGCTCCGCCAGCAACTCGAAATGCACATCCAATCCGCCGGTGCAGCCACGGTACGAGGACGAGGAAAGAAGAACGCCAAATGATGTCGAAACCAGTAAGACGCTCCCTCCTGCTCGTTCTCTGTGTCGTCTGTGGCTCGGTGGTATCCGCGGCCGGGCCAAAACCCAACTTCATCGTTATCTTCACCGATGATCAGGGTTGGGCCGATCTTGGATGCCAGGGCGTGCGCGATGACTTGAAAACGCCGCACCTCGATTCGTTGGCGGTGTCGGGCGTGCGATGTTCGGCGGGATACATCACGGCACCCCAGTGTTCTCCTTCGCGAGCGGGTTTGCTGACAGGACGATATCAGCAGCGATTCGGTTTGGAGGAAATCGCCGATACGCCGATGCCAGCGAATGAACTCACGATTGCTGAACGTCTTAAACCTGCAGGTTACGTCAGCGGCATGGTTGGTAAATGGCATCTCGATGCAAGCCCATCTTCCGTAGCGTGGATCAAACGCAATCCCAATGCGGTTCAACGTACGCCCGGAAAACCGTTGACGATCAGGGAACCAGCGCGTCGTCGGTTCTCGCCGGCTGGACAGGGTTTTGACGAGTTCTACATGAACGCTCGTGAGCGGCGCTGGGCGAACTTCCGCGCCGACGGATCCAGTCTAAAGCCCGAAGGTGAATGGATCACCGAAACCACTGGTGATCGTCTTGATGATGAAACCGCGGGTGCCCTGGCGTTTCTTGAACGCAATCACACGAAGCCGTTTTTCCTGTACCTTGCCTATAGCGGTCCACATACACCGCTGGCGGCGACCCCGGAACGACTCGCCCGCTTCCCGGGTGAAATGCCGGAACGCAGACGAACCGCATTGGCGATGCTGGCGACGATCGACGATGGCGTTGGGCTACTTCGCGAATCGTTGCGACGCCATGGTATCGAAGAGAACACATTGATTGTCTTCACAAGCGACAACGGTGCGCGCTGAAGCTGACGATGCCTGACGCGCAGATGACCAGTGGCCCCGACGGCAAGCAAACCGAAATGGGTGGCTGGGACGGATCGATCAATGCACCGCAACTGGGCGAGAAAGGGATGCTGACCGAAGGCGGCATCCGCGAGCCGTTCCTTTGGTCCTGGAAAGGAGTTATTCCTGCTGGCCAGGTTTTTGATCATCCGGTGTCCTCACTCGACATCACCGCGACCGTACTTGCCGCAGCGGGCATCGAAGAGCGTGAAGGACTCGACGGTGTTGATTTGCTGCCACATCTGACGAGCGCCGTCACCGCCCACCGCACGATGCTCTCTATTGGCGATTCTGGAAACAAGCCGCCGTTCGTAGTGGCGACTGGAAGTTACTGCATCTGGGTGACGGGACCGACTTTCTGTTCGACATGCGTCAGCCGAACCCTGAGACGCGAAACGTTGCAGCGGAGTATCCTGAAAAAGTTGTCGAGCTCCGTGCCAAACTTGAAACGTGGTCACAGCAATTGCGACCACCCGGATTGCCGAAGAACGGCATCCAGCGCGAACGAGTATGGTATCAGCATTACCTGCAACTGGGTGCCGACAGCTTGACACGGTAGCCTGCAGATGTATTGATTCGTTGCAATTCCCGACCACAAGCCCCTCGTTGTTCACTGGAGATAGCATTGGAATTTCGAAATAGTCTGCCGAGCGATTTGGATGCGATTGTGTCACTGTTTCATTCCGTCTTTACGGATGCTGAAGGCGAGCAGGAAGGGGGCCGGATCGCGGCACTCGTCCGTGAGATGATGACCACGACCGAGCATCAGGACCTGCGCGGATTTGTGGCTGTCGAAGCCGAGCAGATCGTTGGCGCGATTTTCTTCAGTCGGCTGAGCTTCGATACTCAAATCGAAGCGTCCATTCTGTCTCCGGTGGCGGTTAAAACCAAATCGCAGGGACAGGGCATCGGTCAGAAACTGATTCGATACGGTTTGACGCAGCTTCAGGATCAGCACGTCGAGTTGGTCGTCACCTATGGAGATCCCGCGTTCTATTCAAAGGTCGGGTTCCGGTCGATTTCTCCGCAGGCAATTCGTCCTCCGTTTGAACTCTCACAGCCGGAAGGCTGGCTGGGTCAGTCACTCACTTCGACACCCGTGGAAGAATTTCGCGGTCACTGCCAATGTGTCGCGGCATTGAGCGATGCTGCGTATTGGTAGTATTCTGTCTCGTTCAGACAGGCTCTTCATGAACGGTTTGTTCTGTCTTGTTTAACTCCAATGCCGTTCAAAATGTAGTGGGAGTCGCCAGACTTCCCCTGGAAAAATACAGGGATCTCTGGCGAGATCCACTACATTATCTCGGTTCGGTGAACGGTATTGTGTTTAACCCGTGGCCGAGAGGCCAGGTCGTCCGACACGCAGAGACGGCCTGTCCTTTCGGCCACGGGTTAAACGAAGGGACTTGAGAGAGTGGTTTGCGACAGTCAAAGACCTGAACGGGCTGTTTAGGGAATTCAGAATTCACATGAATGACAAGGACTTTATTCACTCGCTGTTGCTGTGTCTTTTTCGGCGAAATCCAAGACGCGCGGGTTTACTCCTGTGTTGTCTGTTGAACTGTCCGATTGCCTTGGCTGATGATCAACTGCCGATCGTGCCGGATGGGTTTGTGGTCGATGTTGTGGCTCGCGAGCCGATGGTGAGCAATCCGTGTGTGATGGCGTTCGACCGACTGGGACGCATCTTTGTTGCGCAAGGGCCGCAGTGGCGAGGGCCAGCACCTGAGACGCCGGGCGATCGCGTTGACACTATCATCGACCAGGATGGTGACGATCAAGAAGAATCTGGCTTGGCTGTGCGCGTCGCTTCGTCCATTCGAGTCCAATGCCGTATTGGCAACATCTTGAACGATCGCGGAGAGCAAAACGGTGCTCAAGATTGGGGCAAAGAAGCAACATGGTTTGACTAATTTGTCACGATTGACCACCGAAAGGTGGCTGAGACCCTACTGCAGCGATCCAACCAATAGGAACACTCTCGTGCACAGCCTTCGACATCGCCAAGTCTCGCTATTTTTCTTGATGGCATCGTTCCTCATACCGGTGGTTGCCGGTATCGCGGCGGAGACTGGCGAGATCCATTTTAAAGTGACCGATGACCGCGGTGATTCTTTGCCGTGTCGCATTCACGTGCGTGATTCTTCGGGCGCTCCTGTGAAAGTGGCCGGGTATCCGTATTGGTCCGACCATTTTGTCTGTTCAGGACAAGCAACCGTTTCTGTTGCGCCAGACAACTACGAATGGGAGATCGAACGCGGTCCCGAGTACTTACGAAAGTCTGGTAAGGTCAACGTTAGATCTGGCGAGATTGTGGATGCGACTGCGATGCTGACTTCGATTGCATCGCTTCGTGATGAAGGTTGGTATTGTGGTGACTTGCATGTTCATCGGCCGGTGTCACAGATTGAGCCGTTGATGCTGGCGGAGGATCTGGATTTCGCGACCGTGATCGGGTGGTGGAACAGTCCCGCGCCAAAAGCAGTTGCAGCCAAGCAAACTGAATTCCAGTTTGGTGACGACCGAATCTACTGTACCGGCGCAGGCGAAGACGAACGTGCTGGTGGAGCGCTGCTATACTTCGGCTTGAACAAGCCACTGGATCTATCAGTCATCAACCGAGAAGTTCCTTCGCCCATGCGGTTCGTCGAACAAGCTCGACAACAGAATCCCGAGGTATGGATCGATATCGAGAAATCGTTTTGGTGGGATGTGCCAACCTGGCTTGCCGTGGCCAAACCGGACTCGATTGGCATCGCACACAACCACATGCACCGAAGTGGCGTGCTGGACAACGAAGCGTGGGGAAAGCAGCGTAGCATCGAACAGTTTCCTGGTCCGCACGGCAATGGTTTATGGACTCAAGAGATCTATTACCACATTCTCAATTGCGGCATTCGAATCCCGCCGTCGGCCGGAAGCGCATCGGGCGTGTTGCCGAATCCCGTTGGCTACAATCGTGCCTACGTGCATCTGGGCGACAAGCCGTTTCATCGTGACAACTGGTTCACGGCGCTTAAATCGGGGCGCTGTTTTGTGACCAATGGCCCACTACTTCGTGTCAGGGCGAATCAAACGCATGCAGGCACCATCTTGCGTTTGGACGAGACTCGAAAAATCGACTTTGAAATCCACCTTACTTCGAATGATCCTTTTGCCGAAGTGCAGGTCATCTTCAACGGATCAGTCCAACATCGCATCCCTTGTAGAGATGCAAGAGATCAAACGCTCCACGCAAGTATGGAATTGCGTGAATCAGGGTGGTTTCTGGTTCGAGCCATCGCGGACGTCGAACACACATTTCGCTTTGCATCGACTGCGCCGTGGTACGTTGAGGGTGAAAATAATTCAAAACGTATCAGCCGTTCTTCGGTCGAATTCTTTCTTGATTGGCTGGAATCACGCATTCTGAACATCCAGCAAAACGTCAGCGATATCAGTCAGCGAGATTTAGTACTTGGTTGGCACTATCAGGCGAGGGAGTTTTTCCGTGCACTGCAACGAGATGCCAATGCTGACTAGACAAAACAGAATGTCGGTAAGGGGTTTTCGAGACCGTTCTGGGATGGCCCTCATCATCGCCGTGCTTCTGGTGCAGAGTCTTCGCGCTCATGAAGGTCACCAGCATACGCCGCAGGTCAACGCGGGCTCCAAGTCTCAAAGCATTGATAATCAGGTCGCTGAATCGTACCACAGACTGTGGACGAAGCTGATCGAACACTGGCCGACGCCTCAGCAGGAACAACTCATCTCTCAAGCGTGGCTGGAACAACAAGCCTTAAATGGCGATGCGAACGCGGCTGCACCAGGCGAGTTAAAGGCTTCGCGGAAACAACTGTTGGTAAAGCTGTTCGACCGTGTCCCATCGATCGAAGTTACGTGGGATGGGACAACGATGCTGCTGCACAAGAATACTTCGCCGCTGAGTTTTTGTCGCACGCTGACGACTCCACTGTTCGTTGCAGTTCACAATCGCAGTGGAGAATCTGTCCGGTTGCGTCCGCGTGTTGATCCCCGCTTCGTCGCCTCCGATCATGCCGCTGCGGAGAGCTCGATTTCGGAATGGACGGACATTGCAGGCAACTCTGAGTGCGTGTTCCTGGTCCCGATGCTGTATCCCGCAGATGCCCAAGCGGCCGGAATCGAGATCAGCTTTGATCATGGCGTCGATTCGTCGAAACTTGTCGTACCGGTTCAGCTGACTGATTGCGGAATTCTTCGTGGAACGGTTGTTGACGACGACCAACGCGTTCCCGCCAGAGTCACCGTGATCAGTGGTGATGGGATGTGTCGCTTTGGCGGCCAATATGCTGAGAAGTCAACACTTACTAAGAAGCCGATCATCTATCCACCGATTGGAGGATGGCAAAGGATGACCTATTTCTACTCCGACGGAACATTCGAGCTGAAGGTGCCGCCGGGCGAAATCGAAGTCATTGTTGAACGCGGTTTTCATCATCAGCGCGGGCGAGTGTCGCCCAGCATCGCCTCAGGTCAGATCGTTGATCTCGCAGTTTCCTGCGAACCGCTGGTCGACATGAAACAATTGGGCTGGATTTCTGGCGACACGCACGTGCATTGGGTCACGAATCAGTGGAACGTGGATGAACCCCTGGAACTGTTGGCATTGGTGCAGCGGGCGGAGGGACTCATGGTCGCCAACAATTTGACGTTGCTGCAACGATACGCGAACGAGGCGTTCATCAAACCGTCTCAAGCGCCGATGGGCCCTGTAGCAGAATTCAGCGATACGTCGTTCCACATTCAAATGGGCGAAGAGTATCGCAACGAAGACCTCTACGGTCATCTCAATTTCTTAAACATTGATTGGCTTGTTCAGCCGATTGGTACAGGCTCAATCATTGCAGGTCCCGATGCGATAGACTATCCGCTGAATCGGACGGCTATTCAAGCGTGCCGGCAGCAAGGTGGGATCAGTATCGAGGCGCACGGAACGGGCGGCAACAAGGATGTTCCTGTCAACGTTATCCACAATCTGACAGACTCTTTGGATCAAATGGAACCGGAGATGTACTACCGTCTGCTCGACTGCGGTTTTCGTTTGCCGTTGACCAACGGGAGTGATCATCCCGCGAGGCCGCTGGGCGCAGCTCGTTGCTACGCGAAAGTTGATGGACAGTTTTACTATCCAAAGTGGATTGAAGCCGTCAGGCAAGGTCGAACGTTTACAACTTCGGGACCGCTGATTTTCTTGACCGTGGATGACCATCAGATCGGTGATGTGGTCACTGCGGGGCATCAACAATCACTCACGATTCGAGCGCATGTTATCTCGCGCGAGCCGATTGGTCAGTTTCAAATCATCTCCAACGGAGACGTGATCGCGGAAACTTACACAGAACAAACCACTGCTGAACTAGAACTCGCCGTCGCTCCGACGGAAAGCTGCTGGATCGTCGCACGCTGCAGCCACCGCGACGATGGCAACGCGGATTGGGGCTTCGGCAACTTCAACGCGATCACCGGGCCTGGGATCGCACATACCAGCCCGATCTATGTGGAAGTTGACGGCCGCGTGCGATTCGATCCCGCTGCCGCTGCCTTTTGGCAGGATCAGATACGCGATCACTTGAGAGACGTCCAGGCGAAGGGACGCTTTGCGACTGAATCGCAATTGGCAGAAGCGGTGCGTTACTTAGAGCATGGGATGGAGATGTTTGCCCAACTGGAGTCCCACATCCATTCCGCGCGTCAGCGCAATCCGTCCTGGCAGACCACACGTGATCGAATGATTCACGTCTTGCGACGTTTTGGCGGTGATGCGGAATCCGCGGCAGCGATTGACGAACTGAAAGGTGCGACCAACTTTCGCGAAGTCCAGGCAGCCTGTGAGCCGCTGGTGTTGTTCGACGTTTCCGTGAACCCTGAGTCACGGGTGAAGATTAGCTCGCGCCGCGACAGAATTCGACTGCACCAGCAGCGACCTGAGCGTTTCTTGATCAAAGTGGAAAACACGGCAGGGATCACCGCACCGCTGAATCTTTCTGCGATCGATGTGGCATTGAATCCGCCCACGGCGGCGGACTGGCTGAGTGTTGAAGTGGTCGACAGCCCGTTTACTTCGCGGTTTTTTACCGGCGACGATTCGGAGTACAAAGTGATGCAATTGACTTCGCATTTAAGCGGTTTGCGAGAATCGCGAATCATTGGCGACGCCGGGCAGGGAACACAGGACTTGGGTTTCCGCGCAACGTCGGATGTACTGCTGGAGATTCGTCCCAAGTGGTCAAGCAGCAATGGGCGGTAGGATAGTGAGCAATAGAACTCTAACGCGAATGTTTCTTTGGCTCGGAGTGCTGGCCGGATCGCTGTGTTCGCACTCGGCACTGACGCTTGGTGACGAGATCGATGAGAAAGCCCTGCAAGTGCCAGCTCAGCCGCTGCTGGCGCAAGTGCATCGCTTGTCCGAAGCACTGGAAGTCGTTGGGCGTCCCTTATCAGAAGCAGAGCTAGACAGGCTCGCCCAGATTAAGTCTCTGGCGACCGATGAAGAAGTGTCCGCTGCCATTGAGCGTCTGTTGGATCCGTACTGTTTGGCCGCTGTAAATGTCGCTGAATCAGGACCGCCGCAAGTCTCTTTGGGCTCCGCCAGAACTGAACTACTTGAACAAGGTTGGCGGACTTTCTTAATCAAAGTGATTAACCGACCTGGGAGAACCGGGCGACTTTTCGTGGAAAGTCCTAATGCTCGCCCGCTGCCTCATGCGCCGTCGGATGAAGTGGATTCGCGGTGGATGCAGATCTCGACGTTCGAAGGTCAGCCGATGCGAGCCAATCTGAGCGGACTGGCTTTAGAGTATCGAATTGTGCAGGTCTACAGTCGCGACGCCGGAGCGAAAACGGCGACGCTCGAGTTCAACGTGAGTGGCGATCCGAAAGGGGACCGTGATTTGATCCGTGAGTGGCGTTTCGACAGCGACACCGACGGTTGGCAGCCAGCCAATCAAATCAACATCGATGCCAGTGATGGATCACTTCAAGTAACATCCACCGGCGAAGACCCCTTCATGATGGCGGACGTTCAATCTCGCGGCGGTCCAATGATGTTGCGTTTTTGGGCCAAAGCTGGCACCGGGGGAATCGGTCAGTTGTTTTGGTGGACCAGCGACATTCCATCGCCAACGGCGGACCGGCAAACCAACTTCCTGCTCGAGCCCAACAAAGAGCACTTGTACGAGATTCCGTTTCAAGTGGATGGGGAGCTTGCGGGCGTGCGGCTTGACCCCTTGGTCCAGCCCGGCGAGATGCGCATTGACTGGATCGATCTGTATTCCGCCCAGCGGTCAGAGAACTGGGCCAAGTTGCCAGTGGACTTCAATTGTCAAAGTTCGACTGAAGTCACCTTCAACGTCATAGATGATGAAGGTTTGCCCGCGTTTACCAAGTTTGAAATACGTGATCGCGAAGGGCGGATTTATCCCGCCCAGTCCAAACGTCTCGCTCCCGATTTCTTTTTCCAACGCCATATTTATCGAGGGCATGGCGAAACGGTTTCGTTGCCTCCTGGTCAGTACACCATTCAATGTTCTCGAGGTCCGGAAACGATTCCTGAAACGAAGACGCTGACCGTGGGGCAATAACAGTCTCAATTGTTGTATCGCGTCCGGCGCTGGGTCGATCCGGCCAAAATGGGCTGGTGGTCGGGCGATCATCACATTCACGCGGCTGGCTGTCTGCACTATGAAAATCCCACGCAAGGCGTCCAACCTGCTGACATGATCAGGCACATCATGGGCGAAGACTTGAAGGTAGGTTGCTGCCTCACGTGGGGACCGTGCTTTGACTACCAGAAGAGATTCTTCACTGGCGAGGTCGCTGAACAATCTCAGTATCCCTACACGTTGCGATACGATGTCGAAGTTTCGGGATTTGGCTCGCACATGTCGGGGCACCTGAACCTGCTCAATCTGCAACAACAGATTTACCCGGGCGGAGAATCCAAAGATCACTGGCCGACGTTAGGGCTCAACACATTGCGGTGGGCAAAACGACAAGGTGCCGTCTGCGGGCCCGCCCATTCATCGATCGGCCTCAGCCGCTTTGTGGGGCGTGTTCCCGATACCGACGGTAAAGACGGTCCAAACAATTTGCCAAATTTCAACATCCCGGCATTTGATGGGATCGGTGCGAATGAGTTTATCGTCGATGTGACCCATCAAGTCCCCGGCATCGATGGGGCTTTGGTCCCTGCGGTCGATTTTATCTCGACGATGAACACCGAACGAGTTGCCGAGTGGAACATGTGGTATCACGTGTTGAACTGTGGGTTCCGCGTCGCTGCGAGTGGTGAAACCGATTTTCCCTGCATGAGCGGTGAGCGAGTTGGCATTGGCCGCGTGTATGCACAAGTCGACGGGAAATTGACATTCGAAAAATGGGTTCAATCCATCGCCGATGGACGAAGTTATGTTAGCGACGGCCTCTGTCACCTAACCGGTCTCAATGCCACAGATATCCAAACCGGTCAAGTTGCCAAACTAGGTGTCGATGGCAGCGAGTTGAGACTGAAGCCGCCAGGCGAAGTCTCATTCGCTGTGGACGTCGCCGCGCTGCTCGAAGATCAAGAGATGGAAGTGGAGCTGATCGTCAACGGCTACCCTGCGGTGAGCAAGAAAACCAAGGCAGATGGCACACTCACAGAAATCACGTTTAAGCATCGACTGGAAAAAAGTAGTTGGGTTGCCGTGCGTGTGTTTCCCCATGCCCACACGAATCCTATCTACGTTGTTGTCGACGATCAGCCGATTAGGGGTGCTACTGAAAGCATCCGTTGGTGTTTGGCCGGAGTCGAGCAGTGCTGGAAAGCCAAACAAGCGACTTACGACGCAGATGAACAAAAAGACGCGACGGCCGCGTACGAACACGCCCGCACCTACTATCAACGGTTACTCGCGAAAGAACACGAGGCGCAATGAACATTAGCCTGGCTTTGCCGCTGCAACCGTCATAAACATGTTGACGATTGAGCACGCAAACTCAGGCGTCAGGTATCTCTTGGGCCTTGATTTGCGAGAAAATAGATTCAGCGGCTGATCCACTATGCTGCAAAAAGTCAAAGCAAGGGACTCAGCGTTCGAATCTCTCAGCTCACCAGAATGCATGCCATATTTCGTGGTGCTTACGACAAGCCGAAATCGCTGCTCCGTCAACTTGTCCAGTACACCGTCAATCTCTGGAACGGTTGGGCCATAATAGGTTTGGAACATTAGCCTTGGTACGCGCGGATCAACTCAGTAGTGCTGAAACGATGAGGTGACGAATGCTAGTAGCTTACCCAAAGCTGTCGCTTCACTTACGATGTTCGTTTCCAACCGTTGTTGGCTCTCGCCATAGTGCCGCTCGATCAGCGTTTGCAACAAGGATGCTTTGTCGGCAGAATGGTGGTAAAGAGTGGGCTGAGTTACTCCAGCCGCTTGCAAAATGTCCCGAATGCCTGTGGCGACATACCCGCGTTGCGAAAACAAGGTCAACGCTTCATCGAGCAATTGCTCGCGCGTTCGAGCCGCTGATTCACTTCGGGCGCTCACGGCGTTTGGCTCACGTCCTTGCGAGTCTGCTTGTGATCATGCCCCGGATTGTTGAAGACCGTGTGGATCAAGTCTTCAGTCTTGTCGGCTGTCAGCAGCTTCAGGATCAGCACGTCGAGTTGGTCGTGACCTATGGGGATCCCGCGTTCTATTCAAAGGTCGGGTTCCGGTCGATTTCTCCGCAGACGATTCGTCCCCCGTTTGAACTCTCACAGCCGGAAGGCTGGCTGGGTCAGTCACTCAATTCGACACCCGTGGAAGAATTTCGCGGTCACTGCCAATGTGTCGCGGCATTGAGCGATGCTGCGTATTGGTAGTATTCTGTCTCGTTCAGACAGGCTCTTCATGAACGGATTGTTCTGTCTTGTTCAACTCCAATGCCGTTCAAAATGTAGTGGGAGTCGCCAGACTTCTCCTGGAAAAATACAGGGATCTCTGGCGAGATCCACTACATTATCTCGGTTCGGTGAACGGTATTGTGTTTAACCCGTGGCCGAGAGGCCAAGTTGTCCGACACGCAGCTGACCAGCCGCTTGATCACTGAGCCGCCGCCAACCGACTGCTGAAGTTGCTCGAATAATCAAGTGGAGTTTGCCTGCTGCCATCGCTCGTTCTGGCTGCGCTGTGTCCTGCGTCTGTGTAGCGTGGGCTATGGTTGCTTCGTTTGCGGGGCAGCTCACCGCGGCCGACACCGGAACCATTCAGTTCCGGGTCAACAACGACCGGCACGAGTCACTCCCTTGCCGAATCCATCTGGTTGATGCTGCCGGGAAACCTCAGAAAACGCTCGGGATGCCTTTCTGGAATGATCTTTTGGGCACAGAGCAGCAACGAAAAAAAGCCAGCGTTCCGCATAACACGGTAAACACTGGCTTCATTTAACTACACTCGAGTGGGCTCGAACCACTAACCTTCGGTTCCGTAGACCGATGCTCTATCCAATTGAGCTACGAGTGCATTTTGGCGTGGGACAGGGACTGCCTTTCAGCCGCTGGCGGGAAGTCTACAGGAATTGTTTTGACTGACAACCCTAAACATTTATTCCAGCCTTCGTTTGTCAAGTCGGTACCAGAGTCGGGATGACTTTGCTGGAATATCCGCCAAAGTTGGTTCTACCTGAGTCCCGATTCATCTTTGCCCTCTGTTCCTCGCAGGCTGATCACGATGGAAATGACCCATTCTCGCCGCTGGCAAACCCCTGTCGTTCTCCTGCTGGCTCTGCTTTCCACACCGGTAACAATGGCACAGCGTCCCGGAGAACGCCCGGAAATTGCCATCTGGGACGGACCAGTTCCGGGACCGATTGTGCCAGCCGAACCCGAAGAATCTCAGGTGACGGGACAGGACGGCAAGACTCGTCGTTTCAACGTTTCCAGGCCCCGGGTCTTTGTCTACGAGCCAGCCCGGGAGGTGCCACGAACTGGTTCATGCGTGATTATTGTTCCCGGCGGAGGATTCGGCCGTTTGTCGGACGAGCACGAAGGCAAAGATCTCGGTCACTGGTTCGCAGATCAGGGGCTTGTCGCCTTTCAGCTGGCCTACCGAACACCCACAAACAAGCAACCAGAACCGAACGCAGGCCCCGTAATGGACACGCAAATGGCGGTGATGAAAATTCGCGAGAAGGCGGCCGATTATGGAATCCAGCCAAATCGGATTGCAGTCCTTGGATTTTCCGCAGGTGGCCAGACTGCTCTGGTCGCCGCCACCACCGAAGTTCAATTCGACGGGGGTGAGAAGAGACTGAATCATCGCCCAGATCTGTTGCTGCTGATCTACCCGTATCAGGTTTCGAACCCGGAAGGAACGCATCTTCGCGGCAACATCGAAATCAACGAAAAGACGCCTCCCACCTTCATTGCTCAGGCGGCCGACGATCCGGCATCAAAAGTCAATGGAACCCTTCTACTGTACTCCCAACTCATCAGCAAAAAAGTACCCGCAGAACTTCACATTTATGAACGAGGTGGGCATGGCTATGGGATGCGACCTGTGAAAGGAAGTCCCGTTGCAGAAGACTGGCCAGGGCGAGCCGCAAACTGGCTCAAACTGCGGGAATTTTTGAGTCCCGGCTCGGATTCATCCGAGAAATAGAATTTCCTTTCACTCTTACTGCAGTGGGGCGAAACTGAGCGGCCACGACAAGTCAGAAAATCTGGCTGATCGCAGCGACACCTTCGCACCTGCAAAGCCTGCTGAAAATCCCGTGTGTTCGTGCTTCAGAAAGCGACAATCAATTCTGGCGTGATCACATTTAACCGGAAGACAGTCAGGTTGATGCCCCGCCGAATACCGAGACTGATTGAATGCCGAGTGAAGGGTCCCCAACCGGGTGTCCAAATCCACTGCTTTCCGACTGTTGGTGACGCCCACAGTTTGCGTTGGCGGACCGCGACCAGGGACGCAGAAACCTGAATGGCATTTTCGATGATCGACTGCGGTGTGTCCGACGGCGGCAATCGAAGTTTGAATTCGGCCTCCCGTTCGCAGTTGTCATAAGCCTGAATATCGCACCCATGCGACGGTGGTGTGTTTGCCTGACTTGATACGGCCCAGTACTCTATCCGGGGTGTTTCAGGCCGCAGGTGGAGCAATTGTGAGTGGAGTTTAGGGCTGGCGTTGCCTGCTGCTGCGATCGGTGGAACAGGAAAGTCAGACAATCAAGCCGCACGTACAAGGGAGAAATCAATGAAGGCATACCAGATCCAGAGTGATGGAGGCATCGATGCCATCGGGCTGATTGACGTTGCCGAACCGAATCCCGGACCTGGCCAGGTTGTTGTCAGAATGAAAGCTGCCAGCCTGAATTTTCGCGATCTGATTATCACACGTGGTGGATACCCACGGAATGATCGTTGTCCGGTGATTCCATTGTCAGATGGGGCAGGCGAAGTCCTGGCTGTTGGTGAAGGCGTCACTGGTCTCCAGCCGGGAGACCGCGTTGTCAATTGCTTCTTCGAAGACTGGGAATCCGGCGACGTTGACGAAGCTCAAATGCAGACGGCTCGCGGCGGTGGAATCGATGGCGTTTTAGCCGAACAGGTGGTTTTTTCCGAACGAGCCTTGTTGCCAATTCCATCGCACCTCAGCTTCGAGCAGGCAGCGACTCTACCATGCGCCGCTGTCACGGCCTGGCAAGCGCTGGTGTCTCTGGGTGGACTTCAGGCCGGCCAGACCGTGTTGACACTCGGCACCGGTGGTGTCTCACTCTTTGCGCTGCAATTTGCAAAGATGCACGGAGCCAGAGTGATTATTACTTCCAGCAGTGATGACAAACTCATGAAGGCGCGACAACTCGGTGCGGATGAGACAATTAATTACCGCACTACGCCGGAGTGGGAAAACGAAGTACTGCGATTGACCGACGGTCGAGGTGTGGACAACGTTATTGAACTGGGTGGCCCGGGCACATTGCCGAAGTCTCTGGCGTGTGCGCGGGTCAGTGGTCGGGTTTCCATGATTGGCGTACTCACCGGTGCGGCAGGCGATGTCAATCCAATGCTCGCGCTGTTCAATCGGGTTACGATGCAGGGAATCTATGTCGGAAGTCGATCGATGTTCCAGGATATGAATCAAGCCATTTCGGCCAACAAGCTTGAACCAATCGTCGATCGTGTTTTCGATTTTTCGGAAGCCAGGCAAGCGTATCGGTATCTCAAGTCCGGAAGTCATTTCGGGAAGGTCGTGGTCCGAATTGGCGAATCCTCCGACGGCCAGGCAATTGCCTGACACTGGGAGCAATTTGAATCGAAGGAATGCAACATGGTGGACGTTCACAATTCTGAACAGCGATCGTTCAACATGTCCCGCATTCGATCAAAAGATACGAAGCCGGAGATCATTGTCCGTTCAGTCGTCCATCGCCTTGGGTATCGATTTCGGCTGCACCGCAGAGATCTGCCGGGAAAGCCGGATTTGGTCCTGCCAAGGCACGGCAGGATTATCTTCGTACACGGCTGTTTCTGGCACATGCACCGGTGTCGGTATGGCAGAGTCGTGCCCGCTACGAATACTGAATTCTGGCAAACGAAACGCAGCGAAAATGTGAAGCGTGATCAGCGAAATCGAAAGCAATTGCGGCACGCAGGCTGGAAGGTGCTGACCGTTTGGGAATGCTGGACCAAAGATGTTCCGGGACTGCTCATTCCCCGACTGGTCGACTTTCTGTCGGAGAATGACTCCCCACCCAGTCCCGAGTGTTCGGGCGAACCTGTCAGCACTTAACGCACAAGGTCATCAATTCGGAACTGCTTTCAGAATGGATTTTGAAGTCAATGGTTGTTGGCGTCACGCTTCGGTTCTTTCGATGCCCTGCTAGACTTCGGATTCATCGAAAGCGATGTTCCGCCGGATTTGTCTGGAGCCTGGGGTTGTGCGGATCGCCAGTCATTCAGACACAACAGGAACCATGGCGGCGTTTACTTCGAAACGCGGAAACGTGTAAGAATCGACCGTATCCGCAATTGAAGACAGCCGCAGTGTCTGCGTCTTCGCTGTCATCAATGAATTGATGGCACAGAAATCCAGTCCCGATTGAATCAAACATACAGTTCATCAAGCACACAGTTCATCAAACACGAAAAAGCATCGAGCATAAAGAAGCCTGAAACCATGACGAAACCCATCATTCAATACGTTCCGGAAGCTGCGCTGAAATTACTGTCTGCGGATCGGCTCAGGTCCGTTCAGCCAGCGATAGATAAAGCCCGTGAAGAAACGTTGAACGATGTTGAATTGTGGCAAAGTGGTGCGGAGGTCCCTGCGGAGAAGCAGCCGCTGGATGCAGGATTCATTCAATGGCCGGAAGAACTTCTTCAGGACCTGAAAGACAATGGCGACACGAGTCTGGTCGTTCGGCTCGAAAAATGCGCAGCGCGCATTCGAAACGAAGTTGATTCAGTTGTCGTCCTTGGGATCGGAGGTTCCTACATGGGCATGCGAGCCATGATGGAGGCGTTGCGAAATCCCTATCACAATGAGCTTGGCCGAGAGGAACGCAACGGCATTCCGCGAATTTACTTCGATGGGTGGAATGTCGATTCTGATAACCAGTCAGCTCTTCTTGAATTGCTTGAACACCGGGCTGCCGCAAATCCGGCAGATTCGCCGCTGGGTCGCACTGCTGTGGTTGTGATCAGTAAATCTGGTGGAACGCTCGAAACCGCAGCCGCTTTTCGAACATTTCGTGCATTGATCGAACGTCGATTCGGTACCAAAGCAGCCGAGCTGATTGTTCCGGTCACGGGTGACGCCGGCAGACTTCGAAATCTATCCAACGCTGCGGGCTACCAGGATGTATTTTCAATCCCGGAAGGTATCGGCGGACGCTTTTCTGTGCTGACTGCCGTCGGTCTGTTGCCTGCTGCCATTTCGGGGATGGATATTCGGCAACTGTTGCAGGGTGCTGCAGATATGACGGAACATTTCCGATCCGCTCCATTCGGCAACAACGCAGTCATGGACTACACAGCAGTCGGGCACGTATTCGAAAATGATTGCGGCATGATTATTCGGCTCCTGTCGACATGGGGCAGCAAGCTGGAAGCTGTGGGGTTGTGGTACGATCAGTTGTTGAGCGAAAGTCTCGGCAAGCACGAACGAGGGGCGACTCCCATCACGGTGGTCAACACGCGTGATCTGCATAGTCGAGGTCAGCAGCATCAGGAAGGTCGTCGCGATAAGCTCATCACGAATCTACTGCCCGGAACTCCATCGAAACCACCATTGACACTACCATCGCACAGTCTTGATCAGGACCAGCTCAATCAGTTGGCAGGAGTCGAATTCCCCCGCATTCTGCAGGCTGCGATTGACGGCACCAATCAGGCCTATGCTGACGACAAACGACCCACCGCGGATATCATGCTTCCGGAAATCAACGAACACACGATCGGCCAGGTGTTCCAAATGCTGATGCTGGCAACGGTTCTTGAGGGACGGCTTGTGGGAACCAATCCTTATGGGCAGCCAGGGGTCGAAGCATACAAGAAAAACATGCAGGCCAACCTCGGTATCCGATAAACGGCCCGTTGCGACGAACTTACCAGAAAGATGGCCAGCGTAAAGATTGATTCTGGCCGTGTCTGGATTCGATTAGTGCTGAGTACTGGCGGCATTCTGATCCTCAATTCCGAAACGACATTGCCTGCAGACACCAGTTGGCTCGTGAGGTCGCAGGAATGAAATCGACGATTGGACGGGATCTGATGGTTTGCGGCCTTGCGCGTTGAAACTGTATTCAGCGATCTCCCGTTGGTTTAACCGCCGAGGTCAGATTCAAGTCGTTCGAGTCGGTCTCGTAATTCTTCGACCGTGGATTCCAGCGCGGAAAACTGTGCCGTGAGTTCGGTTAACCTCAGCATGGCCTGATTCAGGGCAACAGAATCCCCATGACCGCTGGCAGTTCTTTCGTTCGCAGGCGTGCTTGCGGGCGCAGCAACAGGCGTTGAAACACGAGTGGGAGTCGCTGGTGAGGCAGACACGGTCGGTTCGTCCGCCATCTGCTCCATTTTCTGACCTTCTCGATCCATGTAGAACGTGTGATCGACTTCCACCCCACGTCGTTCGAGCGCGCCATTGGCCTGAATAAATCCTTTTTCCTGAAGGTCCTGCAGATCCGCCTTCAGCTGTTCCTGACTTTCAATTTTGACCATCCGACTGGCACGTGTGCGCAATTCACCAGGTTGCTGACGACCTCTGAGCAGCAATTCCGCGATGACAGCAAACTGTGTTTCGGAGAAGTCAAATTTGTGCCGCATGTAGTGGCGATAGCGTGCTGCTCTGCCACCATCGGTAAAGACTTCGGCGATCAGCCCCAGTTGCCTTAACGCCTCAAGAGCATCCGCCACCTGCGATTCGCTGTAATCGGTGACTGGATCGCGGTTATTCTTCTGGTTGCAGCCGGTGGTCGTTGCTTTCAGTGTTAATGGGTACTGGTCCGGTGTCGTGAATGCCTTCTCCATCAGGACGCCAATGACGCGCCTTTGAGTGCGATTCAGCTGGCGAATTTCGTTCTTAACATCATCCGACATTACTTGCCCTTTGATCTACGCTGAACTTGTTCAAATCGAGTCCTGGAGTCTATGTCTGAACGTATCCCGCCGTCCAAGTGCTGGCAATTCCGCAGACAATCACCGGCAGCCATGCCGCCAGATCCGGTGCGATGGCTCCCGTGCTGCCCAATGCAAAACATCCCTGCGTCACGCCATAGAAGAATCCCTGAACACCAGCGCAGACGGCCATGTTCATGATCAGACTGCGAGATTCTTTTTTCATCACCAGCGGCAGAGCAATTGTAATACTGATCAGGCAAAGCAGTGGTCGAGTGATTCGGGAATGCAGAGCCAGGCTTTGCCCGCGAACCGGAACCAGACCAGTTGATGGATTCCGGATCCGCTGCACCAGCTGCGACGACGAAAGCAGTTTCAGATTGCGACCGCGGTTATAAAGCTGGTCAAAACTGACCGCCGAAACAATGAACAGGTCGCGGCCGTTGGGATGGGGGATCACTCGACGCCGACCTTCTTCTGTCAGGATGTCAGAATCAAAAACGCCTGTCAGATTCTTCAGCATCCAGCCAGCGGGACGTTTATCGGCTGCATCCATGTAAACTGCATACTCTGCCGTCAGCGCATTGACAGATGTCGACAACTCGGGCGCGGGCAATGTGAACGTTGCGGCAAGCAGTTTCTGTTCTTCTACCTTCACAAATTCACCATCAATATGCATCAGGTGGTTTGAGAAATCGTAAACAGGTTCCACCTTCTGCAATTTGGCCGTTGAACTTCCCCGGGCAGTTTGAAGCTGCACTGCAATCGAAGGGATGATGAATTCCTGATTGACGATGAGCAGAACATTCAGAATTGCCGCAGCGATCAAAAGCGGCTTCAACAGGCGAAAGGCAGGGATGCCCGCAGCCAGAATCGGATAAGTTTCAGAATTCTTCTGCAACAGACCAAGCACCGTAATCACTGAAATCACGATCAGAACCGGTCCGGCAATCTCAAAAAATTCTGCGCACCGATAGGTATAGTATTCCAGAATGCTGCCGCCCACCTGAACCAGGCCGGCAGCATCGTTCTGAAAGTCGTCCACGTTCATAAACAAGTCAATCACCACAAACAAACCGTAGGCAGCGATAAAGAACACACCAAATGTGTGCAGGAGTCGCCCCAGAAGATAACGGTCGAAGGTTGTGAACATTGAACCAGTAAACGAAGTGAAGAATATGCGTCCGATTGTTAAAAGAGGACGCCGCGCGCAGAGATCTCCGATCATTCAGCAGACGGATTACACCCAATCTGTTCGAAACAGGTCAATACGAAAGTTGAATGGCAAGCGCGGTTGACCGATGAAGCATTGAGGGAATGGAAGTTCCCGATTGCTTGGCGCCGGGTGGGTCTGAATCAGATGGCAGCTGAAGTCGAAAGAGTTCTGACAGAATTTGCACGGCGAACCAGAGTTCATGAGCGGGCGAATTCGGATCTGAAGTGTGACAGCAGATTGGCAAGTCGTTCACAATGTGTTTGAATGACCACTTGTTACCGAAATGCCCATTTGGAACGGCTCGCTGGAGAATCGCCTGAAATTTCAGGGGCTATTCCTGAACGATGGGACCAATCGCCAATTGTTGACAACCAGAAGCCGCAGGCTGACCAATGCGATTCTCTGCCCGATGCAGTCAAGTGATTCCCGGACCTCATGTCGTTCGATGCGGGCGCGTCGCAATCCTGATCCTTGTCTTCGGGATGGTGGCCTGCCTGGTTGCCTGGTGGTCGATCACATCCGCCCGCTCCCCGGATGCGATGCTGGCGAAGGCAGGCGATGCGTTCGCAAAGGAAGACTTTCTTACGGCGCGAGATCTTGCTCGACAGTTACTGAGACGCCATCCCAAAAATGTGGAGGCCCTGCTGGTCGATGCACGATCATCTCTGGCTTTGGGCCGTTGTACCGATGCGGAACAATCTTTTGAGAAGGTGCTGTCGTGCGATGGCGCCGTCGATGCAGCCTGCACCGAAGCGCATCTGTCGCTGATCCGACTGATGAAGATGCAGGGACGCTATTACGACCTGCAGTCACATGCCGAGGCGTTGCTGCGTTCCGGCGATTCAGGCAATGAATTCCTGATTCCTCTTGCGGCACCTGATGGAATCACACTGACAGAAGCGGAATTCTCGCAGGCGCAATTCTGTCGAGCGGCGGCACCCGATGACATGTCGTCTTTACTGGGCCCGGCCCGCTACCTGCAATGGAATTCGGAATTGAAGCAGGCCCGGGAGATTCTGGAACAGATCATTCAGGATGCACCGCACAACATCGAAGCCCAGGCGCAGCTGGGCACCAACCTGCTTCAGCAAGATGACCGGTCTGCATTCCTGCTGTGGCTGAATCAACTGCCTGAGACCGCTGAGACACACCCGGAAATCTGGTTTCTGAAGGGTTCCTGGGCCGTCCGACAAAAGCAACTGAATTCTGCAATTCGTTGTTTCGGAGAGGCGCTGTTGCGAGACCCCAACCATCGGCGAGCCAATTTCTCTATGGCTCAGGCACTGGTGATGTCGGGCGAGCCGCAATCGGCAACGACTTTTACGAATCGATTTGAGCAGCTTGAGGAAGTGGCCCGCCTGGCAACGCGGGGCAATGACTTGTCGAACAGCACAATATCGGCGGAGACGATGTACAGAATTGCGTCTCTGATGCTAGAACTAGGGCGGTTGTGGGAAGCGGCAGCATGGTGTCAACAGGCATTGAATAGAGATCCGCAGAAGGGGGTGTCGCAGCCGTCGCTGCTGGATCAGGCTCAGCGTCCCGCGCCGTCCACACCGCTCACGCTCCCGAAGTCACAACCGCTCAGTCACTTCGACCTTGCCTCTTATCCATTGGTTGCCTTCCGGGACGTTTCAGGGAATTCAGTTGAAGTCACCGCTGCCACAGGGAACACCACAGGGAGCATGCCTCCAGAAAACATGGCCGCTGAACCGGAATCACAGGTGTCGTTTCGGGATATTTCACAGTCGCACGGGCTTTTGTTTCGATTTCAAAATGGCAACGACGTGGAGTCCGGGCTTGCGCGCATGTTTGAATTCAGCGGTGGCGGCGTTGGCGTCACCGATTTTGACGGTGACCTGTGGCCCGATCTGTATTTGACTCAGGGCACGACATGGCCACCGCCCAGCGCGAAATATCGCGACGGCCTGTTCCGAAACCTCCGTGGCCGGCAGTTTCTGGATTGTACGTCAGGATCGAGCCTGGGTGACGATGCTTACAGTCAGGGCCCATCGATCGGGGATTTTGATAACGACGGTTTCGCAGACCTTGCATTAGCGAACATCGGAGCGAATCGGCTGTACCACAACAATGGTGATGGCACATTCACTGACATCACAATAGACGCCGGCATCGTTGGGGACGTCTGGACTTCAGGTTGTGTTCTGGCAGACCTGAACGGTGACACTTTTCCTGATCTTTACCACGTCAATTATCTTGGCGGTGATGACGTCTACACACGGCGATGTGATCGGCAGGGCCGTCCCATTCAATGTCCGCTGCAGTATTTTCCATCAGAGCAGGATCAGTTGCTGATGAACCAGGGGGACGGTCAGTTTCTGGACGTCACGGGCGAATCAGGGATTACACACCCGGAAGGAAAAGGACTGGGGGTTGTCGCGGCAGACTTCGACGGCTCTGGCCAATTGAGTCTGTTTGTCGCTAACGATGACAAACCCAATTTCTTCTTTGTCCCCGATGGAATGACTTCCGGGGTCACGCGCACGTTTTCGGAACAAGGTGTCTCATCAGGACTGGCCTTCGGAAGTCTTGGTGACGCTCAGTCGTGTATGGGAGTGGCTGTTGCTGATATTAATCACGATGGTCGTCTGGATGTATTTGTCACGAATTTCACTAATGAACCGAACAACTTCTATCTCCAGCAGTCGGGCCTGTTTTTTATTGATTGTGCAGCTCAGGCGGGGCTCGAGTTGCCAGGCCTTCGATATATGGGCTGGGGGACACAGTTCCTCGATGCGAACCTGGATGGTTTGCCGGATCTCATTGTTGCCAACGGTCATCTCGATCAGAACACGGCCGGAAACATGCCTTACCAGATGCCAACTCAGTTCTTTCAGAATCTGGATGGCAACCGTTTTGTTGAGCGGTCAGCCCGTAGTCTCGGTCCCTACTTTGAGAAGATGCATGCAGGACGAGCGATTGCCCGAGTCGACTGGAATCGGGACGGAGCCACTGATGTGTGTGTGACTCACGTCGATGACCCCGTGGCGCTGCTTGAAAATCATACATCCAGCTGTGGTCATTACCTGACGATTCATTTGCGTGGGCTCCACTGCAGTCGTGATGCCATCGGAAGCCGCGTCCGAATCTCTGCGGGTGAAAAAGTCTGGTACAACCATTTGACGGCGGGCGATGGCTTTCAGGCCAGCAATCAGAAACAACTGACCTTCGGATTCGGCGACCTGCAACACATCGATCAACTGGAGATTCACTGGCCGTCGGGTATTGTACAGACACTCGCAGCCCCGGCTCTGGATCAGGAATTGCTGGTCGTCGAAGGCCGACCGCTGCGAATTCTTCCGGACTAAGCTGCATCGAACGCCATCAGACCGCATTGGCAAGTAAAACGTGGAACTGTTCCCGGAGACCTTCAACCCGCAGTGAGAAAGAACGCCCGCTGACATGTCGGGAGAAATAGAAAAACTCAAATCGACGCGTTGGTTTGGTTGGCGACCTTTCACTCTGCTCATTGCTACCATCGCGGTTGCGTTTGTCGCCGTGTTACTGTGGAACGGGGTGGTGTCCAGGGTTCCAGTGGAGACTCTGAATCAGCAGGCTCGAGAAGCTCTGGCAGCGGGAGACTACCCGGCCGCGGCCTTGCTTTGCGATCAGGCTCTGCGACAGGATCCCTCCCACGTACAAACCCTTTTAATCGCCGGGGACGCAGCCATGCGTACAGAGCGATTCGAAGACGCTCTGAATTTTTTCGGCGGTGTTCCGGAATCCAATTCCGATAGTTCCATCACCGCACAGTTTGCCTCTGCGGAAGTACTCAGGGCTCTGGGACGCATTGAAGACGCCGAGGTCACCCTGCGGAAGGTGATCCAACGGCGTCCCGATCATCTGATGGCTCACGAACGACTGGCGTTCCTCCTTGACCTGCAGGGGCGTCGCTGGGAATCCACGCCGCATCTTCTCGAACAACTTCGACAGGATCGTATTTCGTTTTCGACTTTGATTCGCCTGGGAACCAGAGACTCACTGATTCCTTTTCCGGAGGAACTGGAAAGAATTCGTCAGACGAACAATGCACGTACCGCAGTGACGCTGGCCGAAGCTGTCAGCCTGCTCGCCGAACAGCAGACAGAGAAGGCGGAGGTGCTGTTGCGAGACGTGATTCAACAGAAACCGGATTGGATTGAGCCGCAGGCGCGTCTTGGCCGGCTTCTGGCCGATCAACGGATTTCAGAGATTCCGGCATGGCGTGCTCAGCTTCCCTTAGCGGCGGCGGATCATCCTGATATCCAGACGACACTGGGTTTGTGGTGCATCCACGCTGGTCAAAACGAGGCGGCATTCGGCTGCTTCGCAAGAGCCGCGACGATTGATCCGGATCAGCGTACAGCGCTGTATCAACTTGGACAGCTGTCTTCGACAGAGGAATTCCGGAAGTCACCCGATCTGGCAGCCGCCGGATTGCGTTGTGCCGAAAGAGCCCGACTCCTGCAGAAGCTGGCAGCAACGATGAGCCAGTTATCACTGAATCGATCGGAAACGACCACGATGATGACAGCCGCCGATTTGCTGCAACAATTGGGTCGCTACTGGGAAGCCTATGGCTGGTGTGGTCTGGTATTGTTAAACGATCCCACGCAGGAAGAGGCTCGACAACAAATGCAGGCGCTGGCCCGACAGCTTTCCGTAACGCTGCCGCAGACGGCATCAGACGCTATACCGATGATCGATCTGAACCTGGCGCAGTTTCCTGCACCGGACTGGACAGTGGTATCTCCATCGAAACAGATGCTCCAGACAGCTGCGTCTGGCACAGGAATTTATTTTGCGGATCGTGCCGAGGAGGCAGGGCTTCATTTCACGTATTTCCATGGTCGTGATCGACTGGAACCTGGAACGAAGATGTTTGAATTCGCTGGCGGCGGCGTTGGAATTCCCGACTTCGACCTGGATGGTTTCGCGGATATCTATCTCACTCAGGGTTGTCGATGGCCTCCCGAAACAGAGTCAACCGAACATCGCGACCGACTCTTTCGGTTAGATGGGTCTGGTCGATTCATGGACGTCACAACGCTGGCGGGACTGGGAGATGGCTGGTTCAGTCAGGGCGTCGCCGTCGGTGACATGAACAGCGATGGCTGGCCCGATCTGTATATCGCAAATATTGGACGGAACCGCCTGTACTACAACAACGGCGACGGGACATACCGGGATGTCACGGCAGAAGTCGGAATCAGTGGGACGCAGTGGACAACCAGTTGCCTGATTGCAGACCTGAACGATGACAGCTGTCCGGATCTTTACGATGTCAATTATCTGGCAGGCGAAGATCTGTTCGAACGCCTTTGTCGGGTGGAAGGTGTCCTGCGAGCGTGTGTCCCTGGCGTATTTCCGGCAGAGAGGGATCGAATTTACCTCAGTCTTCAGGATGAAAGCCTGGAAGAATTGTCCGGGCAAGCGGCAGAAGCGCTGGAGCCAGCCCGGCCGGGACTTGGTATTGTCGCGGCAGACACAGATGGCTCGGGCAGATTAAGTCTGTTCGTGGCAAATGATGTCACTGCCAATGCATTTCTGGTCAACAGGACACCAGACGATGGTGATGAACTGCGGTTGCTGGATATCGGGCTGAATGCCGGGCTGGCATTCGACCGTGATGGACGCGCTCAGGCTTGCATGGGTGTTGCCGCGGATGATGTGGATGGAAATGGTATGATTGATATTTTCGTGACGAATTACTTCGAAGAAGCAAATTCGATCTACCTGCAGATGGCCCCCGGCAGCTTTGTGGAATCTTCACGCCCCACGGGGCTTTATCAGCCAGGTCTGCATCAGCTGGGTTTTGGGACTCAGTTTCTGGATGCTGATCTGGACGGGGCCGTTGACCTGATGGTCGCGAACGGACATCTCGACGACTTCAGCTACATGGATATCCCTTATCGAATGCCGCCGCAGCTGTTTCGCAATCCGGGTCTGGGCCAGTTTCAGGAGATCTCGCAGCATGCAGGCGAATATTTTACTCGAAAACTGCTCGGTCGCAGTGTCGCCTGCGTGGACTGGAATAACGATGGACACCCCGACCTGGTCATCACTCACATCGAAACCCCAGTCGCATTACTCACCAACGAAACCAAAGAAGGTGGTCACTGGTTGAAAGTGCGGCTGTGGGGTACAGATTCGTCGCGTGACGCGGTTGGCTGTTTCGTCACGATGCGAAGTGGAGAAAACACATGGACACGGCAACTGACTGCCGGTTCCGGCTACCAGGCCAGCAACGAAAGAGTGCTGATCTTTGGGCTAGGTAATCAGTCGTCGGTCGATGAGCTCAGTGTACGATGGCCGTCCGGGCTGGTGCAAACTTTCACGGAAGTCGTGGCAGACCGGCATTTATCGATCGTGGAGGGGCATTCGCGATTGTTCGAAGAACCTGCCAACCGTTGACGCCCGGCCTCATTCGGCGATGCTGGATCAAGTGCGAACTGAACGCCTACACTTGAGGGATCGCGAACGACAGCGCTCCGCGCGGGCTCCGTCGCACTGTCTCGAAACCGGCTGCAGGGAGCTTTCTGTTTGACGGCATTTTCTTTACAGACTGAAAGAACCAGACAATAAGGATCGTCGAGTGCGGGATAGTCACAGATCCGGAGCAAATCGTGGTTGCATGCCTGTGATTTTCCTGAGATGCTCATCAGTCATCCAGCATGATTAGAACGTGGTTCGTATGAAGATTTGGTAACTACGAAACCGACCGCGATACCCGAATCCATCTCACAAGGGGACTACCTACTACATAACTGTTCTCGGTCGATCCGCAGAACTCGGGTTCAACAGTCGTTCTCGATGTAGAGTGTCAAGGGCCAGTACCAAGCATGCAATTCCGTTGTCCAAACTGTCGCAATCCAATTGTCATCGAGGAACACGACGAGTCGGTGGGTGCATCTCAGGCAACACTTGACGCAATTACCTGCCCATCCTGCAACAGTAAGTTCAGTCTTTCGGCCGAAGAAACGACGACTTACATCCCTGAAAAAGGAATGTCTATCGGGCATTTTGATGTACGACAGGTCCTGGGGGAAGGTGCATTCGGGACGGTCTACAAATGCCTGGATACGGAACTAAATCGATTTGTCGCGGTCAAGGTCCCCCGCGAAGGTCGAGTCTCTCAGGATTCTGCGGCATTGTTCATGCGTGAAGCGAGAGCGGCGGCAGCAATCAATCACCCGAATGTGATCAGCGTTTATGAAGTTGGGCAATATGGAGACGGATTCTATATCGCTTCAGAGTTCATTGATGGCATCGCACTTTCCGAAGTCCTGAAGTTACGAACGTTCCCGCCCCGTGAGGCCGGGCAACTGATGATCAAATTGCTGCGAGCCGTTCAGGTATTTCACGACAAGGGAATTGTGCATCGCGACCTGAAGTCGGGCAACATCCTGATAGATACATCCTACGAACCTCATATTGCTGACTTTGGTCTTGCCCGCCGCGAAAACCCGCAGGAAATCACCGTTACGCAAACGGGGAAAATTATTGGTACACCCGCCTACATGTCTCCGGAGCAGGCTCGAGGCGACGTGAAGGGAACCACCGCGACCAGCGATCAATATTCTCTGGGGGTGATCTTCTACGAACTGCTGACCAATGATCGTCCGTTTCGTGCGACGAATTCCCGGACGCTTCTGCACAGCATCCTGACGGATGAAGTTCGCAGTCCACGGTCCGTCAATGCATCCGTACCGAAAGACCTGGATACAATTTGTTGTAAGGCTCTGGAAAAGGACCCTGCTTGCCGATACGACTCGGTGGGCGAAATGGCCGACGATATACAGCGGTATCTGGACGGCCACACCATCACAGCTCGGCCGGCCGGCATCGGCCTGAAGGCCCGTCGCTGGTGCGAACGAAATCCGTGGGTGGCGGCGTTGTCGGTGGTGATTGGGATTCTGGCAGTTGCAACTGCGGCATTGCTTTCGCGGGAACCTGAGGTTCTGCCTCCTGTCATTCGCATCGAGGCTCCTCCCGTGAAAACTCACAACGTTCGCATGGCCTTCACGATGAGCGGGGGGCAGATTCCGGGAAGACCCGTGGCGAAGTGGACTGTCGTTCCACTGGAACCAAAAGCTGCCCAGCCCATTGAATCCGAAATCGTCAGGTTCGAGTCGGATGGTGATTTGACGATGCCTCTGAAACCTGGTCGCTATCTTTTTGTCGTCTCCATATCTGACTTTGGTTTCCATGAAGTGTTTCGCAGAGTTCCGGAGGATCCCACGGAGCTATCACAGGTCTACAGCGTTGAAAAATGGTCGATGAACGCTGAGGGGGAAGTGGTGCTGCCACCAGTGAATATCTGGCAGCGAGAACTCATTACATCCGGAATGGTGAAGGTATCCGGCGGGGAGTTTAGTATGGGCGCTGATATTGAAGTGGTTTCTCCCGTTCATCGGCGGCGGGTTGACGACTTTTACATCGATCCTGCAGAAGTGACTCTGAGGGATTTTCGGGCGACGCGTATTTCCTCAACTGAATTCACAGAAGATCAGGCCCGGATGCCAATGACGGGAATTTCCTGGCTCACAGCAGCATCCTATGCAGAAGCCATCGGCAAGCGACTACCACTTGAGGCGGAGTTTGAATTCGTCGCCACAAACGGGGGCACCACGGAATATCCGTGGGGCGACAATCCGGACTTGATCCCGCCAACCGGAGTGATTTCGGTAGAGACAAATACCATAGATATCTGCCGCAACTGGCCCATCAGGGGACTTTGTTCAAACGCGTCAGAATGGACCTGGGATACGCCAGCACCGTACCCAGGGACCCAAACAAAGGCTCCCGCAATCCATCGATTGATGCACGAAAGCAGGGTGATTCGGGGAGCGGCTCCGGAAGATGCTCCCCGCGAAATGGCCATTCGCGTCTCGCGGTTTCGGCGACGACTGGATGCCGAAATGTCCGATCCCAAAGTGGGATTTCGATGCTGTGTCAGCGACAAGCCGCTGTTCGAATAGCCGGATGAGTACCGTCAACAGGATTATCGGAACACGCCTGAACTCCCCGGGTGTTCTTCAAATGTTGTCACCAGGAACGGCACGTTTGCAACGGAAGAGCCATCAATTGGCTTGACGACGTGGCAGAATTGATGACGATCACTGAAGACGGCAGCTTTAATGGTGGCCCCCCCCGGAATATCTGATCTGCGTATCTGCTGACCGAATCGAAGCGTGTGCCCGGAAACCAAGCGTGTTGTATACAGAATAAAATACACGGGGCCACCCGTATCAGCGCTGGCTCGGACGTATCCGTCGTAAATACCAAAGTCTGTGTATGGGACGGCCACGTGAGACGGGTCAACCGCGGCTGCGTTCACCGCTGTGGGAGCCGTTGCCGGCATGACAGGATTGGTCTGGTACTTTTGACCGGTGTCATGCACGCGAAATTTCCGCTTTACTCCCGTGGTCGAACTCTCTTCAAAATAAACTGTGGAGAATTCTTTCATGGCCTTGTTCCAGTCTTCCTCAACGATTGGATCGCTCGACGACAGCACCGCTTCGAACCAGTCTCGACCGGTCCCGGCTTCTTTCACTTTGCGATGCGAACCATTCGAGATATCCAACCGACGTTTAAACGCATTCCATTCCTGTCGGTAACGGTTCTTTTCGGCAGGGGTGCCTGGTGGCGGGCTATGCTTCACCTGGACCTTCACATTTCCCGGTTTGCCCGGTTTGCCGTCCAGCGGTTCCTCATTCTCCTGCTGGACCTGATTCTCCTGCTGGACCTGCAGGCTGCAGAGCTCGATCTCCGAAAGGCATTCGTCCCCGTCACATCCCAGCGGAACGGGTGTCGAGGCAACGCCCCAGCCAGTGATGATTTCATCAGGACAGTCGCCAATTTCGAAGTAGTACAGTCCATTCATCTCATACAGCATTACGAGAGCGCAATCAGGACTGATGGTGACGGTCAGTGTTGGGGGCCCTGGCATCGACATAACTTTCCAGTGAGGTGAATCCGGATTGAGATCGTCAAATGTCGTTCGTCAAGGCTGCAGTAGGGTAGATTAACGCTAATCCCGTGATTTACCAACTCCCCAAACGCCGCAGCCCGGCAAGTAATAACCAGATTTGGACACTCAGGCAGGATATCCTGCCTGAATGATTCGATTGTTTTCGGTGGCGAATTCAAATCCCGTTCGATAGAGAGGCAGAGTTTCGCCGCAGAATTCCCACGCATTCCGTTCGGGCTGGATCCGAAACTGGATGGCCCCCCGACATGAATGTCAGCACTCGTCGATGCAGGCAGGGCGCCGGCAAATTTCAACACGGTCAGCTTCATCCGTTTTCGTGCATGATCAAAGAAATCCGAACGCCGGTTGACCCACCGTGTCGTGTTCTGTTCAATTCGCGCGGAAATTGGTGCTTCCCGAATCAAACGGCGAATGCAGCCAGGTCAGGTTTTCGCCGGGACGCGTGAATTTGCGTCGTAATACCGTTGCAGGCGAATCGTCGAGCGATTGATCAGGAACAGGTTAACTTCATGTCTGAGCGACAAATTCTGGTGACTGCCGCGTTGCCCTACGCGAACGGGCACATTCATATTGGCCACCTTGTGGAATATATCCAAACCGACATTTGGGTACGATTTCAGAAGCTGCGAGGCAACAACTGTCGTTTCTTCTGCGCAGATGATACCCACGGAACGGCTATCATGATCCGGGCGCGCCGTGAAGGTCGCAGCGAAGAAGAGGTCATTGCCGATATGCGAGAATCGCACCTGAAAGACTTTGGTGGATTCTCAATCGAATTCGACAACTACGGAAGTACCAATAGTCCGGAGAATCGCGAATGCTGCGACCGAATCTGGAGCGAAATCCGAAAGGCTGGCCTGGTCGTTGAGAAAGATGTTGAGCAGCTGTTTGACCCGGATGCAGGTACGTTTCTGGCAGACCGCTTTGTTCGAGGCACATGCCCAAAGTGCAGGACGACCGATCAGCCGGGGACAACTGCAGCAAGTGTGGCGCGGCTTATACTCCCGCCGATCTGATTGATCCCAGAAGCGTTTTATCCGGCGCGACACCGGAAGTTCGCACAGCTAAGCACCTGTTTATTGAGCTTGAACAGCTGCATGGTTTTCTGAATGAATGGAGCCAGTCGGGTGAACATCTTCAACCGGAAATTGCTAATTATCTGAAGGGCCACTTTCTGGGTGATCCGCTGCGCGACTGGGACATTTCCAGACCGGCTCCCTATTTTGGTTTCGAAATCCCCGACAGCCCCGGCAACTACTGGTACGTCTGGTTCGATGCACCGATTGGCTATATTGCTTCGACCCTGGAATGGTGCAAACGCCGGGGAGAACGCCTGGACGACTGGTGGGGGCAGGATTCAAAAGCAGAGATTCACCATTTCATCGGCAAGGACATTACCTACTTCCACACTCTGTTCTGGCCGGGCATGCTGAAAACGGCCGGGCACAATCTTCCCTGCAAGGTTCACATCCACGGATTTTTGACGGTGGCCGGGGAGAAGATGAGCAAGTCGCGGGGTACGTTCGTCATGGCTTCGACGTATCTGAATCATCTGGATCCGGCGGCACTGCGTTACTACTACGCGACCAAGCTTGGTTCCGGACTGGATGATATCGATCTGAACCTGGATGAATTTGTGACCAAGGTCAACGTGGATCTGGTGGGCAAGGTTGTCAACCTGGCCAGCCGTTGTGCAAAGTTTCTTTCAGGCCAGAACCTGTCTGACGTCTACCCGGACGACGACGAACTGTTCACCCACGCCGCCGAGCGGGGGGATGCGATTGCAGCGTTCTATGAAGACTGCAATTACAACGCAGCCATGAGAGAAATCATGGCGTTGGCTGATCGAGCCAACAAATACGTCGACGACAAACAGCCATGGGTCATTCGTAAAGATGCCGAACGATCGGCTGAACTGCGTGATGTCTGCACGGTGACACTAAACCTGTTTCGGCAGATCGTCACGTATCTGGCACCTGTGCTGCCAAATCTGGCGCAGCAAACGGCTGAGCTGCTGAATGCACCGATCAAACACTGGAGCGATTCACAAACGCCGCTGACTGGTTCTCCGGTCAGTGCGTTTCAACACTTGATGAAAAGGATTGAGGAAACTCAGGTTAAAGCCATGATCGAAGAAAGTAAGGAAGAAAACGCTTCCGAAGCAGAAGCTACCGGCCCGACATTTCACGCAGCCGACCAATGGAAGGATGCCGGAGATGCTCTGGCGAACGAACCACTGGCTGATGAATGCACCATTGATGACTTCGTCAAAGTGGACCTGCGGGTGGCTCGCGTCATTGAAGCGAATCACGTGGAAGGTGCCAACAAGTTACTTCAGTTGACTCTTTCTCTCGGAGGCGGCGAAACTCGCAATGTATTTGCCGGTATCAAAGCGGCGTACAAACCGGAAGATCTTGTTGGCCGCCTGGTGATCTGCGTCGCTAATCTGAAACCGCGGCAGATGAAGTTTGGATTGAGCCAGGGGATGGTTTGTGCCAGCGGAAGTGGCGGCACAGAAGTCTTTCTTCTTTCGCCGGATTCGGGATCCGTCCCGGGACAGCGCGTTCATTGATGACGCCAGCGATCACAACGGTGCATTCCTGACCACAGATGCGACCGTTAGTTTAGTGGCCCCCGTTGAAAAACGGGACTGGCTCGAACAGGAGACCTTAAAACACGACGGTTTCCGGTCGTCCTGCCTGCCTGTCCCGGTTTTGCTCCCGGTTTTGCAACGGACAGCTAAGTTAGTTTCGATGCCATGCGTCGGTGGCATGTCGCCGGGTTGAGTCTGCTCCGGAGAATGGGTCGCCCATTCTCCGGCACCGACCGAGCAGCCACCAATGAAATCGTTCGGTCCGATTTGACACGGCTCCATCGCCTCAGTTCTCGGGCCGATCATTTCACGAGTTCAGAATGATGCCAGGTGCTGGCAGGCTGCGCCAGTGACGCTCGAGGCTCTCGAATGTCGAACGCGGATCGGAAACCTTAGGCTCTGGCAATGCGTGGGGCGTTTTCACCATTCCAGGGCATCGCTTGCCAGGCTGACGCAGGTCGCTTCTAATCCGCCTGCAAAGATGTTTCTTCCACGAAAGGCGAATGTCTCGATGAAAGCTTTCTGTTTTTCTTTGATTGTCGGAGCTGTTTGGATGTCATCCGTTTCTTCTGGCGCTGAACCGACTGTTGAACCGTTTGGCAAGACAAAGTCGGGTGAAGCCGTCGATTTGATTACCCTGAAAAGCGACAAGGGTCTGGTTGCAAGAATCATGACTCGAGGCGCCACTTTGGTTCAGTTGCACGTGCCGGACAAAGACGGCAAAAACGCCGACGTTTTGCTGGGTTTTGACGACGTCAGCGGCTATGAATCTGAAGATAACCAGTACTTCGGGTGCACAACAGGTCGGGTGTGTAATCGCATCGCAAAAGGCAAGTTCACTCTGGACGGCAAAGAATATACTCTGGCCATCAACAATGAACCCAACCATCTGCATGGGGGAGTAGAGCGAAGTCTGGACAAGGTCGTCTGGAAGGCAAAGCCTTACAGCAATGACAAAGGCCAGGGCGTCCGATTCTCCTACACGAGCCCGGACGGAGAAGAAGGGTATCCCGGCAACCTGGACGTGACTGTGAGTTTCTTTGTCCCGGCCGATCAAAATCGGATCGCTATCAGCTACAAGGCGACTTCAGATCAAGCCACTCCTGTCAATCTGACAAACCACGCCTATTTCAATCTGGCGGGTGAAGGCAGCGCGACGGTGCTTGATCATGTGCTTCGTCTGAATGCAGATCGATACACACCAACCGACGAAACGCTGATTCCAACGGGTAAGATCGAATCTGTCGAAGGAACGGAACTGGATTTCCGCAAGCCGACGCCGATCGGCAAACGCATTGAGCCATTGAACGATACTGGCGCGATTGGGTATGACCACAACTTCGTCCTGAACGAAAAGGAAGCTGACCAGAGGCTGGGCCTGGCTGCCGTCCTGAAAGAGAAAACTTCAGGCCGAATTATGCGTGTCATGACCGATCAGCCCGGGATTCAGTTTTATTCGGGCAACTTTCTGAAAGGCCAAAAGGGCAAAGGGGGCAAGGTCTACGCCCACCGCTCTGCACTGTGCCTGGAAACGCAACATTATCCGGACTCCGTCAACCATCCTAACTTCCCGAACACGATCCTGAAGCCCGGGGAAACCTTCGAATCGACAACGGCTTATCAGTTTGCAGTGGAAGGCGCGGAAGGCACTGCTGGCACTCAAAAATCTGCCGGCCCGGTCGAGGCCAAAGAATAGTTGGTGCATTGTTGATCCAGAGATCAGGCGGCCGAAACCAGGTCGCCTGCTGGATGGATTGACCCGTGGCGGAAAAGCAGAGCCATTCGGCCTGAAGAGATCTTTTTGCGCCACGGGTTAAGTGCACTGACCTATTATGTCTGGTTCGAGTCTGAAAGACCCTCTTCATGTCGTCTCCCAATCATTCCGCTCGCCGCAGTAAAGTCACACGTCAGTTAAAGTCCCTTTCGGTCGATGCGATTCTGGTGTCCGGTCTGGCTAATGTCCGCTATCTGACAGGGTTCACCGGAGATTCGTCGTGGTTACTGCTGACCGGTTCGCATGCATTCATGCTCAGCGATACTCGGTATGAAACTCAGCTGGCCGAAGAATGTGCAGACCTGGAGGTCATCATTCGTGATGCATCGCGCACGATGAACGACGTGATTGCTGACGTCTGCCGAAAAGCGAAAGTAAGCCGGCTGGCATTCGAATCTGACCACCTCTCATTTGCTCAGCACCAGACGATCTCGGAACATTTGCCATCCACGGAACTGACGGCGTGCAGCGGCGTCGTTGAGACGCTGCGGGCTGTGAAAGATAAATGGGAACTGGAGCAAACACGTGAAGCCATTCGGATCGCCGAGCGCGGGATCGGAGTGGTCCGCAGCACTTTGCGACCGGATCTGACAGAAATACAAATCCGTTACGCTCTGGAAGCCGCCATGCGCGATTTCGGGGCAACGGGACCGGCCTTCGAGCCAATCATTGGAGTCGGTCCCACTGGCGCACTGCCACATGCGCATGCGGGGCATCGTTGCGTAGGCGATAGTCCTGCACTGCTGATTGACTGGGGCGCAGCGGTTCCCAGTGGCTACCGAAGCGACCTTACTCGCGTCTTCTTTACCGCTAAACCAACTCGGCAGATGCAGCGGGTCTATGGGACGGTGTTGCAGGCCCAGCAGGCCGCAATCGCGGCCATTCGTCCCGGTGTGGAGTGCCGGGCGGTTGACGCGATCGCCCGGGGAATGATTGCTGACGCTGGATTCGGGAAATATTTTGGTCACGGACTGGGCCACGGGTTCGGTCTTGAGATCCACGAATCTGTACGCATGAGCCCCCTTGCGACTCAGGTGTTCGAGGTTGGAATGGTGGTGACGGTGGAACCGGGCATCTATCTTCCCGGCAAGTTTGGTGTCCGGATTGAGGACGATGTACTGGTCACGCAGGATGGATGTGAGGTTATGTCCTCCGTTCCTCGGGATTTCGAGTCGTCAATCGTCTGATTCCTTGCATAAATGGGCAAACTCCACGAAGCTTTGCACCGTATCGGCGGTCTGCGGAGGAATTCCGCGCGGTTCGACGTGCACACACTGCACGCTGGCTGTGAATCATCCGCCGCCGATGCATCCCGCAATTGGGCGTTTCAGCAATTCATTCCCCCCGCATTGACGGGGTAAGATTTGGCGTCTCTGGAGGCAATGGACTCAATGGCAAAGCCCGGCGAAAACGAAGACAAAGGTGGATCGTTTGATCTGGAGAAATTCCGGAAGCTGCTGCAGTTAATGGAGAAGTTTGGCGTTACCGAAGCCAATCTGCAGAACGAGCAGGAATCATGGAAGGTCCGACGCGGTCCTCGAACGGTCAATTACGGTGCTGCTATGCCGATGGCTGCTCCCATGATGACGCCCGCACCGGCTCCTGCCGCACCACAAGCAACGGCACCGGCGGCAGCTCCTGCGGTCCCGGCAGAAAAACCTGCGGGGATTACAATTTCAGCCCCGACGGTTGGCACATTCTATGCGGCTCCGAATCCGGAAGAGCCGCCGTTCGTGACAATCGGAACCGTGGTGAAGCCTGAATCAGTGGTCTGCACGATCGAAGCCATGAAGGTATTCAACGAAATTAAGGCTGAAAAGTCAGGACGAATTGTTGAGATCCTGGTAGAGAATGGCGCTGCTGTCGAATTTGGACAGCCGCTGTTTCGCCTGGAAGCGATCTAACGACTCCTGCAAGGAAGATAACCGTTCATGTTTCAACGAATTCTGGTTGCGAATCGCGGCGAAATCGCCCTTCGAATTATTCGTGCCTGTCGTGAGCTGGGTATCGAAACGGTTGCGGTCTTCAGTGAAGCCGACCGAGGTGCCCATTATCTCGAACTTGCTGATGAAGCCTGGTGTATCGGCCCGGCGGCAGCATCAGACAGCTACCTGCTGATCAATCGGATTATCAGTGTGGCTGAAGTCGGCAACGTTCAGGCCGTCCATCCGGGATATGGATTCCTCGCTGAAAACGCCCACTTTGCCGAAGTGTGCCGAAGCTGCAATATCGAATTCATCGGCCCGCCCCATGAAGCCATGGCAAAGCTCGGAGACAAAGTGAGCGCACGCGAAATCGCCATGCAGGCTGGCGTGCCATGCGTTCCGGGAAGCGATGGTCTGATCACGGATGTCGAAGAAGCTGTACGCATCGCGGACAAAATCGGATATCCGGTTCTGATTAAGGCTACGGCGGGTGGAGGTGGAAAGGGTATGCGAGTGGCCGGCAATGAAATCTCATTGCGAGCCGGTCTGCAGGCTGCATCTGCCGAAGCTGAAAAAGCGTTCAAGAATGCCGGTGTCTATCTGGAAAAATACATCGAAAAGCCACGCCACATTGAAGTTCAGGTTCTTGCGGATTCGCATGGTAACGCCGTGCACCTGTGGGAACGTGATTGCTCAATGCAGCGTCGCCACCAAAAACTGATTGAGGAAAGCCCCGCCCCGAATCTGCCGCACGAAGTTCGTATGAACATCTGCAACTGCGCGTGAAGCTGATTCAAGAGGCTGGGTATCAGAATGCCGGTACGGTGGAATTCATTCTGGATAAGAATTTCAACTTCTACTTCATTGAGGTCAACGCCCGAATCCAGGTGGAACATCCCGTCACGGAAATGGTGACGGGGATTGACCTGATCAAGCAGCAGATTCTGGTAGCAGCCGGAGAACCGTTGCCGTTTACTCAGGAAGACATCAAGTGCACCGGGTCCGCGATCGAACTGCGTGTGAATGCAGAAGACCCGGACAATGACTTCCGAGGAAGTCCGGGAACCATTTCAAAACTTCGCCTGCCGGGCGGTCTGGGAGTGCGGTTTGACTCGCACGTGTACGAAGGATACCGCATCAGTCCGTATTACGATTCAATGATCGGAAAGCTAATTGTCCACAAACCCACGCGGGACGAATCGATTCAGTGTATGAAGCGTTGTTTGAGAGAATTTGTGGTCGAAGGAATTCAGACGACGCTGCCACTGGCTCGCAAAATGTTTAACCATTCGGCGTTCGTTGAAGGAACTGTCGACACTACGTTTGTCGAACGAACCTGGTAAACGATCGAGAGGATCATCAGAAACCCTTCAAATGCCGTTACCAGTTGAAGTGTGGTTAGTCCATCCGGACGAGCACATGTGTTCGGCCTGGAGGAATCACTTTTCGGGCCTGTCGGAGGTGCGGATTCTGAACACACGATTTGAGCAGTTGCCGCCACACGACTGTTTTGTGACGGCTGGTAATTGCTACGGAATCATGACCGCGGGAATTGACGCCGCAGTTGTTGGTTTCCATGGTGAAGAACTGATGAAGTCGATTCAGTTTCGAATCATGGATGAATATCTGGGAGAACAACCCGTCGGGACAAGTTTCGTACAAAGCACAGGTACGCCTGATTATCCGTTTGTCGCTCACACTCCAACAATGAGGGTGCCGGGATCGATTGACGGGACTGGTCACGTTTATGTTGCCACCTGGGCAGCATTTCTTGCCGTCTATCGGCACAATACTCAGCACTTCGATTCAAATCGGATCAACACGATTGTGTTTCCGGCCCTGGGTGCAGGATTTGGTGGTGTCAGTTACTGGGAAGTTGCACGACAAATGTCGGCGGCATTCCGTCACTACCTGAATCCGCCACACCGTATGGACTGGGACATGGTGGTGAACCGTGAGAAACAAATCGCATGGGACGGAGACAGGCAGGTCGTACGCTGACGACTCTGTGTGACGGAGGAAAACTTTTCCAGCCGCCACCTTCCCGGCAACACATTCAAGTCACAACCCATCGCGGAAGTTGAGAGGCTTCTGGAAACTCGTTGGATTCTCCGGAATCACTACAGGGAGCAGGGTTGCGAAATGACCTCTCGTTACTTTTTGCCTTCAAGGATTTAGTTCCCAATGTCTCACGGTATTAAGCGCGTTGCGTTGCTGTTTGCAGGTGGCCCGGCTCCGGCAGCCAATGCAGTTATTTCAACTTGTGCGATCTCCTGCATCAAAAACGGCATTGAAGTTGTTGGCATCAAATATGGTTATTCAAACCTGATTGATTTTGCCCCCAGTCAGCCGCTGATCGAAGGTGTCCATTACATGAAGCTGACTGAAGTTATGCTTCGACGGACACGAAGCAAGCAGGGGATCCTGATCGGCACAGCCCGAGCCAATCCGGGGAAGCATATCACTGCTCCCGAACATCTTGAAGATGCAGAAAAATCTGCACCGATGAAACGAGTCTACGAGGGGTTACGGTCAATCGGCGTCGACGCGCTGGTGTCAATCGGTGGCGATGACACTCTGAAGACCGCGAATAAACTGAAGATGTACCAGGACAAACTGCCGGCAGATCAGAAACGGATGCCGGTTGTTCACGTGCCGAAGACAATCGACAACGACTACATGGGGATCGACTTTACCTTTGGTTACTTTACCGCAGTCGAAACACTGGGAACAGAAATCAGCAATCTGCACGCTGATGCCGAAGCCGCTCGAGCCTACTTTATGGTGGAATCGATGGGGCGAAGCGCCGGCTGGCTCGCGTATGGTGCGGCCATTGCTGGTGAAGCCAGCCTCGTGATCAGTGTGGAGGATATCAACGAGAAGTACCTGTCTGCGGATTCCACCTCGACGCGCAAAGTGATGGACATCGACAAGGTAGTTGACAAGATTGTCCGTGTTATGCGATATCGACAGGAGAAAGAGGGCAAGGAATACGGTGTCATTGTTCTTGCCGAAGGTTTGGCAGAATACCTGCCGGACGAAGCGTTGAAAGACGTGCCGCGAGACGACCATGGTCACATCTCAGTTGCGCATGTTGACCTCGGCAAGATGTTTGCGAAACGCGCCGCCGCTCGGTACGAATCTCAGACAGGCGTTAAACGAAAAGTCACCGGATTGCAGCTTGGGTACGAATGCCGATGTGCTCGACCGCACGCATTCGACGTGATGCTGGGAAGCCAGCTGGGGGTTGGGGCCTACAGAGCTTTGTGTGAAGAAAAGCACAACGGAGTGATGGTGTCCGTTTCAGGGCAGCTGGACCTGCACTACGTACCCTTCGAAAAACTGGTTGACCCTGAAACCCTGGTGACGAAAGTGCGTTTCATTCCGGCAGGGAGCGACTTCCACAAACTGGCTCGGTTTCTTGAAACAAGCATCAATGACTGATGGCATCGGTTAGCTTTGGTTGAGCCCGACTCTCACGAGTCGGGCTTTGCTGTTGCAACCATCGCAAGTTTGCTTCGTCCACTTCGTCTGTTGCCAATCGAAGGCCGTCGGTGTTATGTCCGCAAGAATGATTGATGGAAAAAAGATATCGCAGGTGGTGAAGGATGAAGTGGCCGTTGAGGCTGCCGCTTTTATTGAATCAACCGGCGTGATTCCGACACTGGCAGCAGTTCTTGTGGGTAACGATCCCGCCAGCCAGGTCTACGTGCGAAACAAGGAACGAGCATGCCAGAAAGCGGGTTTAGGCAGCGTCCTTCATCGTTTGCCGGACACCACCACTCAGCAGGAGTTATTGTCTCTGGTTGAGCAACTGAATGACGACACCTCGGTGCACGGAATTCTGGTGCAGCTGCCACTGCCCGGACATCTGGATGAAACTCTGATCCTGGACGCCATCCTGCCTTCCAAAGATGTCGACGGGTTTCACCCGGAGAATGTCGGTCTGATGCTTCAGGGACGCCCTCGATTCCTTCCCTGCACTCCCCATGGTGTGATGAAGATGCTGGAGTATGAAGGCGTTGAAACCAGTGGCGCTCACGCTGTCGTGATCGGCCGCAGTGATATTGTCGGCAAACCAATGGCCGCCCTGCTTCTGCAGAAAGGTACAGACGCGACTGTGACAATCTGCCACAGTCGAACACGTGACATCGCCTCTATCACTCGGCAGGCAGATATTCTTATTGCGGCGGTAGGTATCCCGGAATTCGTGAAGGGCAACATGGTGAAACCCGGGGCAGTGGTGATTGATGTCGGAATCAACCGCGTTCAGGACCGTCTGGTGGGCGATGTCGAATTTGAAGCGGCCGCTGCAATTGCTTCGGCGATCACACCCGTTCCTGGTGGCGTTGGGCCGATGACTATTGCAATGCTGCTGAGAAATACGCTGATAGCTGCAATACAATTGACCGTCGGCGGATAGTCGCGCGACCTGGCTGGCCAACGTTCCCGGTACGATTTTCGTTCCTGGTACGCTTTTTGTTTCTGGCGCGACTGGGCCCGCTATCAGTCGGAAAACGCAGGAACCTCAACGTACCACACTTCGCTTTTCACCCTGCAGACACTTCACATTGTATCTTTATGAAGCTTCTATCGGTTCAGGTTCAGCGTGACATCCGTCACGTAACCAGGTTTCAGTGGGATATCGATGCTTAGCCTGTGTGGTTTGTTTGGTGGATAGGGATTTTCAAGCCAAACAAGAAGACGTCGAACTCCATCCCGCTGAGATTCCTCAGGCGGTAGCATTGGCAATTTAAACTGACCTCGCGCATCGGGCCTGGTATGAAATCGATTCGGCAGGACGGCAACCCACGCAGCCATCCGGGGATGCATGTTGCATGCGACGGGAATAAATTCGTCCCGTACAAATGAAATCGAATCCGAAGCTCCAGGCGTGAGCGCCACATTGAACGGCGGATTTCGCTTTGCCAGCCCATTCACATTGTGCAGTGAAGAATCGCTGTTTCTGATTTCCAGACTTTGCCCCACGTGAAGTGTGACAACGTGAGGGACAAACGCCATTTCGATTTGATCAAGCACAACTGATGTTGCTTCTTCACCCGTTTGCAGCTGGTCGCGACCATCGATGTAGATCACGATGTTACTGAATCGCAGTGCATTGGAATTATTGTCCGGCTCCTTTCCGGCAATCGTCACTCTGCCGACCACAGCTGCTGCTTCGACACTAACCAGATCTGATTCTCCATTGGTTGGCAATCGCTGACGGAATGAGAGCACTCCGACGCTTTTCGCGTCCGTCGTATCCGTCAAATCCAAACGACTCAAAAGTGTGCGGTACGTCACCCAAAACGCACACATAATCACGGTGAGGGAAACAATGACCCACGTAACCGATCGAGGGCGGGAATTTGGCCTTTCTGCCTGGAACGTCTGATCCTGTTTTGTCATGCTGCATTGGTCCCATATCGGATCGAACGGAACGCACCGTTGCCGGGCGATTTGAATTCCTGAACGCCTTCATTCGAGGTCATCACCAGATGCTATCCACGAAATCCGGAATTGACAGTTTCGCTTGTCACGACACTCTCGTAAAACGTCTATGTCAGGTGTCCCTGCTGGTCCTCTTGATTTTACCGACCGGTCAGGGTGCATCTGCCGATGAAAAACCCCGAAATCCTGTCGTTCCGTCAGACAACGTCGGAGCGTTGGCAACTCTTGATGCCCCGGCCGAAGATCAATCCAGGGTTCCTGCTGATATCAATAAGGAATTTCTCAGTCCGGATTTGAATCCGGAGGAGTGGCTGAAACGATTCGAAATCGAAAGCCGGGAAGTATTCGCGGGGCGGAAATCTGTGATTCGAGCGATTGGGCTGAAAAAGGGTAGTGCGATCGCGGACGTAGGGAGCGGGACTGGACTCTATCTTGGACTATTCTCCCGGGAAGTTGGGGAGAGCGGTCGAGTCTACGCCGTCGATATTTCCCCGCGTCTGATCGAGCATATTCAGCGCCGCGTCAAAGCTGATGAGCTCAACAACGTCCGAGTGATCCAGTCGGAAGAGAAATCTGCCAGACTGTTGCCGGAGAGCGTTGATTTCGTCTTTGTCTGCGATACCTATCATCACTTCGAATACTATCCGGAAATGCTGCAGTCCATTCGGGCGGGTTTGAAACCCGGCGGGCAGCTGGTGCTTGTGGATTTCAACAGAATTCCCGGAGTTTCACGCGACTGGCTACTCACCCATGTCCGAGCTGGCAAAGGAACCGTGAAAGACGAAGTTGTAGCGGCTGGGTTTGAATTCGTGGAAGAAGTCAAGATCCCGGAATTCCACGAAAACTACTTCCTTCGGTTTCGGCGACCGACAGCATCGAGTGAAGAATGAATCAGGGCTCTCGCCAGTTCGGCCTGGTCACCCTGGTCTGTACTGTTGTGGCAGGGATGATCGGTTCAGGCGTTTTTACCACGTCTGGCTATTCGCTGGCCTCTCTTGGTTCTGCTCCGATCGTTCTGCTGGCATGGTTCGTTGCCGGTCTCATCGCCCTGTGCGGCGCAGTCGCATACGGTGATCTGGCACGCCAGCTGCCGGAATCAGGTGGAGAATACCTGTACCTGTCGAAAAGATTGCATCCCCTTGCCGGGTTTGTCTCTGGCTGGATCTCGCTGACGGCTGGATTCAGCGGTCCGGTCGCTCTGGCGGCCATGACCTGCGAGACCTACGCAGCGCCATTGGTTCCATTGCCCAATTCGGTTCCGCCACACTCAATTGCCGCGACCATCATCATTCTTTGTGGTCTCGGGCACTCGTTTCTGCAGATGAAAACGGCCAAACTCCAGAATGCGGTCGTCATTGTCAAGCTGCTGGGAATGGGTTTGTTCATCACCGTCGGCTCATTCTGGGTCAGTGCGAATGGAATCCAGTGGCAGCCCATTGCGCAAGCCCAGCCGTCCAATATTCTTTATGAATTTGCATCATCTGTGATGTGGATCTCGTTCAGCTATGCTGGTTTCAATCAGGCGGTATATATCGCCTCTGAAGCGGCGTCTCCATCGGTGACAGTGCCGAAAAGTCTCTTGCTCGGCACGCTTGCAACGATGATTGTCTATTTGCTGCTGAACTTCCTTTTTCTCGCAGGTAGTGCTTCGGAAGAAATCGCCGGACAGCCGGAAATCGCGACGATCGCCTCACAACGTATGGGCGGCGACAGGCTCGAGCTGCTGATTCGCATCGTGATTATCATTGCCACGTTTTCATCCGTCGCCAGCATGATTATGACGGGCCCGCGTGTCTATAGCCGAATGGCGCTGGATGGAGTATTTCCAGCCGCGTTCCGATCAGACCGCAACGGACTGCCCCGCTCGGTACTCCTTCAAACAGGGATCTCGCTGTTTCTGGTCTATTGGTCCACTCTGCTGGAACTCCTTCAGTACCTCGGGACAACTCTGGCCCTGTCTTCTGCACTGACGGTTGCCTGTCTTCTGTTGCCGACCCCTGCCGATATCTCAAAACCGCGACTGCCCGGTCTGTTTGCTGCGGTGATTTATGTTGCAGCAACCCTGTCTTTTGCGGTGATGATGACCGTACTTTACCCGGCTCGCATTCTGGGGACAGTGATCACACTGGTCGTGGGCGTTCTGTTCTGGTGGTTCGTGCGAAAACCCAGTGATGGGGTGAGCAGCCATCCCTGAAAGGCGACGACTTCGAATCAGTTCGTCGTGTTCAAACAGCACTGAGCTGAGCAGCCTGTTGAAAAACAGGACTAGCTCGAGCAGGAGACCTGTAAGCACGATGGTTTCCTGTCGTCGTGCCTGCCTGTCCCGGTGTTTCAACGGTCAGCAAACTCCCAAATCCGCTCACGCCAAAGGCTGCGACGGCGAATCAGATCACGCGCTGGAATTATTGAAACATGGGGTCTGAGTTAGTAATCGAACCAGATACCGCCGCCAAGCAGATTCTCATAGCGGTCAAAAAACGAGAATTGCATCGACGGTCCAGTGTAGTACATCATTCCCACTCGAAGACGGCGGCGACTGGTCGGCCCCTGCCATCCCCATCCAGCGACGACATTAAGACTTCCATTGAAGTTGAATTCTTCACGGAGGTGTGTGTGGATACCGACATAGGGGGCGCCATTCGAGGGACGAGTCGCGATGGGCGTGTACTGGCCACCAAACTGCAGTTCAAACATTTTCGCACCGCCCTGGGTCCCTGGCGCAGCGCCCAGTTCGCTGTAGACAGTGATGTCACTGTTGACATCATAACTCAGACCAAACAAAAGTGAGTCTCGTACGTAGTTGATGCGATTGAACATCGGATTGGCCAGCAGGAATTCGTCACCAACGTGACTGCTGATATGATAGTAACCTGTTCGAGCAGCTAATGGACCATGTCGCCAGGTTCCGGTAAGCCCCACCCGAAAGTCCGCTCCTTCCAGCATGGTGCTCACTTCATCCGGCAGTACGCGAGCAAACACAGCTCCGTCCAGATCCAGTTGGAATCCCTGAGGATTGTTCGCTCCAAAAGTTCCATAGCGAACGATGCCTACACGACCACCTAAAACTGCTTCTGTCACACGCCGCTTCGAATGCGTGTCGAAAAGATTCGTGTACTGAATTCGCGGTTCTTTGTAGCCTGCCAGATAAGTTTTGTAGAGCAGCCCGTCCGGAAGTAGCTGCCATCCGGTTTCGCAGGGACTGTATTTGGCCGGATCATCAAAGAGCTGCCGAAACGAAACGAAATTCGTATGTGTCCCGTGAGTCGGAAGGACCTCATTGGTCGTTTCGGGAATGATCTGACTCAACGATGTCTGGTCAACAGGAACCCGAGAATCGTTCGAGCGTTCCGCCAGTGACGGGAAATAGTCCAGTCGAGTGGTTCCACGTTGGTCCAGGATGGAATCGACCAGTGGCGATGATTCAGCTTCAGGCGGAAACGCGAATGCGGAAGTCGGCGCAGGTTCTTTGAGCAACTGCGGAGCGTTTGCATCGACGGGCCCCTTCGAATTTCCCGCTGTCTGCCCCGGATCAACTCGCGGCCCGGGATTCACTGGTTGCCCGGCAATGGCCGTCGGTGACTCGCCGCCAGGGCATTGAGAAACGACCAGCCACCAAAGAGCGATCATGGCGAGTGTACGCAGCGCCGTATCCCGAAAGGCGAGCAATTCCAGATGAATCTGCGTACGGGTTTCCACCGGACTTCTTCGGAACCAATCCCTGTGCAATGAACGGGGCATTCCATTCATTCCATCTGGCTCGCTTACGGAGCAACATTGGTTCACTTCGCCCACGAGGTTAATCCTTTAACCAGTTGGCTGTTCAGGCCGGAAGAATACAAAAGGAGTGCGATCCCGGGGTTCGCTCTGACCAGCATCGCCCGGAATCGCATTCCCGAAAATCAGCATCCTTCAATTCGACCAATGGGAAGGGCATTCCTGATTTGTCCGGTGAATCCAGTAGACATTTCCTTCACAGTCGGTCCGATGACGTAGACCTTGACGGTCATACCGATGTCGAACGCATCAGTCGGTCCGGCGCTGGCCCAAAAAAATGGGTTCGTTTTCCGATGGACTTTTAAATTCACTCATGCGAATGAAAGAATTCCACACGGCGCAGGCAATCTACGCAGATCGAACAACCCAAGCAAACTGCCTATTCATCCTATTGTTCGCATCTGTATTCGGATGGATCAACGTGGCTTGATCGAATGGTCCTGTTCTGCCACGATTCGACTCCTGCCTCAGAGCACTCGCTTGTGCCACCAACAACAGTCGAGCGAAACGGGTCGTTCCATCCTGCCTTCAGATATTGCTTGATTACTCTTCGGAATGCAGACGCGTCTACCACCTTCCAGTGCGCAACCGGTTCGTCGAATCAGGTCGATTCGGGCGAATACACGCTATTGGGGAGGGTGGCTGTTGGTTGCGTTTGGTTTCATTCTGACTGCGGGATGCCAACTGACACCCAGGACGACTTTTTCTGCGGACAAGCCATCTCAGCATTCATTCACAACCAGGTACTTCGTCATCAAGTCAGACTCACCCATCGAAGCTGATGATCCTATCCTGACTGAACTGAACACTCTGCACACTCAGATCAACAAGACACTGCAACTGCCCCCGCAGCGTGACCCTGTTGTTCTCTATCTTTTCAGCGACGAATCCACCTATCGCTACTACATGCAGTCAACGTGGAGCCAGCTACCTCCTCGTCGCGCCTATTTCGTCGGTACAAACCGTGAGCTGGCCGTGTATTCTTATCGAAGCCCTCGAATGATGGAGGATTTGCGACATGAATTCACCCACGGTGTCCTGCATGCTAGTCTCCAAACGGTACCCCTTTGGCTTGACGAAGGGTTAGCCGAGTATTTTGAAGTCGAAGGAACAACTCCAGGCGGAATTCATGCGGACCACGTCGCTCAACTGACGAGCCGATATCGTGCGACTGCTGCCGAAGCGGACAGGCCATGGAGTCCCAACCTGTTCCAACTGGAACTGAAACATGATTTCCAGAAACTCACCCGACAAGACTATGCAGAAGCCTGGGCCTGGGTGCACTTTTTGCTGCACTCTTCCCCGGAAACAAAAGCCGTGCTGGTGGACTATCTGGCAAGCCTTGCCAACAGTTCGACGGCGCCACGACTGATGCCTCTGGTGGAAAAATCGATTCCCAGCTATTTCGATGCCCTGCGAAGGCACGTCGCAAACGGCGGTATTTCCCCGTCCATGCTTGCTGCTGACACAGCAGAGTTCGTATCTCCGGCAGGATTCCAACAGGAAACCAGCGAATCCCAATCGTCCGAAATGACGACAAAAAGTCCCGAACCAGCCCTCGATTCAGAGACGGAAACGCGAACTGCTGACACCGCGCCACCAGACACCGCGCCACCAGACGACCCCGCCCTCGAATCTGCAGCGACACCCGACACGACAGTGACTCCGGCAGCTTCAGAAACGCCCGACACGCCATCTGCATCGCCCTCGGAATCCAACACCGCTGCAGTGCAACCTCCGAATCCCGCTTGATTGCCCTCAGCGGCATCCATCCGCGACCTGCCGAAGTTAACCTTGTCTATTCGTGATCGCGGAAAGGCCCGCGGGCCGGAAATTCAGTTGCCGACAAACAGAAGTCGTCTACTGTTCCGAGAAGAGGCAATGCATTATGCTGATCCCATCAACGCTATCCGCGCTGAGTTACTTCCGCAAATGCAGGATGTCTTCGAATGCCCCAACTGCCCCGAATGTGTGATGTCCACCAGGTATTTGAAAGCCCAACGGTTGTCGACATTCCTGCCACTGTCCGGCAACAGATGGATTCGCTTTCTCTGAACGAGCGGATTCAGCCAGGGCAGTCAGTGGCCATTACCGCGGGAAGTCGAGGTATCGCGAACATCGCCATCATTCTGAAAGAGGTCGCCGCGCATTTCCTTCGTCTTGGGGCGAAACCTTTTATCGTACCGGCCATGGGCAGTCATGGCGGTGGAACGCCGGAAGGTCAGCTCGCATTGCTGGCCAGCTTTGGAATCACCGAAGAATTCATCGGCATTCCGTTTCGAGCGACCATGGAAACGGTTGTCGTTGCTCAAACCAGTCACGGCATGCCGGTTCATTTTGATCGATATGCGGCGGAGGCTGACCATGTCTTTGTATGCAACCGCGTGAAGCCGCATACTCGCTTCGTTGGCCCTGTCGAATCTGGTCTGCACAAAATGATGCTGATTGGCCTGGGCAAACACGAAGGGGCAAAGATCTACCACCGGGGCATTCTGGACACCAGCTTTCCGGAAATACTTGCTTCGGTAGCAGAGAAGGTTCTTCAGGTTTGCCGCATCGTCGGCGGGATGGCTATTCTGGAAAACTGCCGGGATGAAACCGGACTGATTGAAGCAGTTGCCCCGGAGAACTTTGCCCGCCGTGAGCCAGAATTGCTGACAATGGCGAACAAGTGGTTGCCACGACTGCCATTGCCGGAGTGTGATCTGCTCATCGTCGATCGCATTGGAAAAGACATCAGTGGTGTGGGCATGGATGCAAATGTGGTTGGTCGCAAATTCAATGATCATCTTGCAACGGACCGTGATCTGGCTCGATGTCGCCGCATTATGATCCGTTCACTTACCCAGGCGACACACGGAAACGGCACAGGGATCGGCATGTCCGAGTTTACGACGGCTCGTTGTGTCGCCCAGATCAATCACGATATTACGCGTATCAATTGCGTGACCGGGCTTCACCCGGAAGCTGCCATGATTCCCATTACTCTCCCCACCGACAGGGAGACCATCGAGTGTGCGTTGCAGACGATTGGACTGATTGAGCCGCAAAATGCCCGAGTTGTGCAGATCTCCGATACGTTGCACCTTTCGAGGGTACGCGTTTCGGAGGCTTGTTTCGACGAGGTTGCCAACAGCGAACACTTGAGCTTCGCTGGTGAACCGATGGACTTTCCCGTGGACGCAGACGGGCATCTTCAAGACGTCAACCCCGATTATCCTTCATGGTTTGGCCCGCAGTGATAAGGACCAGAGAAGGAAAACCCAGCAATTTTCCTGCCAAAAACACGTCTTTGCTAAATCGGCAGTTTCTGCTACTTCTACGTCGGTTCAAGAACATGCGCGCAATTCAGGGATGGACTGCGCTTGTCGCTCGTCATGGTGGGGAAGGGATTCCCAATGCAGAATTCAATCTGGAAGATCGTCGCAGCCGTCGGAATTATCGGGATTGGCACCCTGGTGGTTCTTGAGGTTCAACAGCGTTTGCCTCAACTGCAAAACGCAGGGCAGCAGACCCCGCTGCCTCCGGACGCCCAGGAATTTGCCGGTATCGAAACCGGCGGTATCGAGTCAAATCTGACACCCGATTCCACAACGGACTTCGACAGATTGATGTCTCAGCAGGACCCTGCGGATGTTGGTTTTTCTGATGCGACATTCGCAGATACATCATTGACAGAACCGACTCCGAATACACCTCCCGCTGGCGCGATGGCAGTTGTGGACACAACCGTACGACGCAACCAGCTGTACGAAGGTGATAATCCATTCGGCGATGTTGCGGAGGAAGATGGGCACTCGCACCAGCATCCTCACGCGGAGGATCCCGTGCAGGAAAATGCATCGGGTGTTATGCTTGCATCAGGCAATAATCAGACGGCAGAAATCAAGACTGTTGGATTTCAGCAGGATCAGCCATTTCCAATTGATGGTTCGCCATCCACCAGCAATGGGTCGCGTTTTGAATCCCTGAATCTGAATGGGAACGAGCCATCTGAGCCTGAGTTGCCTGCATTTACTTTCGACGGCGAGCCTGATCCGTTCGGCGAACCTGCACAGGGAAACCCCGCCGCAGCACAGGACGGGGCCGGATCTCAGCCTGCAGGTTCATCTCCTCGAACTGGAGGCGGAGAGCCAATCCTCTTTTTCGGCGCAGACGAATCGGCGACTGCCAATCCTCGTCCTGCCCCAGGTACTCGTCCGGCCCCCATTCCTGGACCGGCCCCGGGGTTGGAACCTATTGAAAATTCAATTCCCAACGGAACCCGACAACCCGGGACTACCGGCGATAATTTTGACAGCGGATTTACGCCCGATCCATTTGAAGCGGAGGAACCGTTTCCGACGGGAGATCCGACCTCATCACCTTCATCCGGCGCTTCGCCCCCCATTCGTCAACCTGGCATTGAGGAGAATCCGTTCCAAGGATTCGACCCGGTTCCGATGCCGCGTCCAAATGGCAGTGGCAATCCTGTCTTACGGCCTGACAGTTTGGATAATTCACAGCCGCCAGCTCCCGTTCCCAGCCAGAATCCGGATCCCAGGTTTTCGAGACCGGCTGGCCCGGACAGCAATAAACCTTTGGGGAACCTGGACGCCGAACCCGAAATCGACTTCTTCCGGGAAGACGCGCGGCCATCCAGCAGTTCGCCGGACAACGACATTCTGATTCCACAGGATCGCTTCAACGACGGCGCGCGAACCACGCCCGACAGGACTCGATCCCCCGTCGACATGTCTCCCGTCGATGTTCCGTCTCGAAATGATTTTCCGGGATTCGATTCTCAGCCAGCTGATCCTACGCCGCGAAATCCATCGGGAAATGATCGCAGAACCCCGCTGTCTGATCCTTTCGCACCAGATCGTGGCACTCAGGAAAACGGCAATGCCCCATCTGGCGATTTCTCGACGGGACGGCCGAACGACAGACTGGACTTCCCCGCACCGGGCGATAACGCATCTCCGATCACAGGGCCATCCGATGGAGTTGGTCTGAACAACGACGATCGTCTCACAAATTCCATGCGGCCCCACGTGACGCTGCGGAAAGATGCACCGGCACAGGCAACTGTTGGCGTTCCCATGGAATACGTGATCACGGTTTCAAACGATGGTCAGACAGCTGCCTACGAAGTGACGGTCGAAGATGAAATGGCAAGCGGCGTGACGCTCGACCAGACCGTGCCGCAGGGAGAATACGATCGCACGTCACGAAAACTACGATGGGTATTCGACCGCCTTCAGCCAAATGAACGTCAGCAGATTCGAGTTTCCGTCGTCCCGACGGGTGAAGGTACGATTGATTCGGTTGCATCCGTGCGTTTCAAGTCGCAGGTGCGTGCATCCACAGTGATTACAGCGCCGCGCCTTGCACTGGATCTTTCGGGGCCCAGTGAGGTTCGCCTGGGTGAGGAAGTTGATTTTCGCTTTGAGATTCGAAACGACGGCAGTGGTGATGCCAGGAATGTCATACTGCGAAGCGTCCTTCCGTCAGGACTCAAGCACCCGGAAGGCAATGATCTGGAGTATGAGATTCCCTTGTTGCCCGCAGGTGAAAAGAAAGAGATTGTGTTAACAGTCGTGGCGTCTGAACCGGGCGAATTCCGGCCGACCGCGGAAGTCGCCAGCAGCGGACTTTCGACAGCGACGGATGATGCTGTCATTGAAATTGTTGGAGCTCAGCTTACTGTCGAAAGACATGGTCCCGAGCGTCGTTTTGTTGGCCGCCCGGCTGACTTCCGAAACATTATCACGAACAACTCCAACTTCGAAGCAACCAATTGCATCGTTCAGGAACAGATTCCCGCGGGGATGACTTTCGTTTCTGCTCCGGAGGGGAGCTATGATGATCGCACGGGAATCATCACATGGAAAATTGATCGCATTGCGCCCGGCAAACAACGCGTTCTGGACGTTCAACTGAAGGCCCAGCGGTCGGGGCAACTCAACAGTATTGTTGACGTCATCGAAAATGCAGGTTTCCGTTCTCAGGCCACACGAACCGTTTCTGTCGAGGACATCCATAACATCGGCGCGGACATACGCCCACTGGAAGGCCCCGTTCAGGTGGGAGAGAAATTCACGTTTGCCATCACACTGGATAATCGAGGAACAGCAGACGCGGACAACGTTGAAGTACGAGTGCAGCTTCCGCCGCAGGTTCGAGTGCTGTCTGCAGACGCAGCAGATGGTAAGCCTGCACAGCAAAGCAAGTCTCAGAACATGGTCATTTATAACGCGATCAGTAAAGTTCAGCCGGGCGAACAGATGAGACTTCGACTGATTCTGCAGGGAGATCAACCCGTCCGAAATGGTGTGATCAGCGCTGTCGTCAGATACAGTCAAATGAAGGACCCACTGTATGTATCTGAATCCGTCACTGTTTTCTCCGACACTCCGTAGCCGCGAGATAAACCTAAGGGAATTGTCCAGCCAACAACGCCCCGCTTCATCCACACGTCAGCCTGCACGCACCCAATTGTCCACTTCGTTGCGAAATGTTGGGGTACTTCAAGACTGGCAGTGAAAACAATCGTCCCTCTGGTATCATTTCGGTACCAGAGGGATGTGCGTTTGTGGTGGACCACAAGTGAGGGACTGATTGTGCAAAGGCTTCGGCACATACCGATTCGGGAATTAGCTGTGCACTGGCGACTGGCCGTCTGCCTGGGAGCTCTTCTGCAAGCAGAGGCGACAGCGAGTCTGTTTACGGCGTACGCCCCAAGCGCGGCTCCGGCAACGATAACGCAGCCCAACTTCGATGAAGATGCCGACGGATTAAGCTCAGCTAATCCCGCGTCGCCAAACGACCAATCGACAACGACTGCTTCGGAGGAACCCGCTGAATCCAGTCTGTCGATGCGGCTTCTGGAAACCAAGTGTGCATTAAGTATCTTTCCGGCCAGATATACCCTTGCATTGAACGTGACAATGGATGTCACAAACACATCTCAACAAACACTCTCTGTGGATGCATCTCAGTTTGAATTGCTGACAGGAGAGGCCAATGTTCGCTGTGTGCGGGCTCAGGTTTCTGGACAAGCCAATCATGTCATGCAGCCCGGACAGAATTTCACGGTTGTCCTGTCGTTCAATTCCATTCGGTATGAACCTTCCGAATGGCCTCTGGTTCTCAAATGGAGCTTTGAAAACAGGAGCGAATTCGTCGATTTGAATCGACAACTAAGAGACGCATATCCATTCGATGTCGAACGCTCCGGACCCGGTAATGCAGTCGCCATTATTCGCTCTGCCAGGTCGCTCGATCTTTTGGCCATGTGGCCACTCCACGATCACCTGCAAAGACTGCAGGCAGACGGTACAGGACGCCTGGTAATCGCCGCTATAGGCTCCGGTGAACCTGACGCAGACGAACCTGTGGGGACCGGTGTGCGTTCACCATTTTACGACCCGCGCCAATATGAATCCGAAATCCGAAATGGTGAAGATCCTGCTGACAACACTCGCGACAAATCCGCCGGAAGGATTCTGTCGTTTACAACCGCAGCTGTTCACTGGCTGGATGCTCTTCAATCCAGGTCACTCACAGAGGCACCGGCTACCGTCGTCATCAACACGTCACCTCTGAAACCATTTCGCAATATTGAACTCGTTGGGGTGATCCAGCAGGGCGACAACCTGGGGGCCTATCCCGGGTTGCGTCCATATTCAACTGAGAATGAAGCGATTCAGGCAGCAACTTCGTCATTGTTCCTGTACATGCCACAACCCGATGTCTTTAAAGCCATGATTGAAGAAGATGATCGGTTTCGTGCGGCAGCTCTGGAATCCGGTATCGACACGCTGACGGAAAATCAACTCGAGCAGCTGTTGCAGGTTGTCCGCAATTCCGAACCGCAACAGCGCGATACCATCCTTCCCTTTCTCGCGCGGGTCTGTCGAAAGGATGTGGTTGATACCATTGTCGATGTCATCGAATCAGATGACGAAGCGGACATGGCTGTTGTAAGTTTGTTGGCAAACGAACACGATTCGGTCGATGAACGAGTCGAACAACTCTGGAATGACAATAAGCGGAATGTTCGGACCGAAATCCTGAACGCGGCCGTCAAGTCCGGGGACTCTCGATGGACTCCCATGTTGATCGACAGTGCCTGCCAGTTAATGTACTTCCTCGCGGCACAACAACCGAATCCGCTGGGTGTATCATCAGGACGAGAAAGCGTCATTGCGACTCCGGGCAATTCGATCGCAAACGAGGTTGCTCCAGCGCCACCCGGGTTAAGCGGTTCACCCGATTCGGAGCCTTCAGCGACATCTGCCGACCATCCGGTCGCGGACAATGCCTCTTTGGTGACACTGCGTCTGCTTCTTGGAAGGCTTGCCGCAGTCACAAACCCTGCAGTTCATGCCGCCGCACGGGCATCGTTACTGGAAATCAGGGATCCAGCCGCGCAGGAGATTGTGGCTCAGTACATTTCCCGCGCTCAATCGGATGAAGATGCTTCACTGATAAAGCAGTATCTGGCCGTTCAACTGACTGCTGAACAGATCGATTCGACGACGTCAGACCTTGCCGCCTTATATCCGGACCCAGCATGGACGTCTCATCTTCTGCGGCATCTCCGAAGTCAGAAGAACTCTCAGCCATTGACCATCCGCGCGGTCCTGAAATGTGCGAATCCTTCTCAGGTGCAGGAGATTGTTGATCAATTTGACGAATTGCCCGTTCATACGCGAACGGATTTCCTTCGATACCTGATGAGTATCGAATTCCCAGGCTGGCGAAACCTGGTGATGAACTGGAAAGGTGCGCCTGGTGCGTCAAGACGTGAAGTTCTTTCCACCGCGCTGGACATATTTGCCGTGGACGCATCCGAAGAATCGATCCTGATGATCGCCCAACTTGTCGATGGTGAACTCCAAGCGGCCACAGAATCGGATGATCACGCCAGTGATTATCAACACATAGACACAATGCTCCGCAAATGCTCGGCATTGCCGCACCCGGAAATTCACCGAGTACTCAATCGAGCGTTGCGGCACAGGAACAAGGAAGTACAGCGGTATGCGGTTACTTCCATGGTGACCGCGACTCGCCGATCACCAGCGTGGTCGTTACTGGAGGCTGCTCACGTTAAGAAAAAAGAACACCAGTATGATGAAGCGCTGGAATTCACCGAACAGGCCGTGCGAGCTGATCCCATGCTCGGAGATGCACTGTTGCAACGAGCCTCGTATTTACTTCGCGCTGATCGCCTCACCGATGCATTGAACGATCTTGTTCGAGCCAACCAGTTAAATCCCGAAGAACCGGCGACGATGAACACACTGGCCTTGACTATGGTTCGACTGGGGCAAATCGAAGAAGGTCTGAAACTGGCCAACGAAACGCTCGCCCTTGACCCGGACGACTTCAGCAACCAATACAACACGGCATGTACTGTCGCGCGGGCTGCGGAAGCCACTTCCGACGCAGACCTGCACCAACAGCGAATTGAGAAGGCGATGGAATTGCTGCAAAAGTCCGTTAATGGTGGCTTCGATGATCTCGACCACCTCGAAAATGACCCGGATATGAATGTCCTGCACAATCACGAACAATGGCCACAAATCGTTGCCAGGATCAGGGCGATTCCTGTTCCACCGCCATAATCAATTGGTCGATCACCTGACCTGACTGAGCAGCCCGCTGAAAAAGAACCCGAAGTGGCGGTGAGGAATCGCTGCCAGGCAGGAACCTGCGAAACGTGCCTTTCTGACGCCTTGAGTTGCGTCTTGCCCGACTCATCAACGACCGTTAATTTTTGGCATCTGAAGGGATCAGCTCTCCGAAATCAATCGCTCCGCCCGTTTCCACCGTGCGATAGTACGACTGAGCCGGAGTCTCTGAAACGCCGGAGGCATCAATCTGCCGAATGGCCTCGCTGGTCAGAAAGTGAGCCGAATGCTGGCCGATCACTTCAGCCTTCGTCCCCTGTACGACCAAAGCGGTTCCTTCATCAATCCCAATACCAAGCAGCTCAGGGTGCTTCCGGATCACCGGGATCAAATCGGGCATTCGACCGCGCTGAACGAAATGCTGATCAATCGCAACTGCTGGCAGGAAACCAAAACCGCGTTCGTATCCTTCCGCCATCATCACCGTATTGCCAATCGGATGCCCTCGAACAAGGAATTCACCCTGAATCGTTGCACCGGCAGAGCTTCCGCCGATCACCCCGCCCCTCTTAAGAACGTCGGTGAACAAGGATATGGCATTCGTGTTTTCGTAGGCATCCACAAAGTGCCATTGACGTCCCCCTCCGAACCAGACGCCGGTTGCTTCTTTCAAAGAGAGCTGGAATTCTTCGGATGCAATCTCTTCAGGCCAGACCTGCGGAAGAATCCTGACGCTTGAAGCGGAACTGTTGGCCAGAAAGCCGGGAATACGCTGTCTGCGTGCGACGTCGCGAGGAACGGCGGTGGGAAGCACAACAATCTTCGCGTCCTTCCCACCGGCAAGTTCGATAAAGCGATTGACGATGTCCGGCGGCATCGATCCGCCTCCAACGATGACCAAAGCGCCCTCTTTGACCTGAGGCGGTCCAAGACGGGGCAACCCAGGGTCAGCATTCCGGGTTCGACAAGCTGCAGCCCGCCGCCACTGAGTCAAATCAGCGATCGCCGGGGCCTGCAGGCGAACCACTTCCTCATCCCGGTAATCACACTTTGCCAGCAAACAGGTGGCTGCGCCGCGGCCAATGATTTTCATCTGGCGTCCGGATACGATCACAGCCGTATCTTCGTCTATTCCAAGCCCGAAACAGTGTGGGTTCGCCGCAACCGCCAGTTTTGAGCGTCCTATGCGATTCCGTTGCGTAAAGTGCTGGTCGACGATGGCTCCCGGCAGAAGATCCATCCCTTTTGAAATCTGCGGTTGATCCTTTCCGGAGGCTATCATGACCCTGGACATGATGGCCGCGCCGGCTGACGTCCCTGCAATCGTTCCATTGCGGTCGAGTAACCGATGCAGAGCCTCTTCGACGCCACTGCCTTCGATCGACTTTGCCAGTCGGCTCTGCTGCCCACCGCAGATCCAGACGGCATCCGCTTGATCGATCGCTTGTATCAATTCCTCGTCGACGGTCGAGTACCCAGTGATATCGCTCTTCTGGTCAGTATTTGCAGAAGATTCCAACAGCCACACAACGGCGCGATCTGCGGCGGCCGACGGGTTGTCTGCTGCCATACCCAACACAACAATGGAAAACGAACGAGATTCCGAATCGTTTGTCTTTGCTGTATTCCTGAACAACAGCTCCCGAACAGATTCAGGCACTGCTCCACCACCGACAAGGACAAGCGTACCGTGAATTCCGTCGGGGGAAATAACCTGTCTCGAGTTCGCATTGGAGGCCTCGCTCGTTTTGGAAACCTGTCCCGCCAGTACATCGGTCGAGGTAAATTCCATCACCAGAATCATGACGATGGAAACCGGCAGGGAAGAAGAAAGCAGTTTCATGAATCGTGCATTTCAGAATCGGAGTGCGAATACGAAAATGACAATTAAAGACGACGAGCCAGAGAAGCAATTCTAATTTGCCACGGCAACGGGTCAGCATCAGGCCGACTGAATGATGGTCATCAAACCAGATTTCGAAAAGCGTACTTCGGCCGTTCATCAGAATAGTCGAGACTTTCGCGGATCTATCCAACACAACGCACATTCGTCACCGAATTGCGACTACACGTCCGCCGAACGCAAAGCGCCGGGTACTTAACAGGCGTTCTTCGTGAACAGTCCGTTGAAGAACCACCAATGACATCAGCGCGAGCAGTATGCCCCGGACGATTCAGTAAACCTGACCTCGGCTGGCCTTTCGTACGGTCGGCCAGCAGGTAGTCAACTTTCCGAATGCGCTGAAGTGCGGTCTTTTCCAGGCGACGGTGATTTTGAAACAGGCAACAAGAATCGCCTGTCTTCTGGATGTCGCTGGAGCTCCTGCGAACAGAACGACACGAACCTGGCGACACGAACAGCGTTCATTGCGGCAGAGAGGTTTTGAGTACTGCTCAGACGCTGTCGGGGTCCATCAATTCTACAGCGTTGCCACCGACGTCGCTGATGTACAGCGATCGCGTTCCATCACGATGCGTTTTCAGCTCACCAAAGCTGCCAGCTTTCGGCGTCACGAATGCAATGTGAGGCGGATGCTGATCAGGAATCACGAGTGCAACATGCAGATTGGCAAACTTCAGGAACGCCCATGTTTCGTCCTGATAGGCGATTTCGCATCGAAATGTACTTGTGTACCAGTCAACGGCTTCCGCGATATTGGGGACTGAGATTGCAATGTGATGCAGTGAGTCGAGTGAATCGGTCATCTTATTCTCCGTCGGGTTCTTCAAGGTAGGTGTAACCATTGAGAGCTTCTTCGTAGAACTTGACGAACTTGCCAGCCTCCAGATGGTCGATCCGGCCTTCCCGGACGGCAACTTCGACAGCAACCTGAAGTCGATGGATAAGGTCGCGGCCCCGGAACTGAACGTAGTCCAGCACTTCGCTGACCGTTTCGCCCTTGATGATTGTATCCAGTATCACCTCACCGGTTTCCGACAGATCAACGTGCACCGCGTTGGTGTCCCCAAAAAGGTTATGGAGGTCGCCAAGGATTTCCTGGTAGGCACCAATCAGAAAGATTCCAAGATAATACGGCGCATTCTTGAAGTCGTGCAGCATCAGTGTGCGACGAACGTCGCGTCGATCGATGAACTGATCAATCTTCCCGTCCGAATCGCATGTGATATCGCTTAAGACAGCATGCCGAGTCGGCGCCTGATTCAGTTTATGAATTGGCATCACCGGGAAAAGCTGTTTGATCGCCCATGAATCGGGGATCGACTGGAACAGTGAAAAGTTGCAGAAATAGTTATCCGACAGCATTCGGTCGAGACGCTCCAGCTCTTCCGGGATGTATTCCATGGAATGCGTCAGATCCCAGATCTTATTACAGATCGCGAAATAGATATTTTCGCCAAGGCAACGCTCATCCAGCGGCATATGCCCGGTATTGAACAGCGTCATTACGGTATCGATAGCCTGTTGTGCATCATGAAAGCTTTCAAGAGCGTTCCTTTGGTTCAGGCTGCGATAGGTTTGGTAAAGCTCCTGCAGCGCCTGTGACGAGTCGTCTGCCGGGCAGAGCGATTCTGCAGAACTTTCTGTCCCCTGCTGTGACACACCGAGCACGCTGAAGACCAGCACACTGTGGAACGCTGAGATCGCTCGACCGCTTTCCGAGATAATGTTTGGGTGTGCAACACCGGCATCGTCGCACACAGACTGAATGCTGTAGACGACATCGCGTGCGTATTCTTCCAGCGTGTAATTCATGCTGGATTCGAAGTTTGTTTGCGAACCGTCGTAGTCCACCCCAAGTCCGCCACCAACGTCCATGTATTTCAGGCCGGCTCCACGATGCACAAGCTCGGTGTAAACACGGGACGCTTCATTCAGGGCAGCTTTCACCTGCCGGATGTTGGTGATCTGACTCCCCAGGTGAAAGTGGAGCAGCGTGAAGCAGTCTTCCATGCCGCGACGCTTGAGTTCATCCAGTGCAGTCAGAATTTCATTCGCACGCAAACCAAATTTGGATCGATATCCACCCGAACTCTGCCATCGGCCGGCCCCCCGCGCTGCCAGTTTCACTCGCATGCCGATTTGAGGCCGGACACCCAGTCGTTCTGCATACTTCAGAATCAATTCGAGCTCGGTGTATTTTTCCACGACGGGAATCACATGGCGTCCGACTTTCTGGGCCAGCAACGCCATCTCGATAAATTCGGCATCCTTGAAGCCGTTACATATGATGGGAGTCTGTGCTTCCGTCATCGCAACGACGGCCAGCAGTTCCGGCTTACTGCCCGCTTCAAGGCCGAAACCAAATTCCCGACCGTACTCGACGACCTTCTCAACAACTTCGCGTTGCTGATTCACTTTGATGGGGTAAACGCAGGCATAAGTGCCATTGTAGTTGTGTTCACGGATTGCATCGCTGAATACGCGATGCAGCATGCTCAACCGGTCCTTGATGATGCCGTTAAACCGAAGGAGAACCGGCACATCCAGCCCGCGCAACTGAAGTCGTTCGACCAGTTCTTTCAGATCGACCCCGCGTGACGGATCACGATCGGGATGGACCAGTACCGTGCCTTTGCTGCTGACAGAGAAGTAGCCGTTCCCCCAGCGGGGAACTTCGTACATTTCAGCTGCATCAACAGTCGACCAGTTTAGTGGCGTAGGTTCGATCATTCCGACCTGAACTCCAATCCGGAAAAGGAGCACCTAAATGAAGAAAGCCCACGCTGCGAAGAGCGTGGACTGGATGAGACGCAAACGATGCAATATTGCTCACGATAAAAAGCCCGGCCTCAATCAGAAAGCCGGGCTTCGATATTGATTGCCGATTTTAACAACCTGCCCCGAAAGACTACTTGCCTGCAGCAACTTTCGCACTGCGGTTCATCAGCCAGACCAGGATCGGGCTCGCAACATAGATAGAACTGTACGTACCGATGATGATACCGACAGTCAGACAGAATGCGAAACCATGAATCCCTTCGCCACCAAACGCGTACAAGACAATGACAACAAGGAATGTTGTCAAAGAGGTCAACAATGTTCGTGACAGGGTCTGATTGAGCGACTGATTGACAATTTCCGCTGTCAGTTGAGGATTCTTGCCTCTTACTTCGCGAATACGGTCAAAGACGACAATGGTGTCATTCAGCGAGTATCCGACCAGAGTCAGAAATGCGGCAATCATCGGCAGATTGATACGGAAATCATTCACCAGCAGCAGGTTGCCAATCGGCGTGCCATTGATGTAGGAAACAAGTGCCAGCATGCCCATCACGAACAGTACGTCGTGAATCAACGCTGCAACAGCGGCCAGACCAAAGGTCACATGCTGGAATCGGAACCAGATGTAGGCCGTGATCACCAGCATGCTGAGAAGAATCGCGATGACAGCCCGGCTCTTCATTTCGCTGGCAACAGCACTGGCAAACGTGTTCACTTCGTCGAACAGCGGGCTTCTGGCCATACTGTCCTGCATGGTTGTCAGCGCGGTTTTCAGATCATCCGGCTCAACAGCGGGCATCGCCCGAACAGTCACCTTTGAGTACTTGCGTACCGCCATTTCAGCGGCTTCCATTCCGGAACCCTCAACGCCTGCGATCTCAATCAATGCAGACGGTTCACCATATCTGGGCTGGCCGTTACTTAAGATCCTGCTGAGTGCGGCAGACAGGTTATCCAGAACCGTTCCGGCGGCAACTTCGTCAGACAGCGTGATATCGGCTGAAGAACCACCGTCGAATCGCTTCAACTGAAGTGCTTCGACGGAATCGTCGCCTTCCGCGATCTCGATCGGCTGAATATCGCTGAATTCCATCGTCACCATCCGAAGCTTCATGTCGCCGTTGCCCTTGAATGCTTCAAAGACTTTTCCGCGAACGCGTTCTTCGGCCGATGCTTCTGCGGTATCATCCTGATTGGTGATTCCGGAATCGCTTTCGGTGGTTCGCAGGCGGAAATGGCGACCGACTCCTTCTGTGGTGTCCGCGTCCATAGCCAGACGTTCCAGTGTGAAGGCGTCTGTGAATTGCGTCGCGAGGACTTCGCGAACATCTTCCGTCTTCACATCTTCAGTGAACTGCATGGTGACCATGGTTCCGCCGGTGAAGTCAATGTCGTAGTTCTCCTGACCACGTGAGAAGAATGCGACCAGACCTGTTCCGATCAGGGCGACCGAGATCACGGCACAAAGCTTTTGCTTGCCCAGGAAGTCCCAGTTGGTACTGCCGACGATCGACATCATACTGAGCTTTGATGCCCATCGCTTCTTTTCGATAATGTCGAACAGTAATCGACCCACAAACAGGGCAGTGAACATGCTCATCACGATACCGATGAACAGGGTGATGGCAAACCCCTTCACCTGATCGGTACCGATCGTGAACAGAACCACGGCGGTAAGCAGCGTTGTTACGTTGGCGTCAACAATTGTCGACAAGGCCTTGGCGAAACCATTCTGGATGGCCATCCTCAGGCTGGATCCACGGCTGAGTTCTTCACGCATGCGTTCGTAGATCAGAACGTTCGCGTCAACAGCCATACCGATCGTCAGAACGATACCAGCCAGCCCCGGCAGGCTGAATGTCGCGTTGATCAGCACCATCGTGCCAAGTACCAGGACGATATTCAGGGCGAGAGAGACAATAGCGACGACACCGGCGAGTCGATAGTAAAACAGCATGAAGACGACCACGATCGCGCCGCCCATGATCACCGAATTCACGCCTTTATTTCGAACATCAGCACCCAGCGTCGGGTCGACGGTTGCTTCACTCAATGGCTTTGGATCAATGGGAACTTCAAGGGCACCTGCGTTCAGGACATCAGAAAGTTCCTGAGCTTCTTCCACGGAAAACCCGGTCCCACCACCTTCGATATAACCACGCTCTGCAATGACCGAATTGATCTGCGGCGCCGAAAACACCTTGCGGTCAAGGACGATCGCCAGTTTGCGTGGACTCCGTCCTTCGATCGGAAGGTTCTCACTGGTCATGTTCTGGAACAGGAACCCCCCCGCCTGATTGAAGACGAAGTTCACGATAATTTCACCGTTGGGGGCATACCCCGGCGTTGCTGAAACCAGGTACTCACCAGTAATTCGCTGAGCTGGTGGGTCGACAAGAAGCAGGTACTCGAAGGTCTGATACTTCTCCGTTTTTCCGTCAACAGATCGAAGCTTTTCAACAGGTCGGCTGACAAGTGCCTCCTGAGGCTTGGGAACACCATTGGTTTCGTAAGCTTGTCGCCAGACGGCGATCATGTTGCCAGTGGCGTCCAGTAGTTCTTTTGTTTCCACATCCAGAGAGCGTCCCTGTTCCACGATTTCACGATCGTCGACGGGATCGGCTGCAATGAAGAACTCCAGGCTACCCAGTGTAGTGAGCTTGCGCTTCAGCTCAGCCACGGTCTGCGGGTCTTCGCCCGGCACAATCACTTCAAGCCGGTCTGTACCGACCTGACGAACCATGATTTCCTCTGCCCCGGAAGGGTTGATTCGCTTGCCAACGGCCCCCACCATCCGGTCCATAATTTCATTGGTGACTTCCTTACCTTCTCCGTTCACCTTGTAAACGATGTTGGTCCCGCCTTTCAGGTCGATCCCAAGACGAATGGTCTCAGTGACGGGCCGTCCGGCCATGATGGAGCCGATAAAAGGTGCCAGACCCAGCACCAGTGCAAACAGGCTGACGCCGATTCGGAAGCCCCACTCTTTCACCTTGAGTGCATTGGCGAGCAGTTGCCCCAGCACGAATGGAAGAACAATCAGAGCCAGAACACCAAACAGCACCAGCACTCCTGTCATGCCGGACGATGGTGCAGCTGCCTCTGTCGTTTCAGCCACTTTCGAGGCTGTTTCCAGGGCTTCTGCAGCGGTGTCAGCTGCTGCTGCGACCGCTTCAGAATCCTGCAAGGCCAGAGTCAGCAATCCGTTAAGGAATTGATACATCGAAGAAGTTCCTGAGGATGTCAGCCGTTGAAAAGGGGGATATCGAAAAGCCCGCTGGAACTTAGTCCATCAGGTCGAAGAATTTGAATCTGTGGAGTCTTCCAGCAATCCCTGAATGCTGGATCGCAGGAACTTAATTCGCGTGTTGTCGTCAACCTTCAGAGTAATCCTGGCGTTGTCCGACGACACCTCCACGACCGTTCCAATGATGCCACCCGCGGTGACAACCTTGTCGTTCTTTTTGAGGTTTGCCAACACAGCGGCTCGCTTCTGTTGTTCTTTTTGCTGAGGTCGCATGAACAACAGATAGAACATCACACCAATGATCAGGAACGGGCCCATGGTCACCAGAGGATTTGGTTCGCCCGGCTTCACGGCGTCCTGAGCAAGAATGCAGGTTCGCCAAAGCTGCGGGATAACATTCTCGATCGACGTTTGAAAATTCAGCACTCGATTTGCCTGATGTTTTGCACGCTGGAGGAAACTTTCCCACGGATACGTCCGGACTTCGCCATCAAAGTTCGCCTGTTACCGCTCAGTACTGGCAGAACCAGCAACGAACAACAGACGTTCTACGACGTAATCACCCAGCTGTGGGCGATTTGTCAGGGAAAAACGCGGCATATTAGGGCTGCGAGTGCCAGCGGGCAAGTTGATTCGAACGGAACTCCCCCGCAACACCCGCGATTATCGCCTTCCGGAGATTACGGACGAGGGTTTGGTAAAATGTGATGTTGTGAAGCGACAGCAGAATCGGGCCCAGCATTTCCTTCGCAACGAACAGATGCCTCAGATACGCCCGGCTGTAGCGAGTGCACGCAACACAGCTGCATTCCAGGTCCAGTGGACTGTCATCCCGCTGGTGGACGGCATTTCGTAAACGAACCGGGCCGGAACTCGTGAATGCCATTGCATTACGGCCATTTCGGGTGGGCATCACGCAGTCGAACAGGTCAATTCCCCGACAAACCGCTTCCAGAATGTCTTCCGGCCGCCCGACACCCATCAGGTATCGCGGTTTTTGGACAGGCAGGGCAGGAACCGTGAAATCCAGGGTGCGGTACATCGCCTCAGGAGGCTCCCCGACACTTAAACCACCAATCGCGTACCCTGGGAATGCCAGGCTGACGAGGGAATCTGCAGATCGCAGCCTCATTTCTTCGTGCACGCCCCCCTGAACAATTCCGAACAGGGCCTGGTCCGACCTCTCCTTGGCATCCCGACAGCGTTTTGCCCAGAGAGTCGTGCGATCGACAGCTTTGCGGATCTTTTCAATTGATTCGCCGGACGGAGGGCATTCGTCCAGACACATAATGACATCGGCCCCCAGATTCTCCTGAATCCTCACGGCGGTTTCCGGAGAAAGCTCCAGCAGGCTGCCGTCGATGTGGGATCGAAAGACCGCTTTTTCATCGGTGAGCTTTCGCATAGCGGCCAGACTGAAGACCTGAAACCCTCCGCTGTCAGTCAGAATTGGACCGTCCCAGTCCATAAATCGATGCAGACCACCCAGTTCGGCCACAATTTCGCTTCCGGGGCGCAACGCCAAATGGTAGGTGTTGGCAAGAACCATTTGCGCCCCCGCATCCCGTAACTGCGAAGGAAGCAGCCCCTTGACCGTTCCAAGCGTGCCCACCGGCATGAATGCGGGCGTCTCAACGACGCCGTGCGGCGTTACCCATCGGCCAGCTCGACCGGATGTCTGCGAATCTGATGCATCCAGGTGAAACTTAAAACTGCTCATGAATGCTTTACCGCATCGGTCTTTTCCTGATCGAAATCGATCGGATTCATACTGTCTGAGCTGTCCCTGCCCGAAACCATGCCACTGGAGTCAAAACCATCGCTGGCCATTCCTTCACGCTCCACCACGGTTTCCGGCTGGAATCCTGCAAGACGGCTCATGGGGCCTAAGCGTCCCTGGGCCAGCAACACCATGAACGCTGGCACCATGATGGGTCGAACAACAAACGTATCCAGCAAGACGCCCAGTGCCAGTGCGAAGCCAAGTTGATCCATGCCCAGAAGACTGCCGGCCATCAGCGACGAAAAGGAACCCGCCATGATAATTCCACAGCTGGAAATAATCCCTCCGGTCTTTTCCAGAGCCACCGTGATGCCGCGAATCGGGCCATGCGTCTTGCGTTCTTCGTCGATGCGCGTCATCAGGAAGATGTTGTAGTCCTCTCCCACGGCAATCAGGATCGTGAACAGAAACAGTGGCACCTTCCAGTCCATTCCGGTAAAGCCGGAAGGATCCATCGCCCAGAAGACAAAGAAGGTAATACCAAGAGTTGCGAGGTAGCTGTAAAAGACGCTCAGAATCAGGTAGCTACAGATCCCCGGTTTTCGCAGTAACGCGACCAGGACCACATAGACGCTGACCAACACCAGGAGGTCGATACGAATCTGATCGCGGTCGGTAACGTCTTTTAAGTCACTGACGTTGGCAGTGGGACCTTTGAATGACAACCGGGCGTTGGCCAGCTCTTCAGGCAGCATGGTCGGCAGTTCATCGCGCAGTTTTCTGAATTCCGCAATGCTGCTCGTGGAAAATGGGTCGTTTTCGAAAATCAGATCCAGACGCGTCACGGAGTGATTTTCTTTGCTCACGTAGTAGTCTCGCGCCAGTTTTCGTTGCCCGATGGCCTGAGCGGCGTTCAGTCTGACTGATCCACGGTTTCCCCTGGGTGAGGACAATGACCGAACTGAGTGAATTCCAAGACGTTGCTTGTCCGCCTCAAGTGAACTGGAGAGCTTTTCGATAAGCCTCTCCGGACCTCGAGAGAGTTCGCGAAAGTCGATCCCTTCCGCTTCCAGCAATACGTAAACCGGGCCGACTTCACCTGCCGGGAAGTGAGACTGAATCGCCTGGATCCCGCGCAAACTGGTGGAATCATCCGGTAATTCAGACAACAGACCATAACTCAGGTGACTGAAGTAAATAACACCAATCATGGCGAACGGCAGCATTCCCAGAATGCTCAGCAGCCAGGTGAGCCCCGGACGCTGCTGAACCAGATTTGCGATGCGTTGCCAGCCTGTCTGCATCAAGTTGGCTCTCTGTAGCCGCGTCAACCAACTGGCTTTTACCAGAAAGCCACCTTCACCACGGTTGTGCAGCGTCATCATGCTTGGCCAGAACGCCCAGCGACCAAACAAACGAATCACAGCAGGGGTCAGCGTAATACTGGCGATCAGACAAATGAACAGACCACACGTGATGGCGTAACCCGCCTGACGGAACTTGCCGAATTCGGCGAACATCATCATGCCAATACCAAAGATTGATGTACCCGCACTCGTCGCCAGTGCCGGGCCAATTGTCTTCAGTGTACGAGAGACCCCTTCTTCTATGGTTGCGCCGTCATCCAGTTCTTCTCGATAGCGAGCCATCAGGAACAAACCGTAATCGATGCCCGCTCCGTAGACGACGACCGTCACATAAGTTTCAATTCCATTGAACAGACTGACCCACCCATACTCCGCGGCAATAGCCAGAAGGCTGATGGCAACGGTGGTCGAAACAGCAACCGTGATCAGTGGTATCAGCGCCAGCAATGGAGCGCGGTAGATGGCGATCAGAAGAATGACGACCAGAATCACGGTCCATTTCTCGGTGGCCTTCGCGCTCTTCTGCGACTCCATGATCATGTCACGACCGAAAGTGGCCGAACCACTGATCGCAACATCCAGGCCCGCTGGCATCGTGGGAGACGAAGACTGATTGTTTCCTGTCGCAGTCCCCGGATTCTGTACGGGGGTGCGATAAAGCCGATCAATGAATTCCTCAATCGCATTGACCAGTTCAGAATTGGCCTGATCCAGGAACTCAGTCTTCAGCTGCACAACAATCAACGACGCTTTGCCATCTTCGCTGTTCAGAAGGTCGCCGATTTTGGGATCCTGAAACCACTGGATATCATGAACGATCTCGCGCAGTCGATCCTGTCTTGCGACCTGCTCCTTCGTCAGCGCGGCCGAACGCCGTTCCTGCTCTTCAATTTCCTCCGATAACAGCTCATCCGCTTCTCGCTTCAGTCCCGTCAGCAGGTAAAGTTCCGGAACCAGGACATCCGTAATGAATAGCTTGTCAGAATTCTGAAGCCCTGCTTTGAATTCGGCATTGTCCCGATCAACGCTGCCGTCTTCGCGACGCACAACCAGGACAACACTGCTTTCGAGCATGTCATCCGGAAAGGCCGTTCGAAATCCCAATTCGGCCAGTCGGCTCGGAGAATCCGACGGAAGAAACGCAAATTCGCCGTTTTGAACAACTGTGGACCATTCGGGGGCAGCCAAAAAAGAAACAAGCAGCAGCAACATCCAGCACGCCGCAATCAGCGGCGCCCGTTTGGCGGCCAGGTTTCCAAGCTTCCCGAAAAACATATGAACAGTTTGTTCCAGTAAAGTCGCCGTCAAAGTGCAGGCATCGCGTCATGTTCAGAGCGGCCTGATTCCAGGCATCGCCGACCTGCGTAATGTCGCCACTGGTCTGGGTTTATCAAAGCCGGGCAGTCTAGCAACCGCATTTCAAAGTCTAAAGTCGCCCGGCAAAATCCCTGAAAGCATCTGAAGAATGGCCATTTCGGAGCTGCATTCCGGAGAATGTTTCCTGTACAGATTGCCGCCTGGTCATTTGTTGCATGTATCTGCCGCCGAGCGCAGTTCATTTTGGGTTTGTTAGAATCACCCCGGCGATTGACGAAACAGGAAAGGAGAGAGCAATGAGAACCAGGATTCAGTACGTCCTGCCTGCGCAAATTGCCCGTTTTGACCGAACGGCAATTTCATCGGCGAGCGTATTTCGGGCAGTCAATGGCTTCGCCTGTCATCAAGACTCGGCCCTGAATTACACCGAACTTCCCTTCGTCGAAGAAGCCGGTTTGCGGGGCGGCTACCCAAGAATCGTTCTCTCCCCCGGCGGAAAGCTGCTTCTGAGCCTTGAGTTCGATGCCACCCGGAATCTGACACGGAAGGAACTCGCTGCGTTGAAGCTCGAAATGGACGGGCAAATGCTGGATGGCATCGGCGCGGGATGCTTCGACGAACTTACCGCGGCAACAGGGCTCAGCATTCAGATCGCCGCATCTGCCAAATCAAAGTGCCAGCAAGCCGCCGGAACCGCGTGGCGACCGGGAAGAACGACGGAAAACGGAAACAGAAGCCGCATTGACGCTGTCCGGAAGCAGATGGAAAAGCTGGAATCCCTTCCTCCGGACGTCAACACCGCAAAGCAGTCACCGCCAGGCGAAACCTTGCCATCAGCCTCACCAAAGGCGCGGTCAGCCTCACCAAAGGCGCGGTCAGCCTCACCAAAGGCGCGGTCAGCCTCACCAAAGGCGCGGTCAGCCTCACCAAAGGCGCGGTCAGCCTCACCGAAGGCGCGGTCATCTCGGGCAAAAGCAAAATCACCCCAGGCAAAGTTGCCAACATCGACAACTGGACCCGGGAGACTTGCGCCATCCGAACCCGAAAGTAGCAGGGCAAGACCCGATTTCCAGAAGTTGTTTCAACTGCTGGCGAAACCAGAGCGAGATCAACTGATCCCGCAAATCAAAAACGAACTGGATCGTGTTGGCAATGATCTGAGCTCCGTTGTGGATGGTCAGCTGCCGAACATGAATTTCCAGAACCCGAAGCTTCTGCGATTGCTGCTGGACGCAGGCCTCCCGCCAAATACAACCGACGTTTCACGTCACTCCCTGTTGATTCAGGCTGCCGTCAATCCGAAGTCGATTCAGATCCTGCTGAAGCATGGCGTCGATGTAAACCGCGTTTGTGAGTCGACTCATACGGTCACTGCCCTGATGCGGGCAGCTTCCGTTGGAGCATTACTGTCTGTCGAGCTGTTACTTCAAAATGGTGCCGCCCCCGGGTTGAAGAACAGAAATGGCAAGACAGCTCTGGACATGGTTGACCGACGCTCGAAGTCGCGCCAGAAGATCATCGATTTGCTCAACAGTCACTCGTGATTCAACTCCCTCAGGCACCGTTGCTGAATGGAACGGCAGCCACTATGGCTCATTGAGGGCAAAGGCGAAATCCATTGGCTTCGAATCCGAATCACGAAGTCTGACGCTGTCGACGGTCACGGAACTGCCTAGAATCAAGTAACGCTGGAATCGAATGGCGGTTGTTTAGGGTGGCGCGCGGAACGAAAGCGAGCAATGTCCGCGGCCGCCCCCTGTTTGTTCGTACCCCGAAAGGCAGAAAAATGGCTCCGAAGAAGAAACCCACCAGGGCAGCCAGAAGTTCCAATGCGTCACAGGCACCGGCTGTCGCAAACAGGAAAAATTCACGCAGGAGCTCCGATTCTACACCTTCCTCGAACAGCACAACAGCGGCGGCCCGAATGACCATCGGGGGGTATTTGATTCAGCGACTTCAGGACTATGGTGTGCGAGATATCTTCGGCATTCCAGGGGACTTTGTACTGCAGTTTTACGGGATGCTGGAAGACAGCCCCATCAATGTCGTTGGAACCACAAACGAAGCCTGCGCCGGGTATGCGGCCGATGGTTATGCTCGGATCAATGGTATCGGTGCGGTTTGTGTCACCTATTGCGTCGGGGGCCTGAGTCTGTGTAATGCGGTGGCCGGAGCATACGCAGAAAAGAGTCCGGTAATTGTGATCAGCGGTTCGCCCGGTATGTCGGAACGGCGTTCGGATCCGTTGCTTCATCACCGCGTGCGGGACTTCAACACGCAACGTGATGTCTTTGAAAAAATCACCGTTGCAACCGCTTCGCTCGAAGATGAACTGACAGCGTTTCGTGAAATTGATCGATGCCTGGAAGCCTGTGTTCGCTTCAAACGGCCTGTATTTCTTGAGATTCCTCGGGACAAAGTCCTGGCAGAAGCAACCCACGCACACGTTCCGGTTGTTACTCCGCTGGTCAGTGACCCCGATGCGTTGCAGGAATGCCTGAAGGAAGCGAGGGAAAGCATCCACGCCGCAAAACGCCCTGTCATCATCGCGGGAGTTGAGACACATCGTTTCGGTCTGCGCGAGCAGGTTCTCGAGTTGGCGGAAGCAAATAACATCCCGATCTGTGCAACGTTGCTCGGAAAGTCTGTTGTCAGCGAAAAACACCCTCTCTACCTGGGTGTCTACGAAGGCGCCATGGGCCGTGATGAGGTAAGACGTTATGTGGAAGAGAGCGACTGCGTCATCCTGCTGGGCGCTTTTATGACTGATATCAATCTGGGGATCTTTACAGCACGACTGGATCCCGGCCGGTGCATTTATGCGACCAGCGAAAAACTGAGAATCCGGCATCACCACTTCCATGATGTCCTGTTCACCGACTTCGTCACACACCTGGCTTCGAAGAAGATTGGCCCGGTGCGAGCTGCTCCGAAAGTTCGTCCTCCCGAAGTTCCTGCATGGTCCCCAAAGAACGATCAACCAATTACAATCAGGAGATTATTTCAGAAGATCAACAGCCTTCTGGACCAATCCATGGTCGTTGTTGCCGACACCGGCGATTCCATGTTTGCCGCAGCTGATTTGTCAATCAGCCGACACACAGAATTCCTGAGCACCGCTTACTACACTTCGATGGGGTTTTCGATCCCGGCGTCCGTCGGAGTTCAGGTTGCGAACCGCAACCTCAGGCCCCTCGTTCTGGTAGGGGATGGCGCATTTCAAATGACTTGCATGGAACTTTCCACCACCGTCAGGCGTGGATTCAACCCCATCGTCATTGTCCTGAACAACAAGGGCTATTCGACAGAACGCTTCATTCAGGAAGGGCCGTTTAACGACATCCACAACTGGAACTATCACCGGATGCCGGAACTGCTTGGGGCTGGCTGGGGATTTGAAGTTCGAACAGAAGGGGATCTGGAAAAAGCCATCAAAGCGGCGATCGCCAATCAGGATTCCTTCAGCCTTCTGAACGTTCATCTGGAAAAACTGGATGTGAGTCCCGCTCTCAAACGACTGGCGGAACGTCTGGCAGACCGAATTTAGCCGCCTTTATCAAACCTGCGAAGGCAATCCTGAGTGAGCGAGAGACGTTTTACAGGCCATCGGTCTATCGCTGATGCATCGGGTTCCATTCTTCAAGCGGCTACCGGGTTGCTCACAACCAGAAAGTGCAATAGCCAACACTTACCGGTTGTGGGCAGTCCTTGCGATCCCGAAATCTTTTGGACCTGCAGGGAATGGTTTCCCGTGGCAATTTGATCCTGCTTCAATTCGGAAGCCGGGTCTTGTGGTCGTTGGCTGTAACGACACTGACCGTCTTATCGACTAACATGTCGCGCAGTGAACACAAAGCATCGTGCCGTTGACTTCAGATTTGTCCTCTTTGAATCCCATTCATGCCTGTCGATTTGCTTAAATCCCCCCGTTTCAAGGCCGAACATCTCGGCCTTCCGATGCCGGATTCGATCCATGCTGTTTCAGCATGCCTTCCGCTTTGGCGTCATAATGTCGCCTACGAAGAAGGCGATCAGTCGGTTATCGGCCAGCTGAAATCGGCATACCCACGGTTTTGCCTGAATCCGATGGTTCGCGAATTGTTTCGACAGACATTCGAGCCGCTTGGCAAAGCAGGTTTCATCTTCCCGTCCAGACATTCCGCCCTGGAAGCAGCCGGGTACGTTGCAAACAGAGGCGGTGGGCAGTGCCGTGTCGTTCCCATACCTGGTCAGGATGTCGTGGGGGTTGCCGCCAGCGGTGGTGACGAAAAGTTACTCAAGCAGTACTGGCAGCACACAGGTGAAATCATTTCATCACGAATGGCTGTGCAGATCACTCAGGGAACCAGAATCACATTTGGAACGTCTCCTTCAGCAGACATCGTTCGGCAACGCGTCGCTGACTTCGAAGGAACAAGCGCGGAGAATGTCCGTCTTTATCCCTCGGGGATGTCAGCGATGATGTCAGCGTGGCGGACCGTTCAAAAGGTCTATACTGGTGCCCCCAGCGTGCAGTTCGGCTTTCCCTACGTCGACACTCTGAAGATCCAGCAGCGTTTCCATCCGTCCCGCTGCGAGTTCTTCCCGGTTGGTAGTTCCGGCGACATCGACCAGCTGGAAACAGTCCTGCGCAGAAGTCCCGTGAGCGCAGTATTCTGCGAAACCCCAGCCAATCCACTGCTCACCTGCCCGGATCTGCATCGTCTCCGCAATCTGGCCGATCAGTTCGGATTTTTGATCGTTATTGACGACACACTCGCCGCATGTCTGAATCTGGACGTCCTGCACCTGTCTGACATTGTGGTGACAAGCCTCACAAAGTACTTCAGTGGTTATGGGGATCTGCTTGCAGGCAGCCTGACGCTCAACCCCAATGGAGCCCGAGCCGAAGAACTCCAACAGGCACTGGACGAACACTACGAATGCCTGATTGCAGACGTGGATATCGACGCACTGGAAGCGAATTCCCGCGATGTGGCAGACCGTGTGAACGCAATCAATCAAAATGCCACAGAACTTGCCAGGCGACTGTCTGAGCATCCTCGAGTGAAGTTTGTCTGGCACCCCTCCCTGCATCATTCCTTGATGAATGACTCTGATGATTGCAGCGCACCTGCCAGTAACTACGAACAGTTGCGCAGACCCGATGGTGGATTTGGCGGCTTAATGTCGATTCTTCTGCACGATGCGGAAACCGCAGCTCCCGCCGTTTTCGATGCCCTGAGTGTCTGCAAAGGGCCGAATCTTGGAACCGTCTTCACACTCGCGTGCCCCTATACAATTCTGGCCCACTATGACGAACTTCCGTTTGTCGAATCTTGTGGTGTATCACGCTGGCTCATCCGCCTCAGTGTTGGAATTGAGCCCATTGAGGAATTGTGGAGCCGTTTTGAGCAGGCATTATCTGTGCAATCGTTATAGCCGTCAGAACCGGCCGCGCAGAATCTGCTGAATGTTGAATTCAGGCAACATTTGACGAATAGAATGCGAAGAAATCGACGTTTGTCGTAGCTGAAGTTTTTGCGGTCAATTCAACTTTCAGCTACGGTGGGCCCCAATGAATGACATGATTTCGTCAGGTCTGAATCAGCTGGTCGCCGGACTGCAACCCTACGTTGCAGCCCGCGTGAGGACACTGCGCGCCGAAGACGCAGATCGAATTATCGCCAGCTTCTCCGATCCGCATGCGATTCTAGTCTACATGTGGGACCACTGGAACGATTTATTCCGGCATGAGCTGTCATTCGCAGAGCGATGTCTGGTGAGCGAACTGCGTGAGTACCGAAATCGATGGGCCCACCAGAGAGTCTTCAGCGACGATGATGTCTACCGGTTTCTGGATGATGTCGAACGCCTGCTGAATGCAATTCAAAGTCCGGCGGCCAGTGCAGCAGGATCGCTGCGACTGAAGGCACTGGCGAATCTGAGTACCCGTTACAGCCAAACCGACGCAACCCCGCGGAAAAAAACTTTTCTGGGTGCAATGGCCATCTGCCTTGTTTGCGCCGCTGCCATCGACTTTGCGCTGCTGAATTACTTCTTCAGCGGATTGTCCTGTATCATGGCATTGCTTGTCAGTGTGCTCTTTTATCGAATCGGCCGACGGCTTGCCGTCAGAGAAGCGGTCATTACCGTCGGACCGCGGGAGTGTCCAACGTGTGCGCGAGTCGTTTATTCCGCGCAGTGCCCGTATTGCGAGACTCAGGAATTCTCAGCTGCAGAACTTGTGTCAAGACAACGCGACAAAAACGCTGCCTGACAGAGCGTCCTGGCCCGGCACAGATTTCACCAGCCAGCAAGCCGGGATGTCCCGGCTCAGTATCCACTGAGAGAGAGAAACCAACGTCCAGCCTGGTAATGAAACTGTTACCAGGTGCGTCTTACATTCTCCGGATGAACTCGGGCAAAGCTGTCTGAATTCATATCCAGCGGCTTCTCAACGCTTTGCCCGAAATTCACACAGCAGAAGTTCGGCAAACTGCCGGCGTTCTGCTGCCAAAATCAGTCAACTGGCTCACAGTGCTCCGGCAAGCATAGTTCCATTTGCGTATCGAGGCACATTCACAGTGAATGGCGCCGACGTGGAGAGTGCCGGGGTCGCATCTGGTGATGAGTGCACCTCCACATTGCTTAACGTGAGTCGTTCCTTCGAATTCTCCGTGAATAAGTTCACGCAAACGTTAAGCACTTCGTGCAGATTCACCTTGATATTGTCCGCAACGTTTCCGGCCTTTGTGGCATCTGCTGCCACTGCTGCGGGAATCATAGAAAATGCCGCTCCGATGGAATTGGCAAGTGACAAGTCACACAGCACAACCCGTCGAACATTACCCGCTTCGTCGGCGTACTGAGCCAGGACGTAGGGCTTTGACAAATCCGGACCCTCCGGTGCTGACTTCGCCTGAACGCTCTCGCCAAGCAGGCACTGAAGCATTTTTTCAACGGAATCAAGTGTAGGAATGATGTTGTCAGACATGGAATAACCTCAGTTCTTCGAAAACAAATGCGTGGGATGCAGCCGAAAGAATCTCTACGCGAGAACCGGACTAATCGCCGCTTCGAATGAGTTTGGTGTGAAAGGCTTGGTGACCAGAAAGGATGCGCCGGCGTCTTCCGCTTCTTTCCGGACTTCAGCACTGCTTTCAGATGTGATGAAGCCGAACGTTGTTGTGTTACCTGATGACCGAAGGCTCTTCAGCAGGTCAATGCCTTTCATTTCCGGCATATTCCAGTCCGAAAGAACCAGATCTGGTTTGTGCTCAGCAATCACAGCAAGCGCCTCTGCACCGTTGTTTGCTTCCAGAGTCTGGAACGTACCCAAAGCAGTCTGCTTCAATGTACGGATCACGATCATTCGCATTGCTTTACTGTCATCCACGACAAGAATTTTCATACCCCTGACTCCCCCCAAAATGGCCCGGCTGATTCGCGGGTTTTGTGAACTAAGTGTTTAAAAAACAGAGTGTGATCCCGGTCCGGACGGCGACTAGCCAACGGCTGTCGGATCCAGAAGTCGAACGACGAGGGAATCTCCTTCGCACCGATTCGTGACTGAGATACCTTCAAAGTCATCACCGAACGGCGCTTCGCCGGTTGCCTGCCCAACACATGGAAGGGAAAGACTTGAATCGACTTCCACGATTCCTTTCAGATTCCCGCCAACCATGTTTACGATTTCTCCCACCGCATCCAGGATATCTGCTTCTGTCAGGTCCGATTCATCTGTGGCAAACATCCGGGATGCAATGACGCGGGCCGTTGTCATCGGAGTAAGGACCTGAACCAGGGAGTTCCAGCCACCCGAGATTCGGATGACAGCAGACAGCGCATCTGCCTCATCGCATGAAACAGCCTCTGCTGGCTCCATTGACAGGCCCAGCATGCCTGCGCAGACGTCATTGACCACCTGCTGCAAAGTATGAGCATCGATCGACATAAGGATTGGGTCCTAAGCTGTGACCGGTCTGAAGCAGACGGTCTTACCTACAGATTCACGCACGAACGGAATGTTCAAAGTGATCAACGTTTCGCCACCACCCAGAAATAAATAACCATCCGGGCGCAGGGCCCGATGGATACGAGTGAGAATCCGTTCTTTTGATTTCTGATCGAAGTAGATCAGAACGTTCCTGAGAAAGATTACATCAAACTGAACTGTACTCGGCCACGCCGACGCAAGATTCATTTTCCGGGCATCAACCATCTCACGCAGATTTTCTTTCACCTGCCATTGGGTTCCATTCCGTTTAAAGTACTTCAACAAATAGTGAGACGGCAATCCACGATTCACTTCAAACTGGCTATATATCCCTTCACGTGTCCTCTGAACCATTTGCTCCGATAAATCAGTCGCCTGTATACGGATATCCCAGGATGCCAGCTCGTTGAAGTGTTCACGAATAGAAATTGCAAGGCTGTAGGCTTCCTGCCCACTGGACGAGGCTCCACTCCAGAGGTTGAGTTTTCTTGACACAGACCGTTGCCGAATGAGGCGGGGAAGAACTTCCGAACGCAATGCTTCAAACGGAAGCATATCACGAAAGAAGCTCGTTTCGTTGATCGTCATCGCCTCGGCGACTCTATCGTGCAACAAGCCTGAAGGCCGCCTTCGCAGTTCCGCGACAAGGCCTTCGATATCGTTCAGCCCGATGTCTCGAGCAACAGGGGCAAGTCTTGATTCAAGAAGATAGTCCTGATTGTTTGAAATGATGTTTCCGGATTTCTCCTCAATCAGAGATTTCAGGAAACTGATATCTGGTGGAGCCAAAGGCATGGTATCAATCCAGTATTGCAGCAAGCACAAAGTGCAGCATCGTTTTGGTTGGCACTACAGAAGAATCTCCGACTGTTCTCTGTACCGGAAATCAGGGCATTCCGTGTTTAATCAGGTCTTGTAACCAGTCGATATAGGTATACTTAATATCTGCTAAGCACCCGCCGCAGATGCAAGCAACGGCGATGAGCCACGAATACGACTTACAATTGCCCGTGCAATTTCGCCAAGAGGAAGCACAGCGTCTGCGACTCCAGCCTCAGCCACTGCGCGGGGCATACCCCAGACGATGGATGTATCTTCGTCCTGAACAATGACCCCACCACCCGCGTTGCTCAGCTGCAGACATCCCGCGGCGCCGTCTTTGCCCATACCTGTGAGCACAACGGCCAGCGAATTTCCGGCATACACCTGAGCGACGGAACGAAACATGACATCAACTGCCGGTCGACACGAATTCTCCGGCGCTGCCTGATTCAGCCTGAGGACAACCCCACTGGGTGCGCGTGCGACAACCATATGATGGTCGCCGGGAGCAACCCACGCCTGGCCGGGTTTGACGACAGCTCCGTCATATCCTTCGCGGACAGTCAGGCCGGAGCAACGGTCCAGGCGTTCAGCCAGAAGCTGCGTAAATAACGGTGGCATATGTTGGGTGATCAGGACCGGCACGCCCAGATCAGCAGGAAGCTTTGCAACGATTTCTGCCAGTGCATTCGGCCCACCGGTTGACGCACCGATGGCCAGAACATGAATTGGACCGTTCCTCTTCTTTCCCGACGTTTTGATCGGTGGTCGCCCGTCAGATAACCGAGCCGGGCGAATCGCCACGGCAGCTGACGGCCTTGAAGCGGCAGAAGACACTGGCGCTGACGGGGCACTTTCACGCTTTGATTTGTAGACCTTGCCCCACTGTCGCAATTTTGGAATCACGTCGCTCCGTAGATACTCCATTGCCTTGTCGACGTGCCCGACACCTGTGGGTTTCGCGACATAATCTGACGCCCCGGAAGCAAGGGCGTCCAGAGTCGCTTCGCCCCCCCTGACTGTCAACGTACTGAACATGATGACTGGAACAGACTGACACGTCATCCGAATCGCTTTCAATGCCTCAATTCCATTGAGTTTCGGCATATCCACGTCGAACAGAGCGACGTCCGGCTTGTGAGCATTGAAAAGAGCGACAGCTTCTTCACCGTTTTGAGCAGCACCGACTACTTCCATATCGCTTTCGCCGGAGATCGCTTCCATCAGTATCCGCCGCGTGACCGTCGAGTCATCTGCAAGCAGAACCCGAATGAATCTTGACATCAGAAATCTCCATAGGTGCGCCGCACCCAGTGAATAACATCACCCATTAATCCGTAGACAACTGAAACCGACTGCATCAGAGTGCACCCATTGTCAGGGCATCACACATGATTGTTTCCATCAGCTCTTCAGATGACTGCAACAACCGCTCAGCAGCATCGGCAACACCACAAGACTCCAGCACCAGAAGAGCACTGTTCTGCCGGAAGTCATAGCCATCCGGCCCGCCCAGCCTCTGGATATGATTTGCGAGGTGATCACACGCCGCCGTCAGTGCAACCAGTCGTTTATTTCGCACCGCGTCCGACGGTGTATGGTGGAACTGAATTGCGTCAACCAGTTCACTCGGAAGATGGCATCCTCGCGCAAACCAGGCACCCAGATCACAGTGATTCGATCCGGTCGACTGATTCTCTTTGTGGACGACATCTTCAGATTCATCAAACTCCAGCGGGTCAATAATGCTGAACCGATCGGGTAAACTGATGGCGAACAGCAATCGACCAAAATCATGGATCAACCCGGCGGCAAACTCTTCTCCCTGAAACCCGACGCACAGAGTCCTGTTGATATTTATCGCAACCACCCCGGTTAACAGGCTGTGTCTCCACAGAGCACTTCGCGTCCACTGATCCTTCAGCGAAATACTCTTCATCAGCGACGACAAACTCGTGCTCACGATAAGGTTTCTACACTGCCTGAAGCCAAGTCTCACGACCGACATGCGAAGGCTTGACACTTTCTGCCCGCGGCAGAACGCAACAGAATTTGCCATCGCAAGAACATCCGATGCCAGTTTCATATCGCGTTCGATGACAGCACTGAACTCAGAAATGTCACAGTCGGGCCGATTGACGATATCCAGAGCAAGTAGCGCGTTGTCCGGCAGCATTCGCAGATCACTGGTTTTCTCGCGAATCAGCTCCCGCAGAGTCTCTGCAATGACTGGTTCCTCCACGGTACTGCCGGATTTCATCGTAAACTCCCGATTTCAAAACCCTTCATTTGTCGAGTTATTTGGTAACCTGAACCCCGGAAACCCCAATCAGCCGGAGTTTGTCCAGAAGTATGTCCGAGGTGAATGGCTTCATTACAAACTCGTCGACACCCGCCATCAGTGCTCTGGCCATTTGCCCGGGTTCCGTTTCCGTTGTCACCATGACCAGTTTCATATCCCGCCAGCCGCTGTCAGCCCTGACAGCTTTGACGAAATCGAGACCATTCATGACTGGCATATTCCAGTCGACAAGAGTGACTTCAATGTCTGCGTATCCCCGGAGCACAGCCAGCCCCTCTGCACCGTCTCCGGCTTCGACAATACTGAAACCAAGCGGTTCTACGATCTGCCGAAGAATTCGTCTCATTGCCCGGGAGTCATCAATAATCAGGGCATGCATATATGTGTCCTTCGTAATCAGTCGATATTCGCCATAGCCAACGCAGGCAAACCATGCAAGCGAAGTGACGAAAGCCTAAAGAACTTCGTGGATGAATTGAGTCTCTGTTATGCAGTGCGTTCCTGGCCTCTGAATCACAACCCGCACCAGGAATATCTAGCTATTGACCTACGTCCTTCACTACTATTACTTAGCTCAATACACTAGTTGAGAGCGTTAAAAAGTAGCATAAATAGTCTCGTTTGTTCTCATTTGGCATCAGGAATACACAGGATCATGTAAGTAAAAACCCGACACTTCTGTGCGTGAACCTTTAGCTGTCCGATGAAGAATCGGGACAGCCACGCCGGACGGCTGTAAATTTGATCTCGCCGAGGATCTCGCACCGGCATCATCGAGGAGAGCTTGTTGAAAAAAGCATCCGGAGAGCCAGCACTCCCCGGTGAAAGCTCGCCTCACTGACGCGTCAGATTGACCTTCGGGGAGTTCGTCAGCGAGCCGATAGTTGTCCGTTGAAAAACCGGGACAGGCACGCGGGACGACTGGAAACCGTCGTGTTTCAGAGTCTCCTGCTCGAGTCAGTCCCGTTCTTCAACAGGCTGATGGCCTGCAACACCGGGTGAATACCCGATCCGCCGAGCTAGTTTCGAAACTGAGTTCACGAGATTCCCGCAGACTGCGTACCGCAAATTACAGTTTCGAAATGGAGTCAATTCATTCGCAGTTTGAATCCGGCTGACGCGGCAGAAAGGTATCAGCAAACTGCCAGAAGTCCCTGAGACTGTAATGCTTCGCCCGTTGTCGCAATTTTATTGCTGCTGGAGGCCACCTGAGAAACCGTCCGGCCTAAGTCGGCGGTCATGGCAGACTGCTGCTCAACAGCACCTGCGATTGCGGACTGGCTGTCGCGAATCGAACGCATCACCTCGTCGACCAGTTCAACAGCCGTAATCGCTGCCATGGATTCTGCCTGTATCGTTTCGATATGGCGCACGATAGAATGAGCCGCTTCGCTCGTCTGTTGTGCAAGTTCCTTGACTTCTGTTGCCACGACTGCAAACCCTCTACCCGCTTCACCGGCCCTTGCAGCCTCGATAGTTGCGTTCAATGCAAGCAGGTTCGTCTGGTGAGTGATTTGCTGAATGACCTGAACAACATCCCCGATTTCGGTCGTGCTGGAGCCGAGGTTATTCAGGACCTTGCTGGTTTCACCAACAGAGTCAGATGCGCGGTGAGTGATGGAAACCGCCTCCGATGCATTGCAGGAGATCTCCCGGATACTCGATTCCAGTTGATGAACTGCTCCTGATATGCAGACAGCAGTATCAGCCAGTTCATGGGCCTGCCGCGAAACGAAGGAGCCCGTATTCAGAATCGGATTCAGCGTGCCAGTCACCATTCGGCGTGTCATATAGACCGCCAGAATCACAGTGAGGCAGACGATTGTAATTGAAATCGTATAAACACCACTCAATAAACTTGACACTTTGCTTTCGACGGCTTCGTGCTTCAGTTCCAGAGTCTTGGCGAGTTTGGCAATAGCGATGCGGTGAGTCTGGTACAAAGCGTCAACGCTTCCGGCCAGAAGTTCCCGACTCCTTGCAAGATCCTTTTTTTCAAGAGCCGGAAGCAGTTCATTCTCAACAGTTTCATAAAACCGTCTTGCGGGATCAAACGAGTCACGCAGGAGCCCATCCTGAACATCCCGGTCACTTATCGTCAGGTTTTCACTCCAGTAGTTGTGTCGATCAAAGTATTCTGACTGACGCTCTGCCAACTCGCCCTTCAGCCGCAGGAACTGCTCCGTGTTATCAGACTCCTGTGCTATGAGCATTTCGTGAACGATCAGATTCGACTCAACGATGAACTCGGGTGGTGGAAGTATATCCGCGAAAACATCTTTCCCTTCGATGATCGATTGATAGTGCTCACCATTAACCAGAAGGGACCGACTAACATTGGCCAGGTAGAATATATTGACCAGCATCAATGCGATGAGTGCCGCTGTCAGGCGATAGAGTCGACCTGCCGCCGTCTGACTTTTGAATATAGCTAGCATTTCATGGTCCTGTAGTAGTCATTTTCTGGTTGCCAACTGAATCTTTCGTTGCGATCAGCGGCCCGCGGTGTCTGTGATGCTATCAGGCAACGAGGTCGACAGAATGAATTCGATCAGCTGTCTTGAGATGTGGTCAATTTTCGTCCGGGAACAGAAGTTTGCTGGGTGCGCGACAAAGGATTTGCCTGGCTGAGATTGTCGCCGACGGACATCTCTTGCGTTTCTCCAAAGCCGAAGGTGACAGCACTTCAAATTCCGGGTCTCCGCAATTCGCAACAGTCGCCATAACGCGGTGACCAGGATCGTACTAATCCAGCGAGAAGAACTGGTTCGCACCCGACTTCGATCTGCTCGTATTGCTGTTACTGATCGACCTTTGTTTTGCAGCGTGGTAATCGTGCGAGCGGTTTATCTTCGCACTGATTTCACCAACAAGCTCAAGAAGGTCATCTGCCATTGATTCGATCTCACTGGCAGCCCTGAGTGTTTCCGTAGTGCCGGTAGATGTTGATTCAGCAGCCGCGGCAACACGGGTAATGTTGTGTGCAATTTCGCCACTTCCTGAAGCAACTTCCGAGATGTTTCGGCTGATTTCTCCAGTCATGGCTGACTGCTCTTCCACGGCACTCGCGATTGCGTTCTGGGTTTCACTAATCTGCCTGATAATACCTGTGACCTGACCAATCGCCTGCACTGCGTGGTGTGTATCGTCCTGGATCATGGCGATTTTGCGAATGATGTCTTCAGTCGCTTCACTTGTCTGCTTCGCAAGTTCTTTCACTTCATTTGCGACGACAGCGAATCCCTTCCCTGCTTCACCTGCTCGCGCGGCTTCAATGGTGGCGTTTAAGGCAAGCAGATTTGTCTGTTCTGCGATGGAGTTGATGACTTTGATAACGTTCCCAATCTCCGCACTGCTTTCACCCAGCTTGGTGACAGTGGCGTTGGTACGATTGGCCGCTTCCACTGCAGCACCTGCAACGGAGGCGGCATTGGACGTATTGCCGGAGATTTCTTTAATACTACTGTTGAACTGCTCAACGGCCGTTGCCAAAGCCTGAGCGTTAGTGCTGACCTCTTCCGCGGCGCCGCTGGCCAGCGTGGCCTGGTGTGTCGTCTCGATGGCGTTCTTCTGCATCTTTTCGCCAACAGAACAAAGATCGCCGCGGGCAACGTCGCGCAATGCGAATGCAGACTTTCGCAGGCAAACAGCCACAACAATTGCGGTGTAGTGACCGAAGGCAACGCACGCTGCCAGCAGGACCCCGGCAACGGTGACCAGCCAGAATGTCGCACTGCTGACGAGCGTCATGGCCGAGGCTTCTAATGCGTCGGAATTCCGCTGAGCCGAAGTAACCAGTGTCTCAACGGCATTTCGATGGCTTTCAAAAGCCGGTTTGAGCTGTTTATAGAAAACGGATTCAACCGCTCCTGTGTCGCGCTTTCTTGCGGCGGGGAGCAATGAAGAGCGACAAATTGAATAGAACTCGCGTGCTGTCGTGGTGGTTGGCCCACATAGAAGGTCACGCGTTTCCGATTCTGCCAGGGTTTCCAGCCAATGATCATTCCGCGCATCAAACTCCGATTCCAGTTCCTCAATTCTTCGGATCTTTGAATTCAGAATGTCATCCGATTCGACGTCCTCCAGAGAATGAAGCAGCTCAAACGCCCCGACGTAGCTTTCAATGAGGTAATGAGTGGGAGGCAGGATGTCTGCCAGAAGGTCCTTCATGTCTGACACTTTGGAATATTCGTCACCGCCAATTCGAATCCTGTTGGTGGTTCTGTAAGACCATGCGGCATTGGCAACCATGCAAACCGTGAATATACCTGTCAGAACATAGATTCTGGCGGTGAGTGAAAGGCGACGGGTGAACATCAAATTTGCTCCGGTCGAATCTCTGTAATGAAAGGTTGCCGATGTGTAGAGGCTGACTTCTTCAGGACGGTTCAAATTCAGATCAGGCTTCTGGTCGTGTCAGGCGATCAGAGAGCCTTCGGCTCGATTCAAGTACGGCATGAATCGTGCGACCAATTTCTTCGGTTGTGAACTGCTGTTCGTGTACAGCTGTTGCAATGGCGCTCTGGGAGTCGTCGATCTGGCGTATCACCTGTCGAACATTCTCAAGCTCCTGAAGCAACTGCCCGGAGGCGTTCTGGATTGAGGAAATTTTTTGAGTGATTGTCGACGTTGCCTTTGAGGTCTCTCGTGCGAGCTCTTTGACTTCACCTGCGACAACGGCAAAACCTTTCCCCGACTCGCCCGCACGGGCCGCTTCAATTGTGGCATTCAAAGCCAGCAGATTGGTCTGTTCTGCGATGCCTTCAATGAGTCGAACAATGTTTCCGATTTCTTCGCTGTTCTGATGCAGTGCGACGCCTTTTTCATTCGTGGTTTCAACCCGTTCCACGACGTTTCGTGCAAATCCGGACGCCGAGGCGGCTCCTCCTGCGATGTCACTGATGTTGGCTGACAGTTGTTCAATTGCAGACGCAATACTTGCAGTGTTGTTCGAAACTTCGATGCTGACCTCTTCCCCAATCGCAGCGGTATTACAGCGAATGTCATCCCGTACGGTCGACAGAACAAGCAGAGATAAGACAGCGCAAACGGCAAGGCTTGGAATCGCCAGTAACCCGGCATTGCTCAAGGCAGAACGAGCATCAGCATCGGCTGGGTCAAGTGATTGAATAATCTCAAACGCTCCATAGAAGTCTCCTTCTTTATAGCCTTCCATTTGATAGCCAAGCACATCCACTCCTTCGTTGTTCCCCCACAGCTCTTGTGATGTAGTTGGGTTTCCGTGGCACATAAGACAGGATTGCTGGAGATGCACTGGCCGAAAATAATGGATCGTATTGTCCTGAGAGTTTCTCACCGTCAGCTCACTGGCCCCGGAATCCTGTAGTTCCTGCAGGGCATTCAACTGAAAATCATCAGGGGAATTCATTGAATTCCTTGCGTTAATCGCAGGCACTTTAAATTCAAACTCAGATTCTTCGGAGTGCATGGAGATTGAGTTCATCGCCGTTACGATAGGTACCGTTGATAATAAATCTTCCTGCCTACCGGCTTCGGCCCACTCTGAGAGCGATTTACGGCTAAACACTTCCCTGGCCCATTGGTGTTCCGCATTCTCGCGAACCGATTCACCAGTCCTGCATATCGTGCGAGCTCTGTCAACATACGCATCCACGGCAGCAGAATGAGAATGGTGATAATACGACAGGGCCATTACGATCATCACCAACGCAGGAACGGCCGTACCTGCGATCAGGATTCTTGCGGATTGCGGTAGTCGACGAAGATACACTGTGATCAGCTTCATGACGCTTGCCCGAGTACAGACATATGAAAATTGATTTTTAAGTTGTCGGTCATTGGTTGTTTTCGAAATCTGACCAGCTGCTCCGCGTCGAAGACGTGTTGTGCTGACTGGCCATGACTGGCGATTCGTTGTTACTTGTGTTCGAGTGTTTGATTCAGCTCAGCCCGAAACTCCGTGACCATTGCACATCACTGTTCCTGGCGATCTTCACCGGCCTGGTCCCTTCCGCAAAAGACTCTGCCTCACTGGCTAATGCGGTTGCCTGACAGGCCAGCTGACGGAGAATCTCACGCTGTTGCTCAACTGCATTCGCGATATCGCTCTGCGAATCATTGGATTTCCGCATCAGTTCCAGAGCATTCTGCGTCGACCGAATCGTTGCATCCGAAGATGCCTGAATTCCCTTAACCTGTTTGATGACGTTGTCCGCGGTCGCGTGAGTGACATTGGCGAGTTGCTTGACTTCGTTTGCTACGACCGAGAATCCCTTCCCTGCGTCTCCTGCACGGGCAGACTCAATGGTGGCATTGAGGGCCAGCAGGTTGGTCTGTTCCGAAATGGATGTGATCTCCGAAATCAGCCTTGCGACCGAGTCGGTGTATTCCCCCAGAGAACCAACAATCTGACAGGATTCCTGTGCAGTGTTCAGCGCTGTTCCAAGAGAAGAGGCAGCGACCTGGGAAGACTTGGAGATTTCGTCGATACTGGAAATGGATTCCGCCGTTGCAGAACTCAACTCCCGTGCGAACTGCAGAATTCTCTGCGCAATCTCAAGCGTTGGGGCGGTGCCTGCGGTGTTTGCGTCGACCAGTCGATTCAACAGATATCGGCTGGTAAGAACACCCGTCACAGTCATGACCGTGAGGAGAACCCAGAAGCTCAGTGCCTGACTGCTTTTGAAATCCTGGCGTTGCGATTCGATCCGCGATCGATAGGCATCAAGCGTTTCGCGAAAACAGGAGTTCAGGCTGATCGAATCCCGCACAAAGTCATGAGTTTCCGCTGTGTCGCGGCAATGTTCCGCTGATGTTTCGAAGTCTTTAAATGCGATCTCGAGGGATGATATAGCTGCCCGTATATCCCGATCTGATTCAGGAAGAATAGTGACGTGATAGCCATCAGACGTCCGAACCTGGCCACCCGAATTGAGGGCTTCGATGAGTATCGCTGTTTGTTCCAGCGTGCCGCGGCGGCCGAGATCTGAGAAGTCTGCGGAGTGTACGCGTGCAATTGTCTGGTTACATGCAATCACCTGATCATTCAGGGCTGCAGAGGCATCTTGAAGCGCAACAATCTGCGTTTCGATCGCGCTGCCGGCGTATCTCTGGATGAGAAGTGCTGCGCACCCGATGACTGGCACTGCCAGAATGACCAGCAGCAAACTCCTTTGTTCTGACTTTGGCATCTGTAGACCTGTCATGGAAAATCATAGGCCGGGGGTAAACGAGTTAGATACACAGATTCGAAACTACGCTGCCAGCTTAAGTGCCGCGTCCAGGTTCAATACAAGCAACAGACGGTTTTCGAGTTTGTAGGTGCCGGAAATCAGCTCCCGGGTCGACCCCTGTAATGTTTCGGGGGGCGGTTCGAACTGGTCTTTGTCGACGACCAGGACATCGCCAATTTCGTTCACAAGCAGACTGACAGGACCATCGCTGGTCCGCACGACGACATTCATTAATCGGTCTGTTGCCTCAACCTCCGGCAAATTCAGACGCCTCCGCAGATCCAGCGCGGTTACTATCTGGCCGCGCAGATTCATTAAGCCCCGCACAACGGGTGAAGCTCCCGGAATGCGAGTCATTCTTTGAGCACGAATCACTTCCTGGACACGGTGCACTTCCACACCCAGTGAAAGTGAGCCCACACGGAATGTGCAGTATGATCGTTGTTCTGACATTGTTTCTGCGTCCGGTACGAGATGACTTTGATTCGAAGATCCCTGGGGTCGCCTGTAAGTTTTCAGGCATTCATCGCAATTTGAGCCAGGTCGACAACTCGCGTGACGCGACCTGCAATAATCCGGGTTTCCTGATCGCTGGTGCCGTCGTTTGGAATCTCGGCCTGATTTACGATGTCAACAATCTGCCCTACAACGACACCCACATTCCGGCGACCATCGTTGTAGACGACAAGCGAAATGGCGTTGTTCTCATCCGGTTCCACCTGACCGAACTCGCTGATGGAAACCAATGGCATAATCTGGCCACGGTATTGCACGACCTGCTGTCGTCCGGTCTTTTCGATGGTTTCGGTATTGATCTCTTCAAGCCTTGCCACGGTCGATAGTGGAATCGCCGCGCGTGTTCCGTCTTTGGGATCCACGATGAGCCATGATTCGCCATGGCGGTTATGCTCAGCCCTGGACGAGTTTGCATCGATAAACTGGCGGCCAGTGTGTTCGTCCAGAACGTGCGACTGCTGTGCAATTCCAAGTACATCCAGAATCAGAGATACTGTGCCGTCACCCATGATTGTCGATCCGGCATACATGCTGATGGACTTTATGTGCTGACCAAGCGGCTTGACGACAATTTCCTGCGTGTCGTTGATGTGGTCCACAACGAGTCCGAACTGACGATCTTCGGCCTGCAACACAACGATGTTGACCACATCAGCCGAACGGTGTTCATCATCGTTGCGGCGAGCGCGAAGGCCAAGTTCCTCGTCGAGGTAAACGAGAGGCAAGAGTTGTCCTCGCAGACGGTAGACGGGGACGGAATGCATGAGTTCGATGTCAAGTCGCGCGCGGTCACCTTCCAGACGCACCAGTTCCAGCAGGCTCACCTGCGGAATGCAGTACCGATCTTCAAAACACGTCACGACAAGCGCTGGCACAATGGCAAGTGTCAGCGGGATCTTGATTCGAAGTGTCGTGCCGTGCCCCATTGTGCTTTGGATGTCGAGTGTGCCGCCGATTTTCTCAACGTTTGTCTTCACGACATCCATGCCGACACCGCGACCGGAAACGTTAGTCACCTTTTCTGCTGTGGAGAAGCCCGGCAGCAGAATGAGCTGCATCGCTTCACGATCAGACATCAGGGCAGCCGCTTCGGCGGAGATGAGACCTTTCTCGACCGCTTTGCTGCGGACCCGTTCGCCATTGATACCGCCGCCGTCATCTGCAATTTCAATATTGACCTGTCCGCCTTCGTGGTAGGCACGCAGCCAGAGAGTTCCTTCTTCCGGTTTGTTCGCTGCTTTACGAACTTCCGCAGGTTCGATTCCGTGGTCAACGGAGTTTCTCACGATATGAGTCAACGGGTCCTTGATGGCTTCCAATATGGTCTTGTCGAGCTCCGTTTCGGCCCCTTCCATCTTCACCTGCACCATTTTGCCACAGGATATGGACAGGTCCCGCACGACCCGAGGTAACTTGCTCCAGGCATTGCGGATAGGCTGCATTCGAGTCTTCATGACTCCTTCCTGCAGCTCTGTTGTAATCAGGTTCAGACGCTGCGACGCAGCCGCCATACCTGCGTCTTCGGTACTTTGACTGAACTGAAGAATCTGATTTCTTGCGAGCACCAACTCCCCAACAAGGTTCATCAACTTGTCCAGCAGATGGACATCGATCCGAACAGACGAATCTGCGATGGACGCGGAAGAAGATTCGGAGGCTTCTGCCGCTGGTTTAACCGGTTTTGCAGGCGTCCGGGATGGCGCGGCGGACGTTGCTGCCGGAGTCGGTAGAGATACCGCGGCGGTATCCTTTGACACGGATTCTGCGAGAGCAGACGTAGCCCCTGACGCACCGTCTTCATCGGCTTTGGCTTCTGCTTCGGGGTCTTTTTTGGCTGGTTGTAGTTCCGCGACAACGGACTCAACAGGAATTTCTCCGGGACCACTTACGACAGCACCCGGATCGCCGGACTTGAGCGCTTCGAGAGTTTCAACGAGCTCTTCGTATGTTTCGCCACCCTCGCTGGCACTGCCTTCGATGTTCGACAGAATTGAGCGAACGGCATCGACCATTCCCAGCAGACCGTTGGTGATGTCAGCGGTCAGCGGAATCTCTCCATCGCGGAGCTTCACCAGCAGGTTTTCGCCTACATGCGTTACATGCTCGAGCGTCGGAAATGCGAGAAAGCCGGATGTTCCCTTAATTGTGTGGATCGTTCGAAAGATGCTTGAAAGACGATCCCTGTCGTTGGGCGCTTCTTCCAGTGCCATCAGGTCGCGGTCCAGCTGATCGAGATTCTCATGACTCTCGACAAGAAACTCTTTGACAATTTCGTCAAGCATTTCCACGGATGATCACCTTTCCATGACTTCCAGCATTCGCACCCTCAGCGCCGGGAAAACCGAATGGAATCCCGAATACGATCAAACAGGAGACGTTGGACGTCGCCCTCTGCGGCTTCGTGATCGGTCAGCAGTTCCTGCTCTTGCTGAAAAACTGCGTCAGATGTTTCGACAAAGAATCAAGCTGGAGACCTATGGCAGGCTGTGACGATTCTCGTCAATCTAACGATGGGGAAACTTACGAAGATGGGGACGGCATTCGATACCCTCAACTGAACACCTGAATCCGATCACCTGAATCGGATGCCAAACATCTTTAATACGCGCAACGACTCACGTGGATCCGGTGCAGCCATTCGTCATTAGCCGCAGTGCGGATGGGCGCAAGCTCATGTGAGGCTTTCCAATCCGATCATCCAATGAGCGTCTTGATAAAGCGAAAGAAGTGTCACTCGCGATCCGCAGTCGAGCAGCTCGAACGAGGCTGGATTCTCCGGCCGACAGATGGCAATCAGGGCACGAAGGACGCCGGTTGCTCGACATTGACACCGTATCCGATCGATTGCAGCTGAATCCGGTGAGCGGTCTCAGTGGGCAGGTCAAAAACCAGACAAACCTGCTGAAGGATCTTTAGTGCGGTTTCGTGTGAGATTTGGTTTCCCGGAAGAGAACCTCGCACAATTAACTTGTGCATTCCATCACAGGGAAAATGCACATCAAGCCATCCATGTTGTATCCGAACACGCCCGGGCCCCATGTACCGCGAATTCCCATCTTCAAAAACAAGATTATCCTGTTCGGTGTAAAGCTCAAAAGAGACACAGGATTGAGACCGAAATCCAATCCGTGCCTGGTACTGCAGGAACCCCGCGGGAAATTGCTGATCCGACAACTCCAGACACTGCCCCCCGGCAGCCGTCGACTCTGCCTTCCTCGGCTCCGCCTTCCTCGATTCTGGATCTGTTCCTTCAGACGAAAACTGCGAATACTGGTCGTCGATGGCTGACCAGATTGCCATGCGGTCCGCCAGATCAAAAGTGACCTGGCGATCCAACACACGCTGAAGCCTGTTGACGGAAGCCGAAGCATCGCTGTCTGCGGCGAGAATCACGTGGATCGAGCCATCACGAATTGCAACAGGCAGAATGAACAACTCACGAGCGAGTGACTCGGGTACCATCTCAATCGCCTCACGCTGAATGGAGACGATGGAAAGGTCTTCGATGTAGGCCATACGAACCAATGCCCTTCAAGCGAGCTCAGAATGTTGTCCGAGTGGCTGGCAGAATCAGCCTGAACTCCTCCCGACAGACTTCCAGAAGTCGCGTTGCGTTGGAAGTTACCCAAGCCAGAAGTTAAAGTCACTGCAGGCCCAATACGAATTGGCCTGGTTGACGAACTGCAATTTTGATGAAGGGTGCTCAAGTGACCGTGATCTCTCCCGCCTCCCAACCAAACCATTCTCTCCGTTCTGCTTTGACCCGGCAATGCCTGAAACGGCGACTCCTGGTCCTCGTTCTGTTGATTCTGGGTGGCATTGCCAATCTTCACGGACAAGTAATGGCGGGTGACGTCACTGTCAAAGTTGGCGAAGGTGATACGATCACTGTTGCAATCGATGGCGATGCATTTGCGACGTACAACTATGGCGGCGATCTGCCAAAACCTTTCTTTCTTCCGATTCGTACAGCCTCAGGTACCGTCATAAACCGAGCATTGAACGATCAGTCGGATGCGGACCATCCGCACCATAAGGGACTTTGGGTCTCGGTCGATGAAATCAACGAACAGAAGCACTGGGCGGAGAAAGCCCCAATCGTCAACACCAGCACACGAATTGTGAAATCCGGCGGACCTGCCGCTGTCCTGGAAGTCGTCAACGAGTGGCGAGACGCAGAAAACAAGGTGGCTCAGGTTGTCGAAACGACACGCATCGCCATCCACAGCAATCGTCTGCTCGTTTACGAAATCACATTCACCACGAATCTCAATGAGGCCATCTTTGAAGATACCAAAGAAGGGCTGCTTGGATTTCGTGTCGCCCCGTCCATGAAGGAAAAAAATGGTGGCCGGGTTGTCTCCAGCGACGGGACAAAGGGAACAAAGGAATGCTGGGGCAAGCCATTTCCATGGATTGACTATGTCGGTGAAGTTGAAGGGAAAACCGTGGGAGTCACCCTGATGGACGATCCCGGCAACTTTCGGCCTTCGCGTTACCACGTCCGCGATTACGGTTTATTCTCACTGAGCCCGTTTGGAGAAAAAGCGTACACAAACGGTAAACATGAAGCGATGCCGGTTCATCTGAAGAAAGGGGAAAAACTGAGCCTGCGTTACGGCGTTTACCTGCATGATGGTGATACCGAAGCCGGCAACGTTGCAGCAGTGTGGGAACAATTTTCCGGAAGGTAGGTCGCAATGAATCGTTCCGGGGATTCAGCAACTCGATGCCTGAGTCCCCGCGTTCGCATCCATGCTGGGACCATTCTTGTCTTGATTGTGTGAGACGTCAGTTTGCAAACCGAGGAGACTTTTCATGACTGAATGTTCCGGATCGGATCGCAACCCTATTCAGCGCCGTAGTTTTCTGAAGACGGCTGCAACCGGAATCACTGCGATTTCCAGTGTCGCAGTCGCATCGCTGGCGGGGCTTCAGGTCCTGCCTCTTGCCTCAGCGGGTTCTGCTGCGTCGCCGAAGACGAAGAGCTGTGAGACGCTTGTCGCACAGTTTTACAAGACATTAACTGACCAGCAAAAAAAGCTGATGGCGTTTGATTTTGATCACCCGCTGCGCAACGCTGTCGACAACAACTGGCATATTACGAAGGCGGTCATCGGTGATGCATTCACTCCGGATCAGCAGCAAATGATTCGGGATATTTTTGTAGGTCTGCACAGTGAAGAGTATCAGGACCGCGTCATGCAGCAGGTCGAGCATGACAATCGGAATACCAATCGCAGGAACGGATTCAGTGGTTGCACTGTCGCTGTCTTTGGCCAACCCGGTGAGAACGGCGCAAGCGGAGACGGGTTTGAGTTCGTTTTGACCGGTAGACACGTCACGCGTCGCGTGGACGGCAACTCCGTCCAGGGTGCAGCGTTTGGTGGCCCTATTTTTTACGGACACGCCCACGAATCGTTTAACGAGAAACCGAACCATCCCGGCAATGTCTACTGGTATCAGGCCCAGCGGGCCAACGAACTGTTCCAGGCCCTGGATGGCCGCCAGCGAAACCTTGGGTTGAGATCAGATCCAAGAGACGAAGCGGCCTCAGAAACCGTTCGACTTCGGGGAAAGGATGCACAACTCACGGGAATTCCGGTTTCGGAATTCAGCGCAGATCAGAAAGACCTTGCCCGAAAAGTCATGGCAGACGTCCTCGCACCATTCCGCAGTGAAGACGTTCAGGAATCAATGCAACTCATCGAAGCAGGTAGCTTTGATCGACTTCACTTCACCTGGTACAAGAATCTGGATGTCGGAAACGATGGAGTTTGGGACGTGTGGCAAATTGAAGGTCCAAACGTGGTTTGGTACTTCCGTGGTGATCCGCATGTTCATACCTGGGTCCATATCCGGCAACCAGCGTAGGACGGTAATTCGCTCCTTCGAAATTCAGACGTTTTCAGGACCGTAATCCAGGGGCCCCCGAAGTTTGGTCGTTTGTCAACAGGTCGACTCAGTGGCGAGCTCAGCAGAAGACCAGTCACCCATTTCACCTCAGGTGACAAATTCATTCACCGGAGTCTCCCCGGAATGCTGGCGTCGGTGGGTGGGTGATTTTTCCTGTTTGTGGCCGAGCGGCATACCAACGGCCCGACGCGTATCTGTCGTTTCTTCTCGCCTGCCTGCGGCACTGGATCGTTGTGGAGAATGGTTCGAGCGATTGCGAACACTGATGTTGCGACTGGATCCCGTTCAGGACATTGTCTGCGTTGTTGAATCTCACGATCTGCACCGAACTCACGTGAATCGACTGGTTCATCAGGCCGCCCGGCTTTTTGGAGTTCCGGTGCTGCAGATTGTTATTGATTGCGGCAGGCATCCGTCGAGCGTAAAGACCAAGCCAACAGAAGATCGCATAGCGACAGAGCAGTTCTCCTGCATCCTTCAGCCAGTGGATCGTCTGCAGGGTACTGACTGCGATTCGATCGTTTCGATCCACCGACTGCAACAGCTTCCCCTGATCGATCGGGTTCTGTTTGTAGTGAGCGAACGACTTTGTGTCCTGGACGCGCGGTCCGGAGGGCACACTCAACAATTGCTGCGGCACCATGCCGTCGACAATGAACGAGCAGACATCCTGATCCACCATGTCGTTCAACATCCGGATGCTTCCGAATCGCTGCAAAGAATCGACCCGGTCCGGCGCATTCTGGTGCCGTGGTATCTGTTTCCGTCAGGTATTGTCGACGATCATCCACTGTCGGCTCAGGAATCAGCTGAAGAGGTCAGGGATTCGGGCTCTCGCGGGCCAGCGACTGAGAACGACGGCCCGTTGGACAAACCCGAAGAATGGTTGTTGCACTGGACGCGATCGCGACGCGGCCCATGGCCTGATCAGTCTGATCAGGCCTGGTTCGAGGAACTGATTCTTGGTGTACCTTCGGCCAACAGGTCCGCACTTGCCGTATTAATGCGGATTCTGATGGATCGAAAGATTCTTGCATCATCCGAGGCGATTCGAGGTGGATATCGGATGGTCGCATTCACCCAGGTACCACTGGAACAATTTCGCAAACGACACTGTTTCCGGCGACATCGACATCGTTTTGATTTTGAACCCTGGGGCATCGCTGTGCGAAAACGCTGTCTTTTCGAGCTCGGTGCAAGGCCGGTCATCTATGGTGATGACAACAACTGGCAGGAAATGGACGAATTCGACCGTCCATGGTTCCAGAGGAGAACCGGGAAATCGGGGGAACAGTTCGATTCTGAACGTGAATGGCGACTGGCGGGAGACCTGTCATTCGGTGCATTGCCCGCTTCGGATGTAATTGTGTTTGTTGACGACACTGCCGCTGTTGATCATCTGGCACCGCAGGTTCCCTATCAGGTCATTGCGGTTCCACCTGAGGCTGCGTGAAACAGTTGCAGCGTACAAGGCTTCTGCGTCCCGCAAACTGCATGACCGGATTTGCCCAAACGCGAATCCCGATCATCCCGCAACCTGACGCCTCAACAAACAGGGGCTACGAAAACTCCCTGCTTATGCGTTCAGCCCCGGTGAGACAACCTCAGCCCTGTCAATGAATGACTTGTGGGTCTAACTTCGTTCGGACTCTGCCGCAGAGTAATTAGTCTTCGACCGCCGCGTATTTCAACAGAACAACAGTGGGTTCCTGAATTGTTTCCACCAGTTCAAAACCACTTGCTGCAAGGATCTTCTGAAATCCCTCCAGAGAGATTTGGTTGAGATCCGTGTCGACTGCGCTGGCAACCCACAGGTGTTTTGGGCCGTGTTCCTTCTGTTCTTTTAGACGAGCTGCGTAACTGGCAACCATCTCAGGTTCTTTGTCCCAGAGAAACGGCAGTCCAATCCTTGGGTGGGGCGTCTGAATGTAGAACCGTCCCATGCGACAACCTGCGTAGTCAAGCAGGACATCGTCGTCAAACATTTGCGGAATCAAAAAACTTTCACCAAGTCCACTTTGAACATAAATCGGCTCCAGGGCCACGCCATGCTCCTGAATGTAGTTCGCGCATCGTTTCCACTGTGCCGCCTGCACGGTACCCAGGCGTTTTGTTTCCCAGGGCAGCCGATCCTGTGTTCCCCAGGAAACAGCCAGCATTACGACAACAGCAATAACAGATGACCGAACGTTGCGACGATGCGATAGCAAAGCTGCCATTAATCCGGCACTGGCGATTTGAACCCCAATCCGATACCGGGGGTTTGCTAGGCTGGCTAAATCTCCGTGGCACAAGAACGCGACAACAACGGTGGGCATCAGCCCCCATAAGAACAGAGATCGAAACATAGGAGAACTATGTCGCAACTGTCTGTCTTTCGACCGCCGCAGGAGTTTATTAAACAGCCATCCGGTAAGCAGACCTGCAGGCAAACCGGCCCACCAAAACGAGCTGATGATTTCCAGGATTGGTGAATCATCCTGATAAGAAAACGATTCACCCCAGATGGACATTCGCAAAAGTGGCCTCCAAAGTGGAACCAGTGATGCTGTAAAAATGGCTGAAACGGCCAACAACAGACCACGCGATGTCCAGGACTCAACTCGCAGTTCCCAGATCAGAATTGCCAGCGAAAGGATCACGACGCCGGCATTCAGGTAGTGCGACCAAACCAATCCTACCGCACAGGTCACCCAGAGCAGTGCAAATCGTTTGCACTCGGGCCGAAGTGTCCAGGCAACCGTTACGGCAAACATCAGACCAGCAAGGAAGTACGATAAACTATAGCAACGAGCGATTCGTACTTCGCCAATCGCCAGAGGGTGCCACGCAGTGATCAGCGCACAAAGGGATCCGGGGACGACCCCAAGAAGTTGGCGGCCCAGCCACCAGGCCGCGGGAATGCTGGCCAGGTACCAGAGAACAGATGGAAGGCGGAACGCCACTTCATTCTGGCCAAGAAGATAACAGGAAACACTTCGCAGCGCGGGTGACAGTGGCGGAATGTTTTCGTAGTCCAGACTTCGCTGCCACATGGTCAACGGATTATCGTGCCCCATAATCCAGAAGGTTCCGTATTCGTCCAGCACCAGTGGACCAGCAGTCAGCGTGGGGATCATCAAAACGCAGCCGCTGATGATCGCGAACAGCAGAATCCCAAGTGCCGTTCGGCGTTCACCCGTATCGTTCACCTCGCCCCGGTAATACGTCCGAGCGAGCCCGGCCCGCACAGACTCAGTCTCGCTAGTCATGGCTTTCTCCCGATCGCAATTAACGAACTTCCGGCGGGCATGGGCATTCCGAGTCTAATCAGGCGGTTTTCCAGTCGCACGACAGAATGCAGCAGGGAATTCAACCATTTTGAAGGCATGGCAAGATCTGATGTGACGTTTTGATGCGTCCCCGCTCCGCCCCTCGTTCTCTCCATCATCCGCCTGCGCCCCACAATGAATGGCAGGCGTTGAAGCACAACGAGCGGAAACAGCAGGCACATTCGGTACGTCAACAGTTCACAATGCAGCCCCAGGTCTTCAAGCAAACTTCGCACTTCAGATTTGCGAAAACGCTGCACGGTATGCACTGCCATATCATGGCGGCTGTACAACCAGTTGAATGCGGGCAGATGCAGCAGAAACAATCCCCCGGAACACAATTGACCGACCAGCATCCGCAGTCCAGGCATCGCGGCAGCAATGCCCGTGGTGTAGAGGACGTCAGACGAAAACAGCAAATCGAATGTCTCGCGGTGAGTTCCGGGACTGCAAAGATCGCTGCGATAAACATCGGCCTCTGGAACCCGCTGTGCTGCTTTCGTCACGGCGTCCTCAGCAATATCAAATCCCGCCAGATACCCTGGACTCAGCAGTTCATTCAGCATTACCAGATTCTGCCCGGTGCCACATCCGGCATCAAGAACGGCCGGCCGTTCGGGGAGTTGAAATCGGGGCGACTGCAGCAGAATCTCACAAAGCTCGCGTGCCCCCTGATACCACCAGTGGCGCTGCTCCACCTCCGCCATCACCCGATACTCATCCGGGTTCATTGCATCGCGCCTTTGGTGGCAGAAGTTGCGCAGAGAACGCGCGTGATTTCCTGACAGACTCTTTGAATTTCATCAGAGCGAAGTTCCGGAAACATGGGAAGTGAAAGAATTCGGTTTGCCATTTCTTCGGTCACTGGAAGCGATACTGGTCCATCGTTTCGTTGGAACGCCGGCATTGTGTGCAAAGGCTGGGCGTAATGAATTCCGTATCCGATTTCGTTTTTCTCGAAGGCCGCCACCATCGCATCGCGATCGTCCAGTCGAACCACAAACTGATGCCAGGCAACTGCAATTCCCGCTTTCGATGCTGGTGGAAGTATTTCCGGCCACTGCGATAACAGACGTCGGTATTGCAGTGCATTCTTCTGTCGTTTGCTGACAGCATGTTCCAGATGTCGCAGTTTGACCCGCAGAATGGCGGCCTGAATTTCGTCCAGGCGACTATTGCGACCATCCGTGTGTGCGACCGGCTGTCCGCGGCGAAAACCGTACATTCGCAAAGACCTTAGTCGCTCAGCCAGCAACTGATCGCTGGTGATGCAGATGCCACCATCGCCATATGCGCCCAGGTTCTTGGTGGGGTAGAAAGAAAAACATCCGATGTCACCATCGCAGCCGGCGTGTCGACCGTCGCGGGCCGCTCCGTGTGCATGAGCACAGTCTTCGATAATTTTCAGGCCATGATCATTCGCGATAGCCGTCAGCGAAGACATATCCATGGGAAACCCATGCAAATGAACCGGAATCACGCACCGCGTTTTTGCTGTGATGCAGCTCGGCAGCTGACTGACATCCATCAGCAAAGTCTCTGCATCAATGTCAACAAAACGCGGCACTGCCCCAACCGCTCGAATCGCAGATGCCGTCGGTACCGCCGTATTTGCGACAGTGATTACTTCGTCACCTGGTTCTACGCCAACCGCCATCATCGCCAGAATCAGCGCATCGGTTCCCGAACCAACGGCCACTCCGAATTCGCTTCCAGTAAATGCTGCGAACTCTCTCTCGAATGCTTCGCCTTCCGGGCCAAGAATCAATTTGCCCGAACGAATCACGCGATCAATCGCCATTGAGATTTCCGGCTCCATTCTCGCATGGCCCCGCAGGTAATCAAATGCACGCACCGGATCAGATCCGGCATGCGATTGCTGCGGAGGCTGACTTCGTGCGGACGATGAACCGTGTGAGCTCCGTTCGGACGAGTGATTTGCACGTTCACCATTCATTGGGTTCATTCAGGTCTTTCAGACAGTGAGATTTCTCCGAATCTGATTCTGAAGAGTCAGATTCTTCGACAACGGAAATACTGGATGACGGCACATCGTTTCACCCGTCGTCCAGATACCTGTGTCGATGCTGCTGAAAAAATTCGACTGTTGAAGCAAGTCCTGACGGCAAATCAATTCGGGGCTGCCAGCCAGTGACATCCTGAAACAGCCTTGAGCAGCCAAAGTAATCGCCCACATCGATCGCCTTGCGTTCAGGAGGGAAAGGAACGCATTCAAATGGCACAGGCAATAGCCGCGACAGAATCTCGGTTACCTGCAGCAGGCTGTATGGCTGAGGATGTGAAAGATTGTAAATCCGGCCACCCGTATGTTCGCTTAGTCCGCTGACAATCAGCGCATCAACGACATCATCCACATGATTGAAGTCTCTCCTTTGCTGACCGTCACCGAAAATGCAAATGGACTGTCCCCGGAGTGCCCTGGCGAGAAATACTCCGACGAAGCCTTTAGATGCGTCACGAAGATCCATTCTCGGGCCGTAGGTATTCGTCAGCCGCAGACACGTGGAACGAATCCCGTACAGGCGATAATAAAGCCAGTAGAATTGTTCAGCCGCTAGTTTGCTGATCCCATTCACATCCACGGGCCGGATGGGATGTTTTTCGTTGACTGGCAGAGTTTCTGGTCGACCGTAGATTTGACGAGTACTGGTGAAAACAATGCGTGCTGTCGGGTTCTGCAGTCGGCAGGATTCCAGAATTGCCAGCTGCGCCCGACAGTTCAGGTCCAGATCCAGCAGAGGCTGTCGCATACTTTCGGCGTGACTGACCTGCCCCGCCAGACAGAAAATCAGGTCGCAGCCTTGTGCTGCCTGAGCAAGTCTTTCGCTGTCACGAATATCAAAATCCAGCAGTTGAATATCACCGCGGACAGTTTCGATATTAAATTCGTTCGCTCCGAAAGAACCGTTTGGTAAATCCACAATGGTGACCCTGGCCCCGCATCGAACAAGTTCAATCGCAAGGTTACTGCCGATGAACCCCAGGCCGCCGGTTACCAGAATGCGTTTTCCACGAAGCACTTTCTGAATCGCTTCGGATGATCGAGGCTGAGCATTGTCCGTGCACGAAGGGATCACTCGGAAACTCCAGCAGAGCCTGCATGAAGTTCCAAAGTGATGTCATCTGATTCTTTATGCCGATCATGAGCGACGATGACCGATTCGGGCCTCGTTTGCATTGATGAACAGCATGCACTCTCGCAGGATGTTGCCGCCGGTGATCGGATCACGCTGCGTACAATCGATTGTGGCATCCCGTTCTGGTCCATGAACAGTCGGCCGACATATTCACCAATCATTCCCAGAACGACCAACTGGATCCCGCTGAACATCGTGATCAGCGCCAGAATGGTCGGTATACCGACAGGAACAGACGGGTTGAGCCAGAGTTTATCAATCACGATGCCCGCCATCAGCAGGACGCTCAACGCAGATGTCAGCAATCCAAGGATGACGGAAATGCGAAGCGGGGTGACAGAAAAACCAAGGAACATATTGAGCCAGAGTCTGACAAGCCGACGCAGGTTATAACCCGACGCACCCGCCTGCCGTTCTTCGTGCTGGACTTCGATTTGCCCGATGCGCCGTGTCGTTCGGAAAATCAGACCGTCAACATAGGGGTAAGGCCCTCGGTACTGGATGATCTGATCTACCACAAACCGGCTCATCACTTTGAAACTGCTGAGATAAATGTCAGCCGGCTTCCTGAGCATCAATGTGGCCATACGGTCATTAAAGCGGCTGCCAAGGTTCCGGAACCAGTGATGCTTCTTCTCGCGATAGAGCCCGTAGACCACATCCAGGTCGCTGGCCTGGAGATGTTCCCACATCCGCAACAGTTCTGCCGGAGGATTCTGGCCGTCATCATCCAGCACTCCCACGTAACGGCCTCGTGCTTCTGCGAGGCCCGCCAGCACGGCACTGTGTTCTCCAAAATTACGTGCCAGGTTGACGAAGACGACCGTCCCGTTGAAACGGTTCACCAACTGGGTGCAAACCAAATCGCTGTCGTCGGCGGAACCATCGTTGACCAGAACCACTTCAAGCTCTGGAGGGCTGCGACGGGCGAGCGATGCGAAGACTTCGTGAATGGAATCGACGACGGCGCAAATGGTCTGGCTTCCATTGTAGACCGGAATCACCAGTGAAAGTTCCACTTGGTTGGTATTCACTTAAGGACGCTCAGGGAGAATGAATACAGGACGCACCGCGCGAATTGGTTAAATCAGCTTAACTAACGAATTCGATGCTACGCTGAAGAACCGGTATGAGCAATCCTTCGCCGTGTGGCGGCGGAATAAAACTAAAAATTGTTTCGGAAAGAGCGGACTTTCGAACCAACCCACGAAGACACAATGGGATGGGGTGAACGGCCGGAAAATTCCTGATACGCCCCCACCGCCACCCCCGTTCACAGGGTTTTACTCACAACCACCGGGCTGACAGGATCCGGCCGGAATCGAGGGCTCAACCGGTTCAAATTGATCCCTTCCGCAGATGATCCATACAGATTGATCTGCTCGATCAATCGACCGAAGGCGAGTTGTGAAAGGAGTTCCAGCCGTCATTGACGTGAGCGGACTCGACTAGCGTTGCAATCTTGAGGACAAACTGTGGACCTCGTATTCAAGCCGGCAGTGCCGCCTGAGGCCTGATCTCATAGCTTTGCGAACTGATTCAGACGTTTTATCTGGAACCACTTGAACCCAGGCCAGCCGGGATCGGCGATCGCTGTTCGGCCGGAATCGTCGGCATGGGACCTTGCCCGCAGCCGTGCCCGCCGCGCGCCATTCAATGATACTCGCTGGAGAAAAAAGGCGGCCGCAATGCCAGCTGTCCGATGAAAAGCCCGGACAGGCGCGCAGGACGACTGGAAACCTTCGTGCTTTAAGATCTCCTGCTCGGGCCAGTCCCGTTTTCAACAGGATGCTAAGCCCTGAATCCTCGCTGAGTGTACGAGCCAGGGCAGAACGACACAAAACGTAGAACGCTCCTTTTTTTCTGACTCTGTCTTGTCCAGCCCCATTAGAAACTAACCTAACGACCCGTTGAAGAAAGGAATCCGACGGGACCGCGAGGGATCAATTGCCGAAAGAAGATAGTGAGAAGTCTCTCACTAACGATTCGGCTTTCGTATGCTTCGCCCACATGCTGCAACGACAAATCAAGGGACATCATCAGTTGAGTCGAATGCGTTAGCGAAAGCAGCTTCATTGATGGAAGACGTGACGTACATTCTGAGTGCGATTGAATCAGGCCGAGCCACCACTGCGGATCTACTGCCGCTGGTCTATCACGAACTGCGACGCATGGCGTCCAGTCGGATGCAGAACGAACAGCCCGGCCATACGTTGCAGCCGACGGCATTGGTTCACGAAGCGTTTCTGCGGCTGGTGGGCACCAATGATGTGGCTGATGGCCATACGGCGACATGGCAGAATCGTCGCCACTTTTTCGGAGCAGCGGCCATCGCAATGCAAAGAATTCTGGTTGACGAGGCACGCAGAAAGAAGCAACTTCAGCATGGCGGTGATCGAATGCAGGTACAGCTTTCCGATGTTGATGTCGCTCAGCGAACAGCCGCCGATGGTGTTGATTTAATCGCCTTGAATGAAGCGCTTCAGGAATTGGAAGCCAGCGATCCGAACAAAGCCGAACTGGTCCGACTACGCTATTTTGCCGGACTGAACGAACAGGAAGTCGCTTTGGCTCTGAATATTTCGCGTGCCACCGCTTCTCGCTGGTGGACGTTCGCCAGAGCATGGTTGTTCGAAAAGCTGCGGACCACCGAAGACTGAATCGTGCGGGATTCTGAAGGCCGTTCCGGCGACTGCCGCTTAGCGCGGCTTCGATCGGTTCCGCCGGAACTCGGGCCACTGCAGCTGAAATCACAGGACTTGTGAAGTTTTGAGTGCTTTCGGTATCTTTCGTGAGGCGCGCGACGGATGGATATCGCATGGCGTGGTGTACGGAATAGAGTCCTCACCGGAGAACGACCATGACTGAGCCAGACAAGTCCGCAGCGAGCGGCGATTCCGAAAACTCTGCCCGGCAGCCCGCGGGCTTCAACACGGACGCATCTGCAGGCCAGGCAGCCACAGATCAGCCAGGCACAGACCAGTCAAACACAGACGAAACAACGGTATCGCCCAGTCAATCGTCCGCTGCTTCTTCCATCAGCCCGGATTCGATCGAAGGTCTGTTTCTGCAGGCTTTGCAACAGCCTGATCCCGCAGACCGAGCCGAGTTTCTCAGCAGATCCTGCGGCGAAGATCAGGATTTGATGCGTCGAGTTAAGGCGTTGCTGCGAGCCTACGACGACGCGGGCAGCTTTTTGGAAGAACCTGCTGGCGGACCCAGGCCAACCAGCGAAGTGTCGCTCAGTTTTCTGAAACCGACCGACAAAGAAGGTGTGGTGGGCACGATTGGGCCGTACGAAGTGCTGGAAGTGATCGGTCACGGCGGCATGGGGGTTGTGCTGCGAGCGGTCGATCTGAAACTGAACCGCATTGTGGCTGTGAAAGCGCTGTTGCCCGAACTGGCCGCCAATCCGAATTCTCGACGTCGCTTTCTGCGAGAAGCTCAGGCGGCCGCCGCCATCAGCCATCCGCACGTCGTGACCATTCACGCGGTTGACGATGCTCATCAGGACGTCAACGGCAAACCGGTGCCACCCTATCTGGTGATGGAATGCGTGGTGGGACAGTCACTGCAGCAGAAGCTCGATCGAGTCGGCACGCTGCGGCTGGCGGAAATTCTGCGCGTTGGTCGGCAGATTGCCGAAGGTCTGGCGGCCGCTCATAAGCAGGGCGTGATTCATCGCGACATCAAGCCAGCCAACATTCTGCTGGAAAACGGTGTCGAGCGAGTCAAGATCACCGACTTCGGGTTGGCTCGAGCCATCGACGACATTACGGTGACTCGCACGGGCGAAGTCAGTGGTACGCCGCAGTACATGTCGCCCGAACAAGCCTGCGGGGAACGGGTCGACCATCGCAGCGACCTGTTCAGTCTGGGCTGTGTGATGTACGCGATGTGTACCGGACATAGTCCGTTTCGAGGCGACAGTATTGCTCATGTGATCAAGCGAGTCACTCAGGATACGCCTCGCCCGATTGACGGACAGAACCCTGAGATTCCCACATGGCTGATTGAAATCATCACGTGCCTGTTACAGAAAGATGCGACTCATCGATTTCAGAGTGCGGAAGGTGTAGTGGCGATTCTGGACCAGCACCTGTCACGTATTCAGCATCCGACGGAATCGGGTTCACATTCGTTGATCAATCAGCAGATGCCAACTCGGTTTGGTGAGACTTCCGCTCAGGCTGCCGCTGCCGTTCAGCCGGCCGATTCCGCGGCAGCACCTTCGGCCTCGGTTCCGCCTTTGACGACTACCGGACTATTGGGACCGTCCGGCAAAGTGCTGGTGCCAAACTGGATGAGGTCGCTAAGCAGAATCTGGTTGTTGCTGGCATCGGCGTTTGTTGCATTCCTGATCGTGATCCAAAACACGCCCAACGTCGGAATCGGCCCGACGGAGCTGATGATCGTGTTCACGATCGGCAGCACGGGCTCTATCCTGATGGCGATCCTGCTGTCGCGCGAAGCGGTCACACGAGAAGTGATGGCGATCGCCCTGTTTCTGGGACTAGGGCCGCTGGGCTTGCTGATGTATTTGTTGATTAAAGATAGTCTGCAGCCTGCTGCGGCGAATGATCCAGCGGCACCCGTCAACAATGTCGGGGCGAATTCGTCGCAACTGGAGCAACCATGCCCGGCACAGCCATCGCAAACAGTGGGTGTGCAGTTTGGTGCAGCGATTGTTCAGGTGCCGCTCGAAAACTACTTGCACTATGCAGCAACCAAACGTCTGGGCTTAATCTGCGTTCTGTTCTTTCTGGGTGGTGCAATCTATTCACTGATTTCCCTGGCCCCGGCGTTACTGAGGGCCGAGTCGACCAACGGACTTATCAGTCGCATCGCGACATTTGCCGTCGTGCAGTTGGCGGCGTGGGGTGGAGCAACGGTTGCAGTCTGGTATGCAGGGAAGTTTCCTTTGCGTAGTTGGGGGCTGCTGAGTTCCGTGCTGTTTGGTTGTATCTTTCTGGGGTATTTCTGGGCGACCGCTTTGCGAACGAGCGCTTTCAGTCAGACTCTGATCGGAATTGCCATTCTTCCGACAGTTGGCTGGATTCCGTACGCTGGATTTGTGCTGCGTCAGTGTCGAACCCTGCCGCAGTTCCAGACGTTATTCGTACCAACGTCACAAAAATCAGGGCTGCAAAAATGGTGGTTGCCGGTTCTTGTGATCGGGTTTTCCTTCTACTTGCTGTATGCCAATTCCTCCCGACATACAGTGGCTCTATCGCCGCAAGACAGCCAAAAAGCGGTTGAGTTTGTTGCTCAACGATTTCACAAGCCGGTGATTTCCGTCCAATCGATTGGCAAGGGCCAGGCAATTGTCGTGATACGCCTCGACGATGGCGGCGATGGCGTAATTCACCTGATTCAGGCAGCGAACGGCTTATGGGAACTTGACCCCGCTCACCACGCCACCAAGATTGAGATCGGCAAAGGCGACACGCTGGGCCCCGCCAATGATGAATGGGGGGGTCTGATTATTGAATCGGTTGATCCCGGTACGTTTGTCGCTATCACTGGCGCGGGGCCCCGAGTCATCGACGGACAGCCAGTCCTGCTGCCAGCGGGACAACATAAACTGCCAGTCGGCAGATACTTTGTCCAGGTGTTTGACACTCAGGCCGGCTGGCTGAATGACATTCGATCGAGCTCGAATGGCGAATACGAAAAGATCTTCAAGACGGTTGATCACATGTTCAAGGATGTCGACCTCGACAGACCAGTTTACGACTCGGAATCCGGCACGTACACGTTCGCTCAATACAATGCGCAACGCGGTTCCCTGACGATTGAGTCCGGCAAGTTCGCCACTGTCGATGTCAGACGCAATTTAAAAGCGATTGCTCGGGGAAGTGACTGGTTCAACAAAGAGGCCGCCGAAAGATTCATGCCCGGTCAGTTCTACCGCTTTCTGTGGAGCGGCACCAAGTATTCCTTCTCAGCAGATCAGGCAAGAGTTGTTGACGTGCTGCTGCGTGCTCACGCCCATGATCAGTCGGATATGAGTGAAACCGATGTGCTGACGCAGGCTTTTCACGACGAAGCTTCTCGGCCCCAGAATCTGGCAAGCGTCTTCAACGATGCGAAACACCCGGCCTGGGGCATCGTGTTTTCAGCGATCGACAGTGGCGAGATGACTCGCTTTCAGTTGAAGCCACTGGAAACTGCCCAACGGTAAGACATCGAGCGATCCCAGGATGAACGCGAGTGTGTTTTATCACCTCCCCAATTGCATCGTTGGTGTATGGGCACAGGGTGTTGTCGATGGAGTGGAAATCGAGCGACGGTAAACGGGGCGAAAAGAAGTTCTTCGTGGCCGTGGTGGACGATTATCTATCGCCAAACGGAGAGCCGCCATTGACGTCAACGGGCCCGATTGCAAGCTCCAGGCCATCCTGTGAACTGATCTCCGGCATCGCCTCGAAACTGTTCGACGCTTCTCGGACATATTAATTTTGAAAGATTACAAACAGTTAATTCCTCCACTTCACATCAAATTAACAGTCGGATGCTTCTTCATTCACACACTCTTCTCGATTGGGCCTTAAAATTTCCGCCCCGAGTCGGGCGAAAATATGACGATCAGGGACAAGCCACTGAGGCTTTCTGTCCTGGTCATTTTCGCCTGCCAGGGTACTTGCGATGGACAATGTGTCCAGCGCGGATTTGCAGAGAAATTGAGGACTTTATCTCTGTTCAATCGTCGACGAGGATTCACACTAATCGAGCTACTTGTCGTAATTGCCATCATTGCCATTCTGATAGCGCTGCTGCTGCCAGCCGTGCAGCAAGCTCGTGAAGCAGCGCGTCGGACACAATGCAAGAACAACCTGAAGCAGATTGGTCTGGCGCTGCACAACTACCATGATGTGCATCGATGTCTTCCGTCGGGAAGCATCGTGCTCCTGAACGCAGCCGGAACGACCTACAATGGCCACGGATGGACATGGCATGCGAGCATCCTGCCGTTTATCGACCAGGCAAATATGTATGAACAAATCCAGGGGCCCAACGATGGCGGGCTGGGTTCCGAACTTGGCGGCACGACAAGTGCCAAGCAGATGCTCGCAGGTGCAACTGTGATGTCGATCTTTTGGTGTCCATCTCAACCAGATTCCACTCAGGGCCCACAGAAAGGTGGATATTCGCCATCAAATTATAACGCAAACATGGGGACGCTGATTGGCTATAACGGAGACGACTGTTACGGCGGTTCGGTCACAACTGCCGCTGGAATGCGTTCGCCTGGTGGATGTATGAACGCAAATGGCGTTTTCTACATCAGCAGCAGCGTGCGTTTTCGCGATGTACTGGACGGGCTGTCAAGCACGATCTTCATCAGCGAAGTCATCGATTCGGGCGGTGACGCCAATATGCTTGGCGGAGCCGGAAGTGATCGTAAGCACTGCTTTTCCGGAGGCGCGGACAGCAATCCCCCAACAGAGATGTCGGAATATCTGATTGCAGCCGAAGGCAACGACCCAATCAACCAGTACACCGAAGAAGCGGCTGGCAGTCATCACGTTGGCGGGGCACAGTTCCTAATGGGTGACGGCAGCGTTCGATTCCTTTCTGAAAACATCAGCATGACAATCTATCAGGGCATCAGCACCAGGGCTGGCGGTGAAGTCGTGGGCGATTTCTAGATCGACGCCACTGTCCCGTTCAAAATTCAATCACCGGCCCACAAAAGCGAATTCTGCGTTTGTGGGTCTCTTTGCAAAATCCCGAATAAACATGATGACAGAACATATCTCCCGCCACCGATCTCCAAATTTGCCGTGGGTCGTCTTGCCGACCCTGTTCACCATCGCCCTACTTTGCATCCCGGCCGGATGTCAGTCAGCAAGCGACCAACCGGAACTGGGGCTGGTGTCAGGCACCATCACTGCTGGTGGTCAACCTTTGCCGGGTGTTGCCGTAACATTTGTACCGGAAGATGGTCGACCAGCAATGGGTAAAACCGATGAATCCGGTCGATACCAATTGACCTATATTCGGGACACTCTCGGCTGCAAAATCGGACCGAATCGGGTTGAGATCGGAGCAAGCGAAGGGTCTGAGGAAGCCGAAGACGATTCCGAACTGGAAGGTGATGAACTTGTACAGTCACCGACAAGGTCCAAAACGTTCGTGATCCCCGCCCGCTACAACATCCAGTCCGAACTCACCGTGACAGTTCAGCCCGGTGAGAACACTTTCGATTTTGATCTCAAACCATAGTGTCAGCCACAACTGGCATGTTGATTCTGGTTCAGTGGATGAAGCCGCGGCCGGCGCGAACATGGGTGTCGCAAACATGGGTGTCGCAAACATGGGTAAGCTAAGTGGCCCCGGTTGTAAGCAACCGGGGCCACGCTGCATTTTCATGAATCCATCTGGATGGATGGCGTTGCCCGCATCCTCTCGCCATACCCGCAGGGCACGGTCCTGTCTGCGTTTTGCCACTGCCTTGTTTACTGCAGCAGGTTATGAACAGTTCCCGCAGCAGTCCTGCGGAACCGCCCCTTGAATCTGCAGGTCGAAAAGGCTGAAACGCCCATAACTTCTGAGACCATTTTGTTTTTCTCGCGACCTCGGGTATCGTGCAGATCACCCTGTGCGGGTTTCAGGTTTCAGGGGAACATGGGCGGAGTTTCAATGATGTTCAGGTTTTTCCTGGGGGCTGTTGTCTTGCTGTTGGCTTCACCTGGACGCGCTGCCGACGACCGGGTGGAATGGGTATTCCAGACACAATTCGGTGAACGGCAATTCGTTAACGCAGGCGATGGACAGTGGATTCTGTTTTTTCCGAATGGAAGCAGAACGGCATGCGTGGAGGTTGAGCGAACTGACGAGTTCGTTGCAGTTCGCAATCTGGAAACGAATAACGTTCACAGACTGTTTGCTGATCGCGGTACGGTCCAGAAGAATAGTAGGGGAAACTTCAGCAAGTTCGCTGACGGTCAATGGATTGCTCCGACCGCACCAGACTCGTCGGAGTACAAGGTCCGACTCGTCTACTTCGTGCCAAAGGATCGCGAGCCGATCCCCGGATACGAACAGCGAATTCAGGCGACCATGGAACTGGCCCTGGAATTGTTCACGAATGCGCTCAGGGCAGCGGGGGCAGCGACAGACGGGCCAGCGTTTGAACGAGACGCCAACGGAAGGCTGACAGTCCGTCTGATTCGGGGAGAAAAAAATGCCCGGGACTACAGTGAGCTGCCCCGGAAGGACTCCCCCAACCATGCGAAATTCGTTGCCGAAGCTGTCGAAGCCCGGATGGGAGATACTCGCCGATATGCAGTGGTAATCTTTTCGGAAACCTGGGAGACCGGGCCATCCCAAAAAGTTTTCCCCGGAGTCACCAACGTCGCCGTTGCAAAGCCTCCTCTTGGTGGTCGTGTTGTGGTAACCGCGTGGATGCTGCAGGATGAGTTCTGCGCAGGAAGTCCCGATGCACTGCGGCAACAGTTTTTCGATCGAACTCCCGTTGTCGGCCGAAGCACCTATGGCGTGGCAACACCCAATGCCGCAAAAGGTGAGTTTATGGAAGAAGCCTATGGTGCCATCGTTCACGAACTGGGACACCTGTTCGGGTGCTGGCATCATCGAAGCAGGGAAACCAACATCATGGGCGGGGGGTTTCGGGACATTCGCTGGAACGTTGGACTTCAGCGAAATCCGCGCAAACAGGCAGAGTTCTCTCGGGAAAACACCTGGTTACTGATGACGTCTCGGTTTTTGAATCCGCAGGTGGATCGCACAGACAATATGCAGCCAGAGATGGAATCAACACTCTCTGTCAATCGAGATAAGATTCTCGTATCGATGGACATCAGGGACGACAAGGGACTGGCATTTGCCTGTGTGGTGGATGAATCTGCCGAAGACGGCCTGATCATGCTCGACGCTCAACAGCTCACAAAGGCCGAAGAGAAAGTCCACTTCCGAATCTCAAAGCGAGAGCTGAAAAGTGAAGCGTCCACGCTGATGCTGGTGGCTGTTGACACCGGCGGCAACTTCCGAAAAATATCCAAATCACTTCCAGGGGCCGAATAAGAAACCGGCCGCCCCAAAGGTTAACCCTTTGGTTCCGTTGCGTTGCAGCCTTTTGAAAATGGGACCGGCTCAAGCGGAAGACCTTCAAGCACGACGGTTTCCAGTCGCCCTGCGTGCCTGTCCCGGTTTTTCAACGGACAGGTTAGGCCTCATCTTCCTGATCAGGATGGCTTGATTTGCTGCCAGTCGAGTTCATGGGGCATGACGTTCTTTTTGATGGACACTGCTGCAGCCAGCCCGGCGGCTTCTCCCATCGGCACGGAATTTCCAGTGACGCGGTAACTGGAATGGGCAATGAAATCGCCGCTGATACATCGGCCGGCCATCAGCAATCCATCGACATCGGCCGCCACGAGCGCCGGGTACGGAATATCGTAGGGTTTGAGACCACCTTTCTTGAAATCCCTGTCAATCTCCATATTGCCATGACCGCTCAGCGCGTGCACGTCGATAGGAAACTTCGCTCGGCACACGGCCTGCGGATGCTGCAGTCCGTCAGCCAGGTCTTTCGCTGTGATTTCATAGCGTCCCTTGATGCGACGCCCTTCACGAACTCCAATCTGTTCGGCCGTCGCGACTACAGCAAGGTTCGTCCATGGTTCTCCCAGCTTCCGCAGCCCCTGAACAATCTCGTGGATCTCTCGTCTGGCGCGAATGGTCGCTTCCGTAATGGCATTCGCGTCAAAAGCGGACACACCATATTCGTGATTGGTCATCAGTGAGTAGATGCCGCTATGAAGATGCCTCAGCGTGGGAGCCCGATAAGACGGCGTCACACCGTTGTCTTCCATCAGCTTCAACAGACGCGACTTCGCGGCACCTCCGGATTCGCGAATGAACGGTCGGATGGTATCCGGATCGACACCTGTCAGCAGTGCCAGCATCGACATCGGCTGACACTCACAATCGATTCCGATACCAACATCGAAACGACAGCCCGCATGTGCAGCCAGATCGCCATCTCCACTGCAGTCCACAAATCGGTCAGCTCGCCACGCTTCCCGTCCGGATTTGGATTCCGTCAACACAGCAACGACTCGATTCCGGTCATCAGTGACTGTTCCGACCAGACGAGTATGCAGTCGAATTTTCACTCCGGCGGCGACACACAGTTCCTCCAGCACCAGCTTGGCAATTTCCGGATCATAAACGGTTCCGTGCGTCTGAATGGCCACAGAACTGCCTCGATCAGCAAACGCCTGAAGCAATTCTGCCATGATTCCCGATTTGTTTTCCGCATCCAGAATCTTCGTTAACAGTCCGGCCGTCCAGACGCCCCCCAGACACCCGGCCACTTCAATCAGCTGCACCGAAGCACCTGATCGAGCCGCCGCCAGTGCCGCTGCAATTCCCGCCGGGCCGCCCCCGCACACCAGCACATCCGACCGACCGGCCACCGGGATGGCCCGTTGCTGTTCAAGCAGCTGAGTTCCATCAGCAGACAACTGTCCTCTTGTCTGCAGAACATCCCCGCTGACAGGATTCTTCACGCGAGTTGCCTGAGCTTCATCGGCCGCTCTGGTATCCGGCGAAGCCAGTGATGCGGAAACGATCAGCCCACCTGCCGTGGTTCGCAGAAACTGACGCCGTGAAGAATTGTAATTGTTCATGATAAAGATGCCGGATCGCTCTTCGGAAAAAATGCTGCCCGCAGCAACGCGTTCAACTGCCACCAACGCCGAACAGTCCGTTAAAAAATTCGGACAGGCACGCTGAACGGCTGAAACCGTCGTGTTTTGAAGTCTCCTGTCGAGCCAGTCCCATTTTCTAACAGGCTGCTAACCGCTCTTCACGCAGATCAATGACGAGCCAACCGCAGCGACGGAACAAGCCAGACGCCACAGGAAAAGGCTGTTCTGATACCGCTGAGTCTACACAGATCACTTTCCGAATCAACACGGCTGTCACAGGCGTGTGGGAAACTGGATTTGCGATAGATGTGCCCGCGCGGGAAGTCGCCGCAATCTTCTCCCAGCTGCCACGAACGCCGCGAATCGACAAGCCCCGTATAGGTTGGTTCCGTGCGAGCTGCATCGTGACGAGCTCGGATCAGCTTTTGTGTATCCTGCAGCAAGGGAGGCTCACTGCGTCGATTTTTCCAACAAGCATTCTGTCGTCTGTGACTTCCACTATCGCCGACGACTCAGAGTCCGAGGCAACCGCGCCTTGCGGAAAATATGCCGCGGATTCTCTGGCGACGATTTCTTCTGGCTTGATTCAAATTCTTCAGGCATTCCGCTCCAGCGAACGGGGAAACCAGGTCACGTCACTTGCCGAAAGCTCAGCAGATCTCACAACGTTCGCAAATCGCTGCATTGACTTCCCCACTCCGATGCAGAACTCCTTGACGCACGTACTCCAGGGCATTACCGTGACCGCCAGGATGTCGGTATCAATATCGCGATATCCTCGAAGTGCGCGTGATATTCCCAGATGACCGTAAAACGGTTTTTCGTACCGCCAATTTCAGGTTATCACGCGATTCACTGCGCTGATAAAGAGTCAGGCGGTTTAAAAGATGATCGACATCAAACACATGAGCCAATCCGTTTGGCGTGGCATTGCCACGCAAGTGCAGACGGCACATGCTTGACTCAACATTGAACTTCTCATTCACAAAATCCGATTGCATCAACTGGTTTGCACGTTGATTTCGCATGCATGAAGTCGACATCACTGGAGCCCGACAGCCCGAAACGACGGTGCCATGTTTGCGGCCACTCCGCGCCGCTCCTGATATCGAATTTCGGTGACGCAACTTGCCCACAATGCGGCAGCTTATTGTGGCCGTACCCACCGCCAGATCGCACAGCGTTCGCGGCGCGGCACGCGTTGCAGTCGCTCGGAGCCACGTTTGCGATGGACCTCGACGCTGACGCATGGAAGATTGACCTCTACCGCACAGAAGCAACAGACGAGACCGTTCGACTCCTGTCAGATATCGGGCCGATCACCGAACTCGATCTGTCAAACACACGCGTTTCCGACTCCGGCATGGTCGCTTTGTCCGCTCTCCAGTCGCTTGAAGTACTGGAACTCGGCAACACGCTCGTCACCGACTGTTCGGTGCCAGCAATCGGCCGCCTCCAAAGGATCGAAGTACTCGGACTCAATGGCACAAGCATCAGCGAGACGTCATTGCACCATTTGAACTCGCTGCATTGCCTTTGGTGCCTGGACCTTGATGGGACGTCGATCAATGGGCATTCGTTCTCGAATCTGCATTGGCTGGATCGCGTTGAATGGCTGTTTCTCGCGCAGACGCAGCTCGACGATACAGGTATCTCTCAGCTTTATTCCGCAACTCATCTTAAACAACTCTGGATTCAGGATACTCTTGTTTCACCAGCGGGCACCACTCGCTTGAAGGCGGCCCTGCCGTCCTGCGTTGTGAACCTTCATCCCGATGATTGAGGCGACTTAACAACCGCATAAACCGAAGCAGCGAATCTCACCAGATCTGAATACGGCATCACCCGTCGCTGCCCTGTTTATTCGAAACGTTCTGCGATAAGAGTTGAGGTCTCACATTGGTCCGACGGATTGCTACTGCCAGCCTCATCCTCGCAACAGTTTTCGGCGTGATTTTCCGGATGACCCATGGGACGTCTTCGCAAATTGTATGATGACAACCGACCGGCGGTCCTTATTGCCACCATTCCGCTCACATGGGCGGTCGTCTTCTTCGTGTGGGATGCGGCAACGTATGTGGCAAGCAACCTGCGTGTGTCAGAGTTTATTGGGGAGCACACCGTCTGGCTGGCGGAAATTCAAGCACGCCCCGGCGTGCATTCCGTGTCCATGATGCGCGACAACGAAATGCCAGACCGTGTACTGATTCAGTTTGACGTCGAGGACAAGGCAACATTCCTTGCGGTTGAGTCAGAGATCCATAAGCTCAAACGTCTGAGCCCGGGTTTTCGCTGGGATGCGAACGTTCGTTCAGGAGAAGATATCGGCTTCAACGCCGGAGCGGCCGTGATTGCCGGGGGAGAAGCTCTCGTCAGGATCACAGAACGACTGATTCAGTTGCTTGTGTCCGGACTGTTATCAATACTTGTGTTCTGGCTCGCTCTTCGCCATTCTCGCAGGTATCCGTACATTACAGGTGACTTATAGTTCATTGTGTCACAGCTGAATCGAGCTACATCCGGCATGGTCATCCTCCGAACAGTTGAGTGAACTTGAGTGTGGTTGAGGCGCTTTCTGAAATCGGGATTCTTCATATCGATTCAGCCATGCTTCAACACGTCTATGCCAGCAGGTCGGGTAAGCCCTGACCAAAAACCTGGTCCAGCAATTCCAGCCCTCCTGACGGACTCCTGCCTGCAGAATTCTCTTCAGACAACATGACGCGCAAATCAGCTGACTGTGCGACGACACTTCGATTCTTTGCTGACTGCATGGTGTGATTCGTGTCTAAAGTGCTCTCACACACTTTGTTTCGATCAGCAGGACCAGCTTCAGACGAGTCTGATTTCATGGCCTTCGATCCCCTGGCCAACGGCGTTTGTGCAGGATTCGCCCCTGACGCAGATCCACGTTGCCGACCGGAGCGTGGCTGATTCGCGGGGTGCGGATGGTTGACCGGGTGAGCAGAGCGAATCGTCAGATTCGCACGTTCAAAGTCTTCACCACTCTGAATCGAGATGACCCTACTCTCTGTAAGGACAGTGCCATCGTCGTCAACGATAACGATTTGGTATTCGCCGGTCCTCAGACCATCTTCCACTGCGAAGCGATACTGACCATTCCTGTTCGTCACGGTCGATGCTGTGAGCTCGCCACTTTCTGCATTGATAAGCTGAACAATTGCTGATGCGACTGGTCGTTCATTCAGCACTTTTCTGCCGCCGGCGTTACCTGCGTGCGCAACGGTTCCAGAAATAGAAGCGCGGAAGAAGAACGTGTTGTTCTGCAGATTGGTCAGTTGCGTATTGCGTTCAATGATCTCGGACAGCGATGTTCGATTGATCTGGTTCAGCAGACGCCCTGAAAACTGGTTCTGGTACCAGTGTCGGTCTCCCGCTCTCAGCCGTTCAAACTGATCGACAATGATTGTCTGAAACGTTTCGCCAAGGCTACTGCCGCTGATATGGTCTTCCGCGAGTCCGCCAACCCAGAGGTCAACGTTGTCGACATCACCGTAAAGGTTTTCGAGCTTCTGCTGAAGGCCGATGTCAGAAGTAATTTCGGAGAATGACTGAACACGTGGCAAGCCAACGGCCTCGCGTACAGAATTGTAATCAGCCAAACCGTGGTCACGGCCTCGCTGAATATTCAATGCGGCCAGGTCCAGACCGCCGGCACCTGGAGGGCCAAACAGAAAGTTGCGCACGCTGTCAACGATTTCAGTATCCACTTCACCGGACGGATCCGATGCCAGATACTTCAATACCGGATCGATCCCGGTCTCGCGTATCAGATCAGGGTTAAAGAACGCGTGGCTCAACGAAACCGCTTCCCGGGATTCCATTCCGTCGTTATCCAGGAATTCAATATCATCGCCCAGCTGACTGTGACCGAAACGAAACGCAGCGGTTGCAAATTCGTTGCTGATTCCTGGATTGACCAGAGGATCGTATCCGTCGTACCGGGTCATTGCCCCGGGACCAAGAAGGGAGGGCAGCCATTCGTTGTACGTAATCGCCTGAATCTCTCCAATGACGATGGATCTGGCCTGTTGGTAAATCTCTTCATCTGAAAGTGACGGCGCCTTCTGCGCGATCTGACCTGCCTGGTAGTTATGTTCCCGAACAAACAATGTCTGAAGGGCGATTAATTCGATGTTTTCATTTGCCCGGGCGTCGCCGGCAGCAAATAACTGCTCCGAACTGACAAATGGATTCGCGTTGTCCATCGGCAGGGGGCCCTCCGGGAATACTTCCACGCTATTGGTCGGTAACAAATTGTCACCGCTCGTTTTCAGCAGACCGTTTTCGTATGTTCTCAAAGAACCCGCCGTCTGCGGGTCTGATCCATAAATCATCGAACCATCAATGAACGCAGAAATCGAATTGAACTGCTGTCGCGGATTCACGACGTCGTCACCGGTCAAAGGGTTAAAGGCGGATCGCAGCATTGTAATCGATTGAGTTCCTGTGAATTGCGGGTCAAACCAGGGATCCCCTTCAGGGATTTCAATTGTCGTGGTTTCACCGTCTCCGGTTTTCGTCAGGGTAATATCATGGTCCAGAAACTGGCCCCATGCGTAGATCATCGCAGACAGCAATCGCTGACTGATGATGTCATTCCCCCCGGAGTCTGAGATGTCGTTGCTGATCGCACGCGCACTGGGGCGATTTGCCCCGGCGACTTCTGCAATGCCGTCCAGGTATTGAGCATCAGCAATCCGAAGGAGATCTTCTCCAGCACTTCCCCATTCCGGATTCGTGAGATTGTTGCCCGATCCATCTACGGAGGCAGCAGATAACAATAGTCGTTCTTCAACATTTTCGCATTGACGAATCACTGCTTGCCAGGGGCTTGAGGAACGTTGACGGCGCGCAGAGCGAAACCAGGAAATAGCCATTGGGAACTCCTCGATCAGAAAGGAATCAGACGGGAATGGTCAGGCAGTCAAAGCCAGAAGGGATGTCGCATGATCCTGGAGCATTGCATCCGCCACTGCGTGTGAGCGTGGCGAAGTCAAATGCCTGCTGTTTTGCCATGCCCGCGACGACACCATCGCTTAAGCAACGGAAATAAATCACCGCATTACAAGCGAAAAAGACTTCGCAGGCAGGCCTGAGTCGAGAAACGAATTTGCATCGCAAGTTCCTGCACCGGAAGCCTTGTTTTTGCAGAATCTTTTAAAATCAGGTCCTTACCTGAAGAGAACATTAAGCCAATCTGAAGACTGGATGAAGACCGCACATTGCCCGGCCGCAAATGCTTCTCGCCGGGCAACAGGCATGTGAAGTCAATGTGATCCGGTCAGGTCAGTTTGTCAAAGCGGGGACGGGATGATTCGCAGCGGAATCGTTCGCGCTGATGAAATCCGGTGATACCTGTGCGGGGCAGCATCTTCGCTTTTGAATGAGGCCGGACTTTCGAGTCAGTTGTTCTGTTGCGAACCGCTTCTGCCCGGGTGGGTATCGTCGTCGTGGCTGTGATCGTGGCTGTGATCGTGGCTGTGATCGTGGCTGTGATCGTGGCTGTGATCGTGGCTGTGATCGTGGCTGCTCGCTACGCTCGCAGCAAACGCAAATTCAGCAAGTCGGTAGACATCACGTAACGAAACATTGTGGTGACGAGCGGCGGAGGCGCACGATTCGAATTCCGGGACAAAACGCTTCTCTCCGCCCCCATGCCACGCGAGCTTTCCGGCGATCTGTCCCCAGATTGTCGGCACCGTCGTCAGCTCCCGAGATTGGACCGCACGTTCAACCTGAGTGCGGCGTATTCCCAGCGTTCCGGTTTCTTTGAACAGAATCTGTGACAATTGGTCTGCTCGTTCTGGTTTGCACAACACACTGACCAGGACGCCCGGGCGGTTCTTCTTCATCTGCACCGAAGTAGTGAACACATCCAGCGCACCTGAGACTTCCAGACGCTCGCGAGTGTATCCAATGACTTCTGCTGAAACATCATCCAGATTTGATTCCAGAAGCGTAACCACGTCCCGATTGGGATCAGACACCAGAGTGCCGACAAAGATTCTCAGAACATTCGCGCGGTTTGGAAACGTCATTGAACCCGCGCCCGATCCGACCTGTTCAATGGTCATCGCTGGCAGCGGACCGAAAGTATCTGCCAACACTCGCACAATCGCTGCACCGGTCGGCGTCGTCAGTTCGGCATTGATCGGGATGTCGGCCAGCGGAATACCTTTCAGAATCTCCACCGTGCCTGGCGTTGGAATCGGACACACTCCGTGATCAATTCGAACAAAGCCACGCCCGGTTGGTACCGGGTTGCAGACGATGCGATCAACCCCGAGCAAATCAAATCCAACAGCAACGCCAACGATATCGACGATTGAATCAATCGCACCCACTTCGTGGAAATGAACCGCCTCAACCGTGCTTCCATGGACATGGGCTTCCGCCTGGGCAACTGACAGAAACATTTGCAACGCGAGGTGCTTCTGACGATCGCTCAGCCCGCCTGCCCTGATGATTAAGTCGCGAATGATAGAATAGTTGCGATGGGAGTGCTGTTCCGGGTGTTCGACGAACACCTGTTTCGCGCGGAAACCGTTCTTGATGACAGTTTCGATTCGCAACCGGACGTCTGGCAGCCCCAGAGAATCGATTGCCGACGCGATTGCTCCTGCATCAACTCCTGCGTCGATTAACGCTGCCAGCGTCATGTCACCACTGATGCCTGTCGCGCATTCAATCCATGCCGTCCGCATGAGGTTCACCCTTTTATGCTGAAAGACCAGTTTCTGCTGGAAGATCAAACTCGGTCAAAGAAGATCAATGCTCGCGCTGCAACACGCGATTACCAGCCCGGCGTTTTTGTATTCAGGGCTTCAGCAGGACCGAAGACTCATTGCGCACGGCTCAGCACGAGGTGGCCTGCACAGCCGTTACTCACACAGGATGGAACATCAGAACTCTTCGACAGCTCAGAATCACGGTCCCAGCAGCACAACGGTCAATCGTCCTTCTTTGCAGCACCCATCGCTCGAATACGATCCAGTGGTGAGCCACCGGCGGCCGGCGCAGAAGGCTTTGCTGCGGCAGGGGGAGCTGGAGCTGGTGACTGCTCTTGTGTGGCGGCCGGCTCTGCTGCTGAAGCACCGGCCGCACCAGCGGCTCGAATCTTATCCAGTGGAGAGCCGCCTGTTGCCTTTGGAGCAGCGGCAGCCCCTGCACCACCAGCGGCTCGAATCTTGTCCAGCGGACTACCGCCACCAGAGGGTTTCGCAGCCCCACCGGCTGCGCGGATCTTATCCAGCGGAGAACCGCCACCAGCAGCGGGTGCTGCTTTTGGAGCTGACGGGGCTTTTTCGGGCTTTTCCACCTTTGCAGGGGCGGCCTTTGGTCGAGGCCCGTCCACGACTGTCAGAAAACCTGGGTCGATGTCGTACCAGCCGATATCGACCGGACCATCGAACTGCACCAGAGCTCGGCAGTTCATATTGACGGTCTTCACCTGACCGGTGAACTTTGCAAATCGCTTCAATTCAGGAACACCGTCTGCCACGACAACCCACTTGTCGGTCAGTTCTTTCTTCAGTCGTTCCGCACGTTCGATTGACATCGTCTTTGCTCGTTCCTGTTTGAAGTCGCATACCCTTGCACAGCGTTCAGCATTTGCCTGATCGCAACTTTTTCCACTGCCCGGCACAGGCAACTTCCAGAGCTACGAACAATCCAGCGGCTGAGACTCATCTCTTGCCGGATCCACCCTCGATGAATCCACGCTGCAGCTGTCTGCTGTGCATTCTGAATCAACTACGCCGGGGTTTCAAGTCGTGGCCGGAAGCCACTTGAACGGCCTCCGACATTCGAGAGATCGACATTCTGCCTGTGACGGTGGAATTCGGTTGCCCTGAGTGACGGAAGGTGCTGCAATCGGCACAGAGACGCCATGACTATGGATCCAGGGTACTCGTCGGTCTGAATGGGCGAATGGCGTCGATGCGATGGTTTTTCACTGATAAAGCGTCAAACGCGACATCGCTATGCTTGAAGGCGCACCGGCGGTTGTGGGCGGCGACGCAGAGGCCTGGGATCGGTCCGTTGTATCCGGGGGCGTGAAGCGATCCAGTCTGGGCCGAAAAACCACCAGCAGCAACAACGGCAGATACCAGAGAACATATGTTCCAATATCTTCCGGGTACCACATCTGTGCGGCGACAACCAGGGCTGTGGAGTTTGCGAGCAGGTTTTCCAGATTTCTGGCTCTGGGCAGGACAGTCATTGCAGTCAACATCACGAAGAAAACCGCCGCCAGAGGTATTCTGACAAACAACTGCCCGAAGGGAGCTTCGGGTGCTGCTCCTGTTTCGTCGAGCAAACGGTACACGGTCCAGTTCATCGTCGTGAACACTTTGCTGATGAATGAATCTGTGTTGCTGGACGTAAGCATCAAACAGATGGCAAGAATGGTCCCAACGAAAATGACCGACAGTGCGAAACGCAGCCCGCCCCGCTTTCCATAAAACGCGGCCCAAACCGGCAGCAGGAAAACGGAAAAGAAAAGCGTCCCGCAGGCAAGTCCCAGCAGTACACCAGACACCACTGGTTTTCGATAGCTTGCAATCGCCCATGTCAGACAAGCGCCGGGCAGGACGTGACTCAGCTGATGGACATTGAACGCAGTGCATGGAAGGAGCAGATAGAGGCAGGACATGGATAATCCCAGCTGCAGGCTTCCAAAATGCCGACGGCCTATATGCAGCAGACCCAGAACAACGATGGTGTGCGCAATGACAACAAGCGTCTGCGCCAGGGTCTTTTCAAATTCCGAAGGCGCGTAACCTCGCGCATCTTCAGGCTGCCACTGTCCCGATAATTGTGCCACGCCCGCCGCTCCAGCTGCAATCAGCGTTTCGGTGGGGGCTGGTGGCAATGATTCCTCTGCTTTGCTGCCGGATGGAGCTTCACGACGTTCAAGTAATGCTTTGCCATGCTGCACGGCGGCCATTGCACTGTTGGGCGGCTCCACAACGAATACGCTGACCATCAGCAGTGCAAACGCGGGGACACACAGGAATGCCAGTCCCGCCTGGTTGAGATTCTGTTCAAGCCGGGGGCGACGTGTCATTGATTCGTCAAATACTAACCGCAACATCAGGAGTACGGACAAGACCAGCAGGACGGCCGAAGACCAGTGATAGACGGGATGAAACTGCGGACTGCGACGCTCGTGCTGCGGTTCCGTCTGATTCAGACCGGCCGGAACTGCAATTTCCCTTTCCGGTGTGACACTGCCGTCTCGCTTTGCGGCGGCATCGTTTGCGTGGTCGGATTCGATCTTCCCGGATTCAGCATTCTCTTCGCGTGCTGACGGTAGACTGACCGATTCTGCACCGGAAGGGTGAAGAGTGCCGTCGGCGGATGTGAGCAGCACGTTCGAATCTGCCGAGTCTGGCTGTTGCGCTTCGATTGATGCCGGGCTGATGGCAGTCTGCTGGTATGGATTCGCAGGCACAGATTTCGTCTGTGATTTCCACTCACTGGCAACTACCAGAGATGCAGAAAGTGCAAGTACCATCACCAGATCCAGATTTCTCACGGTGAACAAACGCGAAAAGCGAAAGAACACAGCAATCACCAGGACGGCCAAATACACAAGCCACGTGGGATTAGCCACGTCGACGAATAAGAATTGCTTTTCCATTGTCTGACACGAATGATCGCGAACCCTGAATCCCAGCGTCGCAGTGACCCCTCACCGCGAACAATTCTTCAGTTCACGAATTCTCGAAGAACCCGGCATCCAGCCGGGTATGACCCATTTCCCCGACTCCATTGGATGCATCCGGGCAACAAATGGCAATCGATCAATTGGCAGGAAATTGCAGATTCCGACACTTGCGTGATTCCGACACCCGCACACTTGACATGACTCCACCGTGCAGCGTTCGACCTTTCGGTCTGGGTAAACCGAACCGAAACTAACGAAATCAAGGTTTGTCTACGACTCGTTCCGCAGCACCTACCACAGCAGGGCCGATCCGGCGGGATTTTTTTCGGACTGTCCCCGGCTTCCCGGGACCTGCGGAAATCGCTGCAATCCGTCCGAGAATTCAGTTTTCACGGCGGACTTTGGTATCAGGTCTTACCAATCTACCATGCACCGTCCGTTTCTGTTCAGGGGATCCCGGCGAGGAAGAAATCTGTGTTTAAGGAACAAGCCCTTACGACTCTTCGCCAACACAAGAGAATTGCAATTCTAACGGACGGTTATTCGACGCCCAGGCTCGCCAAAACAGCAATGAGCCTGCTTCGCTATCGGACTGGTGACGTCGTAGCGGTCATTGACCGGGAGGAAGCCGGAAAGTCGGCCCAACAGTTGCTTGGCTCAGGCGGCGGCATACCCGTTGTGGGCTCCCTGGAGGAAATCCCGGATGTCGATTCGATCTATCTGGGCATCGCTCCCCCCGGAGGTCGTCTGCCCGAACAGTGGCGAGAGCTGCTGATGGGAGCCCTGAATCGCGGGCTGGATCTGGTTTCAGGGCTGCACGATTTTCTCTGCGACGACATTGAATATGTCACGGCCGCCGAGAAGCACGGCTGCCTGTTGATCGATGTCCGACGCAACGGTTTTCGATCGACGGCAAAGTGTCACAACTTCCGCGAAGGGTGTGTTCGAGTCCACACAATTGGACACGACTGCAGTGTCGGGAAAATGGTCACGGCGATCGAAGTCCAGCAGGGTTTGGCCGAAGCGGGACAGGATGCTCGTTTCCTGGCAACCGGGCAGACGGGAATGATGATCTCCGGCGATGGTCTCCCCATCGACTGTGTTGTGTCCGACTTTGTAAATGGCGCTGCAGAAGAACTTTGTCGAAGCAACGAACACCATGACTTCTTACTGATTGAAGGGCAGGGAACCATTTCTCACCCTTCCTTTTCCGCCGTCACGGTCGGCCTGTTGCACGGCAGCGCTCCAGATGGCCTGATATTCTGCTTTGAAGCGGGGCGTGAACAGGTCAAGGGGCTGGATGGCGTCCTTATCCCGCCTCTGGAACAGCAACTCAGTGCATTTGAGGCGATGGCACGGCTTCGACATCCCTGCAGGACCATCGGAATAGCCGTGAATACGCGCTACCTGACCAGCGTGGATGCTCTGGCGGCCATTGATGCTGCCGAACAACGATTTGGACTCCCCGCCTGTGATGTCTATCGAACCGGAGCTCAAAAACTGGTACAGGCCTGTATTCATCTGCGAAAAGAATTGTTGAACGAAATGGAATGACGAGCTCAAGTCAGAGAGGCAAACCTGTGACACCAGATGACACGTCGCTTTCGATCCGGATGTTGACCCACTCGGTGCAAATGCCACTGGCACAGCCGTTCACAATCTCTCGTGGATCCATCACCAAACAATCCAGCCTGATTGTTGAACTGAAACTAACAGAGAATGCCAATGCTGCAGAAACAGCAAACGGCGGCCACGCTTCGCCGGTCCATGTCATCAGCGGATTTGGGGAAGTCACCGCAAACAGGTACTACGGGCATTCGCTGGAATCCATCCGGCTGTCGCTGGACAAAGTCAGACCACACCTCGACCAGTATCTGACGGGAACACCCGAGTCGACCTGGTCGATCATGAAGCAGATTCTGGCAGACGATTATTTTGCACTCAGTGCTCTGGATGCTGCGGCTCACGATCTTTTCGCAAAACGACTGAAGACTTCCACCTGGAATCGGTGGGGTCTTTCGATCGATCATGTCCCGGAATCCAGCTTTACGATCGGGATCGATTCGATCGATATGATGATCAGCAAACTGAACTCGATGGATGGCTGGAACTGCTACAAGATTAAGCTTGGAACCGCTGACGATATAGAAGTCATCAGACAGCTCCGTCGGCAGACTTCTTCGACATTTCGTGTCGATGCCAATTGTGGCTGGACCGCCGTACAAACAATTGAAAATTCAGGACATCTGGCCGACCTGGGAGTCGAATTTATTGAGCAGCCGATGTCGCCATCAGCGTCGGAGGCAGAAAAAAAACTGGTCTTCGAGCAGTCCGCATTACCGATTATTGCCGACGAAGATTGCCAGACGGAGCATGATGTCGCCCGGTGCCGCGAATACTTCCATGGGATCAACGTTAAACTCTGCAAGTGCGGAGGAATGACGCCCGCATTGCGCATGCTGCAGTATGCCAGAACACTTGGCATGAAGACGATGCTGGGATGTATGGTGGAAAGTTCGATTGGTATCAGCAGCGCTGCTCAGTTACTGCCACTGCTCGACTACGCGGATCTGGATGGGGCATTGCTGCTGGCCGATCAACCCGCCACGGGCGTGCAGATTAGCCACGGCCGCGTCGTCTTTCCCAATACAGCGGGCAATGGTGGCCAGCTACTTCGTGACAAGCTTGATCAATTCGCCATTTCATAAAACAGAGAAAACAGATGTCTTTTCGTCGATGTGTCGTGCTGTTCCTGATGTTCGCCGTGACCGGTTGGAATTTGTCAGGTCGCGCACTGCAAACGCAGGCCACTGCGTCTGAAAAGAAAACGCCAGCAACGGTCGAAGATACCTTTCCTGTCCGATCTGTGCAGGAGATCGAGGGCTGGAAGGTGCACGTCCACCCGATTCTGCTTTCCAGGTACAGCGGCGAAACCAGCAAGGCGATGCAGCTATTGAAACTACAGCTTGTTGAGATCCGAAAAAACGTCCCGAAGAAGGCTGTGGAATCGCTGACATCGGTTCCGCTCTATTTTTCGCCCACCTACGAAGACGGGAAGGCAGGGGCCGCGTTCCATCCCAATCGGCAGTGGCTGATCGATAACGGTCGCGATCCCCAAATGGCGAAAGCTGTGGAATTTACGAACATCCTGATTTTTGAACAGGAGCTTGTCAGGATGCCCAACTTTGCCCTTCATGAACTTGCTCATGCATACCACAACTTGTTCCTTCCAAAGGGCTTCAATAATCCGGAGGTTATGAAAGCCTACGACCGGGCGAAGAACAGCGGGAGCTATGACAGCGTTGAACGATTCCACGGCGTTGGGGGGCGGCGAACTTTCGAAAGAGCCTACGGAATGAACAATCCAATGGAATACTTCGCAGAAGCCACCGAAGCGTACTTCAGCAGGAACGACTTTTTCCCGTTTGACAAGCAGCAGTTGAAGGTCCATGACCCCGCCATGTTTGAACTGCTTGGCCAGCTCTGGCAGATGCGTCAGTAGAACCAATTCCCGGAAAAAAGTGCCGCGTAGATACCCGTCGTAATACCTACCGGACGAGTCTGGCTTGATCGCCGTCATTTCCGCGACCCACTTCCGGTGGCGGATTTGCCGCGACTGAAGTTTGTCCGGGCAATGCGGGAGTGTCATCTGCATTTGAACATGAACGAGCATTGTGAACCTGCCCACGGGGCTTTGGGCGATTGATCTGAGAGTCTTCGAACAGTCCCCAGGGTAGGCTTGCACGGGAATGTTCCGGTCCGGACGAGGAATTTCGGGCTGATTGTGAGTGATGCAAATGGGTGACCAGAATCGCAGTGATGGACAATCTGCTCGGCAGCGCAAGTTGCAACGTTTGATTCAGCAGTACCAATCTCGAAAACGCGACGGACATAAAGTCGATCAGGAAGCGTTGCTTCGCGCGTTCCCCGAATTTGCAGGAGAGCTTCGACGCGTTTTCCGTGACGAGGCCTCGTCGAATGAAGAGGTGGCATCGACCAGAATCGATCCTCGGGCAACCGGTTCGTCGGGGCGAGAAACGATCACACCCGGTGTACGGCAACGTGACACCGCTTCGGAATTCACAGTTCGAAAATTTGGCCGATACGATCTCCTGAGGCCTCTGGGCCAGGGAGCAATGGGGCAGGTCTATCTGGCTCTGGACACGACTCTGGATCGTCGCGTGGCGCTCAAGATGCCAAAACCCGCGGTTGCGAAGGAGGCTGATTTTCTGACGCGATTCACGCGCGAAGCCAAATCAGCAGCTGGGCTGAATCACAACAATATTTGTCGAGTCTACGATGCCGGTGAAATCGGAGGCACGGCCTACATCACCATGGATTTTATCGAAGGAGTTCCGCTCGACGAACTCATTCAGGCATCCACTGTTTTGTCACTGGATACGACGTTAGAGATGGTTCGCGTGATTGCCGATGCCGTTCAGCACGCTCACGAATCCGGAGTGATCCATCGCGATCTGAAACCGGGAAATATCATCATTGACGAGCGACAGCGACCCATTGTGACTGACTTTGGGCTCGCCCGGCGAATCACTCCTTCGGCTTCAACAAAAGTGACGCAGGAGGGACTGCTGATTGGTACGCCAGCTTATATGTCACCCGAACAGGTGCGTGGGCAGCAGGATAAAGTCGGAGTCGCCAGCGATATCTACAGCCTTGGCGTCATCCTGTTCGAAATGCTGACAGGGCGATTGCCCTTCGAGGGCACTCTTCCCGAACTTCTCGTCAGGATTCTGCGAGATCGTCCACCATCGGTGCAGCAGCTGCGCGGTGAAGTCACCGAAGAGATCGAAGACATCGTTTACAAGATGCTGCAGAAAGAACCTGAACGACGCTTCAAGTCGATGCGTGACGTAGCCAATGCGATAGGCAAACTGCTGGAAAAGCCTGTGGCAGGTCATTCGAAGTTGTCGCCACCGATCAAACAAGGAACTTCCCGCTTTGACGTCCTGAAGTCGCACATTGAAATGATGCTCCAGAAAGGTCAGTACGCGACAGCGATTCAGGACTTGAAACAGTTGGCGGCAGCGACATCGCCTGCAGCAAAAGACGCCGCGGCCTGGGCTCGCACGCGATTACCTGAAGTGCAGGCAGAGGCTCGGGCCATGAGTCCGGCGGGGTTGGCGGCACTACATCAAACCGCACAACAGATGTTTGCCAGCCATGACTACCCAGGTTGTATTCAGTTGCTGGACGATGTGCCGTCACTTCTGCGTACTGAAGACATGGACAAGCTCCTGAATGTCGCGCGGAAGCGAGAGCTCGAAGCAGAACAAATACTGGAAGAAATCCGGGATAAAGAACATCGAAACCAGACAGAAGGGCTGGAGCAGCTTGTTCGCCGTCTCCTGAAACTCAAGCCCGGCAATACCTACGCGCGACGATTACTCAAGGCGCTGAATTCCTACAGCAGGACGCCGGCATTTCGCCGCCAGTATCGTTTTGAAAATGGTCGACTTCAACCGGTGCCGGAACCCAGCCTGCTGCGTCAATGGGGACTGGCTGCGGTGCTGACGGCCGTGTTGACATTTCTCGTTGTCTATGGATACACCATCTTCTACCTGAAGAGCGGCGAGCATGTGGTTGCGGTCGAAGTGGACGACGAATGGCTCGAGTCTCAGGGCGGTGAACTCACGCTGACGGTGGATGGATCGGAACACACAATTCGTGTCGCCGGTGCCAGTGATCCGAGGAATCTTGAAATTGTTGTCTCCCTTGGTGAACACGAATTCTCGGTCAAACACGGTGACACTCTTGTGCATGATCCTAAGCGTTTTGAAATCGTCAGAGACGGTCAGTCGATCCTGCGGATTACGAGTTCCGAAATGCAACTGGTGTCCACGAGAAGACGCAATGGTAACTCGACAAGTCCAACGTCTGAATTCGCGGCGTCTCCCGAAAAATCGAACACGGACGCTTCCGCTGAACAGGGTATAGAATCCTCGCCGTGGATTGATCTGTTTGACGGTCAGCAAGCGACAGGATGGCTGGCGCTGGGGCCGTTCGAGATTCGGGATGGGATTCTGGTCGCGACGGCAGAACGCGGCATGGCAGTTTCTGAAGCTGAGTTTGCTGATTTTGAACTGGAAGCGGAATGGCGACTCTCCGGAGATCAGGCGAACGGCGGGATCTATTACCGCGAGGAAAAAGAAACTCTGGTGGACGGAAATGAATATCAGTTGATTGCCCCGAACCATCCGGTAATTCGATCCCCAACGCACCGTACCGGTTCTTTCTACGGGGTTGCAGCACCGAAAGAGGATGCCGAACGACCATTGGGGGAATGGAATACAGCCCGCATTATTTGCCGCGGCAGCAGTGTCCAGCATTGGCTCAATGATCGACTCGTCGTTGAATACACTTCCAGCTCCGATGAATGGAAACAGCAGATAAGTGATCCCGCAATCGCCGAACGGAATCCAGGTGCCGGAACGCAGTTGAAGGGCCACATTCTACTGCAGCATCAGTCAGGTGAAGTGGCCTTTCGAAGAATCCGCCTGCGAACGTTCGGTCCCGGTCCGGAAATGACCAGCAATACATCCAGCCCATCCACATCCAGGACCGTCCTTTCATTCGCCCATTTTTCAGTTCTTTACTCCGGTACCGCAGCGGACGTCATCGAATGGTCAGAATCACTACCGCCGGGTTTGGGGCCAAAACATATCTCGCTGCGAGCAAACGGAACCAACAATCAATTTGATGCCGTCGCGATCAGGGCCCCGGAGTACCGTCGACACTCTTCAAGGATTGCCGTGTTCGAAGAGAAAGAGAACCCACAGGAGGTGCTGTTTCGGACACATCGCCCGACATTCATGATTCATTTTCAGGAGGATGGGCGTGTCAGAAAATTGTGTGCAGGCATCGCGGATGGCAAGCTATGGAGTTCTCATGGTCCGGGCGATGCCCAGATAAAACGCAGCATTGTCGATGGAATGAAGGGGTGGAATGACATTCCGCAGTGTGTGGACTCACGGCACTGGCAGCAGAGAGGAAGGTATCTGCTGATTCGTGCCCCGGACAAGAGATACACAGCCGTTGACTGGATCGCTCCGGTTTCGATGAAGGAAATGTCAAATGAACTCGCAAAGGCTCGCGACAACGGCATGCAACCACTGCAACTGCTGGCTTTGAATCATCATGGCGCCGTCAGTCGCCTTTATGCCGTTACCGTCAATGCGCAGCCAAAAAGTGTCTGGAGCGCATCGATCGGACTTCCCATCGACGAACTTCCTGGCGTGACCCGCATCGTCGCGAAGCAGGGCGGAGTCCCGGTTTCGGTTGCATCGGTTCAGAGTGGCTCGCAGACGCTATACAACGTCGTCTGGAAACATATTGGCGTGGGGAAACTGAACACGGCGATCGAGGCGGTTTCAGCGGCGAACAAATCCGTTCCGTCCGACGTTGACATCGTGGGAACACCGGATTCTCCAATTGTAAGCCAGGATGGAACTCCAAATCCGGCGGTCGCACCATTCTCTGCCGATGCTGCAAGAGAGTATCAGCAGGAATGGGCCAGCTATCTCAAAGTTCCGGTCGAGTTCACGAATTCCATTGGTATGAGATTTCGACTGATCCCACCGGGAACATTCATGATCGGCAGTGATGGCAGTCAGATCGATGCGCTCCGTAATGCACCTTTCGAGCTTCGAAATGATAATCGCACTGGTCTGCTGGAATCCGAAATGCCAAGGCAGAAAGTGACGATTTCGCGGCCGTTCTACCTTGGTGAAACTGAAGTAACCCAGTCACAGTATTCGCAGGTCATGGGGACATCACCATTCTGGTATTACAAAGATGGCCAGGGAGCGGAATTCGTCGCCAACGAAGATCGAAGCAATGCTCCCGCCGAAATGATCACCTGGATGAATACCGGCGAGTTCTGCGGTCGACTGACAATCCATGAAAATCTGCCGTCAGCCTACAACGTCACCAGCGAACGAATTGCCATGACCGGAGCGGGGGCCTACCGACTTCCGACAGAGGCGGAATGGGAATACGCATGTCGCGCTGGCACCGAATCGATGTATTCGACAGGTGACACTCCGGAATCACTCGATGGCTTTGCCTGGACGGCTGCAAACAGTAATTCAAGGCCCCCAAGATTCGTTGCCAGCGCCACTGCAAATCCGTTTGGGTTGTTCGATATGCACGGCAACGTTGCGGAATGGTGCCATGACGTTTGGCTGCCTGGCACCTACAGCGAGATGACAGATGTGCGGTCAACCGATCCGCGGATTGATTTGCCCATGGACGGCCTTCGAGTAGTCCGTGGTGGAAGTTTCTACATGCAACCCGTAGAAGCACGTTCGGCCAGCCGATATGCCCTCTGGCAGGGATCCGTCTGGATTGACACAGGATTTCGGGTGGCACTCTCGGTGGAAGCCGTTCGTCAGTCCCTGCTGAATGGCAGCGACAGATAACAGGCAATCATTGATGATGGACTGGACAAAATGTCAGGTGTCTGCTCGCGTTTACCTGCCGCGGTCGCCATACTTGAGCGTAGTTTTCGGGCAAAACCGTGTTTTTGCAAACCATTGTCCGATGAATCGAGTGACCGCAGTAGGTTCGCCACTTGTGGTTTTCGTTGTCGACGATAAGAATTGAGTACCAGACTCGACGACCACTCTTACCCGCCCGCGTCACAAAGCGACTCATACCGGTTATCCCACCCCCTGCCGGAGCCATCACGATGCTAACAATCCACGGCCAGAAGATGCGCTATTGCGATGGTGTGTCCCGTCGCAGTTTCCTCAAGATTGGCGGCCTTTCCATGGGGGCTGTCGGCGGCATGAACCTGTCGACGCTGATGAAAGTGCAGGCCGCATCCGGTGTTCGTGGTTCGGATAAGGCGATCATTAATATTTTCCTGGGGGGTGGACCTCCTCATCAGGATATGTGGGAAATCAAGACTGACGCCCCGCGGGAAATCCGGGGAGAATTCAGTCCGATCGAGACAAACGTTCCCGGAATTCAGATTGGCGAATGCTTTCCCAAACTGGCTGCCATTATGGATCGGCTGGTGGTGGTTCGATCCGTTGTCGGTTGTTCCGGCGCGCACGACGCATTTCAGTGCTTAACGGGATGGGATCGCCGCAGCATCGAATCCATTGGTGGCCGCCCTGCCGTCGGATCGGTTCTTGGTAAAGTCTTCGGCCCGAAGGATCCCGGCATACCGCCCAGTGTTGCACTCGCCGATACCACGCGGCATGTCCCCTGGTCAGAACCCGGCGGACCTGGATTTCTGGGGTCAGCCTATCAGCCTTTTCGCCCCAACGGCGGTGGCATGGATGACCTGACCCTCAATGGTGTCACACTGGATCGACTGGCAGATCGTCGAGCGTTACTTTCAAGCCTCGATGGTATCAAACGCAACGTCGATGCATCCGGCATGATGGATGGCATGGATTCCTTCACCGAAGCAGCCTTCGGAGTGCTCACCGGAAGCAAACTGGCCGATGCATTGGACGTTTCAAAAGAACCGGCTGAAGTCCGTGCTCGCTACGGGGACGGCAAGCCCTACCAATATCAGTACGATGGAGCACCAACCTGCAACGAACATATTCTGCTTGCACGGCGACTGGTGGAAGCTGGAGTCCGCAGTGTCACGCTTTCGTTCGGCCGATGGGACAGCCACGGTAAGAACTTTGATCTTGTTCGTGATCATGGCGGAAAACTGGATCAGGCGGTGAGCGCTTTGGTTTTGGATCTGGAAGAACGTGGCATGCTGGATGATGTCACGATCCTCGTTTGGGGCGAATTCGGCAGAACGCCCCGCATTAACGACGGAGCTGGCCGCGACCACTGGCCTCAGGTCAGCTGCGCCCTTATGGCAGGCGGCGGCATGCGGACAGGTCAGGCAATCGGCGCAACCAATCGACTTGGCGAATACGCAGCGCTTCGTCCGGTCAACGTCCAGGAGATCATTGCAACCGCGTACCACAATCTGGGTATCGATGTGATGAATACGACTCTGGCAGATCCTACAGGCCGGCCTCAGTTCCTGGTGGATATTCGAGAACCGATGCGCGAGCTCGTTTAAAACGCTGGCACTTGCCAGACGTCAGTGCCGTTCATTTTTCGAATGAGACAGAATGGATGAGGTTTCGCGAAACCCTGTTCCTGAATGCGATGCCCGTGCGTCCAGGTGAATCTTTTTTGTTGAGATTCTGACGTAGTCGGGACGCGGGACGGTGTTCCCGGCTCACCCCGTTCCGAACTCTCCAGCAACGAAGTCGGGCGTCACTGAACGTTCAGCTAGCTGGTGCAGTGGTGACGGAAGTTTCAGAGCTCTCCGAATCTGGTAGTGCCTGGGTGTTTTCAGGAAAGCACGACAAATAGAGAATCGCTGATCTTGAAGATTCAGGAAACCGTACCACACTCAGGTCTATCGCTCTTGATTAACCACATGTGTGGACCGACGGTATGGCATTCGCCTCTATGACCAGTGAAGCATTAACCCTGGACGAACAGGAGTCATTTGCGCGCGATGGATACCTGGTCTGTCGGGGACTGATCCCCGATTCATACGTTGAGCGTATGTTGAGTGTTACGAACCGTGACCTGAGACTCCTTCAGGGCGACATCGAATTTGAGGCCGATCTGAACTACCCCGGGGCGCCGGAATCCCGTGATTCTGAAGGAGGACAAACAGTTCGCAGACTTCGGCAGGCGATCAGCCGTGACCCCGTGTTTTGCCAGTTTCTCAAGGAACCATTGATCCTGAATCGCCTGAAGCAGTTGGTTGGCAACCATGTGGTCATGCCGCTTGCACATCACAACTGCATCATGACCAAGCAACCTCGATTCAGCAGTGATACCGGCTGGCACCAGGATACTCGTTACTGGGCATTTACAACTCCACAGCTGGTGAACCTCTGGATTGCACTCGGCAGCGAAAATCTGAACAACGGTTGTCTGCGTGTTCTACCGGGAACCCACCTGAACCCCACTCCCCGGGAACGACTGGACGACGACCTGTTCCTGCGGCAGGATCTTCCTGCCAACAAACCGCTGCTGGAAACTTCCGTCCCTGTCGAGTTACAACCCGGCGACGCGCTCTTCTTTCATGCTCGTTGTTTTCATGCTGCGACACGCAACTTCAGCAACGAGACCAAGAAGTCAGTCGTTTTTACGTTTCGAAGTCTGGACAATTCACCGCTTCCGGGTACGAGATCATCAGAGATGCCTGAGTTGCTGTTGTCCTGAGCAGCGCAGCAACAAACGTCAAATTTCCGTGCTGTGATCCATTGGGCACAAGGCAGAGCACACAAGACAGAGCAGCAGTGCCCGTTAAGCAACTGACTCGGCAGATTCAGAATCAGCGTCGGCTGGTTCCGGGGATTTGGAGATTTTGTACAGAGGGCCATTGCCAAATTTGGCACCACATTTGGGGCATTTGGCTTTGGCGAGTCCTTTTCCGGCAGCCCCACCAAGCTTTTTCTTCTTCCGGCCTTCTTCGCTAATTGTCGCGCTGCAGGCGGAACAGCGGTGCCCGACAAGTTCCAGTTCAAAGGCAGGATCCTGTTCGTAGTAGACGACGTCCTGAATTGCTTCGAACTTTGTTTCTTCGAGGAAACAGCTGAGGGATTCGACCTTTTCTGTCTCGGGTACGCCGTTTTCGGCCGTTGGAAATTCCAGCTGGAACTGTGCTTTCAGTGTCCTGGCCAGGGTACGGTAACTGCTGATTGGAAGTGAAAGGTAGCTCTGTTCGCCATCCTTGCCTTCAATCGGTAGATAGACGGCAATTCGGCCTTCTCCGAAGACCGGCACTCCTGCGAACATTGACTCCTGAACCCTGATAATCGGCTGGACGAGTTTTGTCAGGTGAAGTGAGTCTTTGTCGATGGTCTGAACTTCGGCATTGGGCAGATTCTTGAATTCACCCGTCTTGGCAACCTGATCTCGCACCTTGCTGTAACTGTCTGTCAGTTCAGAGGCGGCTTGCTTGACGTCAGTGGATCCCTTACCAAGGAAGCCGAACAGCTTGTCCCGAACAAATGCCAGCATACCGCCGTCGTCGCTCCCGGCCTTTTTGCCGGCTTTGCCTTCTTTGACATAGGACACCAGAAAGACACCAGCGTCCGTGACAGCAATGTCAACCATCGAGTGGGGTTCGACCATACTGCCTGGTTTCAGCACGACTGACGTGGGGCTGAAAACGTGCAGCCAGCCGTCATTGACCCAGGTGACTTCGACCTTTGGCTTTTCTGCTTCCTTCGCTCGTTTCTTCCGAGGCTTTGGTGGGGCGGGAAGAGCCGGAATCGCGACAGGACCTTTACATTTTGGACAACGGACCTTCTTACCTGCCTGTTTGCCCGACGCCCGCACCAGATTTGTACATTTCGGACACGGAATCAGGATCTGGGTGACTGCTCCATCCTTACCTTTTTTCTGGTCTGCTTCTTTCTCTTCTGCCATGGCGATCGACAACAGGTCATCTGCATCCGCATTGACTCGAGAGCCAGCAGTTGCCGAGGACGATTTTTCAGATGCCTTTACGTCGCCGGTCTCTTCTGAATCCGCCGCGGATGCAGGGGCGGTCTCGCTCGTTTCAGCAGCAACGGCCTTGCCCCCGGGGGTCGTATCTTTGGGCTTATCAGGACCATCAACGGGCACTGATTCTGCCTGAGTCGAGGCTGGTGTCTCAGATTGATTCGAGCGGGCAGGCTGGGCTACCGCTGAATTAACACGATCATCGAGTGTGAACTCAGATTCGCCAGTCAGAGTGGATGTACCGCCTCCATCGCTGCGCAAGGTGAATCCATCTGTAGCCTGTGCGACGGCCCTGGATGCTTTTTCTGCAATTCGAGGCGGAAGGTAGTCGGTTCGCTGTTCAGGCGGGATATCGCTGTAGATGATCTTCTGCGGAGTAGTTGTGAGCTGCTCGTAGCGGCGCGCGATGTCGTCGCGCATGAAGCCGTTGCAATTCCAGCAACGGACCAGCCCCGTACGCACCATGGCGCCGCAGGAGCCGCATTCTTCTTCGAGGCTTGCGGATTTCAGCGAATCGTTCGACGCACCCTGAGCGATGTCTCGGGACTTCTTTTCGTCGAATACATGCCCACACTGCGTACACTCGTAAGTGTCCGCAAGGACCATCGATTTGCAGCTCGGACACGTTCGGAAATCTGTCGACATATCGCCGCGCGCTTGCTTTGCCGAGAGATTGAATGGACCCGCAATTAAGCGAAACCCGATTCAGTCCCGCGACGATTCTTGGTGTTTCAGGTAATTGACAACTCCCCGCCGTGGTCAGATGACCAGATTAACCGGGGTGGTTACGGTCTTACGGGGAAGTTTACGATAAAGAAAGCAACTTGTGTGATGACTTTTGGCAACACCCCGCACAATCCAATCACTTCGATCGCGCGGTTTGAGGAATCTGCGGGTCCGTCCGGTTCCAAGCATAACTATTTCTTCACGCCATCTTTACAAAAAACCTGGCACGAATGGAAGAATCGATTGTGCTGACAGCCCAGTCTGGGCGGTAAAACCTTTCGGACTAGTCAAATGATCAGTGTTGTTCGGGATTATTCCGTGCGGCGATTGCGCGAGCGACGGATTCCAGCATCACTTCCATCGCGAATGGTTTCCTCAGGTAATCGACAACTCCCAGCATTTCTGCGTAGGCTTTGTGGCGACTGCCTTCGTTCGCAGTCATCATGATCACGGGGGGAGGGTCACTGAGTTCCGACAGGAATTCCAGCACTGGAAAGCCGCCCATTCGAGGCATCATCATGTCGGTCAGCACAAGATCCGGCTTGTTGTTCTGGATGATCCTTCGGCCATCCTGTCCATTGTTGGCTGCCAGGACTTTGTAACCGGCTGCCGAGAGAACGCTTTGTACCGTGGCCGAAATCTCACGATCATCCTCAATCACAAGGACCGTTTTCTGAGCGGATGAATCAGCATTCGTCATAGCAGGAATCTCAGGAGGGACGGGAAAGTCAGGCGGGATATGGTTCAGCGATTCTAGCCTGAGAGCCGTGCAGTCACCAGCGTCTGCCTTCTGCACTTGCGCCGCGCTACGGTTCAGCAGCTACGACGAACGTGTTATCCTGACGTGTTCACCCCGAACTGACAGTGCGTCGTTCGATTCCTGCCTCCCTGCACCAAAGGATATCCCATGCAAAAAGTCCGGATTCACAGACGAATGTCATCGTGCATTGCCGCACTGGCTTTCATTCTGGTTTGTCCGTCATTGATTCGCGCAGACTCCAAACAGCCAAACATTGTGTTCATTTTCAGTGATGACCACGCATCTCAGGCGATTAGTGCATACGGACACCCTCTGAATCTTCTGCACACTCCGAATCTGGACCGTCTTGCAGAAACCGGAATGTTGTTTCGCCGATGCATGGTTCCAAATTCCATTTGTGGTCCCAGTCGCGCTGTCATTCAGACAGGAAAGTACAGTCACCTGAACGGTTTCTATCGAAATGGAAATCGCTTCAACGGAGATCAGCAAACGTTTCCGAAGCTGTTAAAGAAAGCCGGATACCAGACTGCCGTTGTGGGGAAATGGCATCTGGAGTCTGATCCTCAGGGGTTCGACTACTGGCACATCCTTCCCGGGCAGGGAGCCTACTACAATCCACCAATGATTAAGAATGGTGAACGTGTCAAGCACGATGGTTACACCACGGACTTAATCACTGACTTTTCGCTCGACTGGTTGAAGCAGCGTGATGAATCAAAACCATTCATGTTGATGATGCAGCATAAAGCACCTCATCGAGAGTGGTCTCCGAACTTGAAGTACCTTGGGTGGAACGGCGACCGTAAGTTCCCGGAACCGGAAACTTTGTTCGACGACTACAGTGGGCGAGGCAAGGCTGAACACGAACAGGATATGACTCTCGCAAAAACATTCACAGAACTAGACGCCAAACTCACCGTTCCCAGGTCACTCAACGAGGAACAACGCAGGATCTGGTCGAAGTTTTACGACCCATTGAACGAAGAATTCCGCAAGGCCGATCTCAAGGGTAAAGATCTGATCCGCTGGCGTTATCAACGTTACCTGCACGACTATCTCGGCTGTATCCTGTCGGTCGATGAGAGTGTTGGACGTATGCTGGACTATCTGGACGAAGCTGGATTGTCTGAAAACACGATTGTGATTTATTCATCCGACCAGGGTTTTTACCTCGGCGAACATGGATGGTTTGACAAACGCTGGATCTACGAAGAAAGCCTGACGACTCCATTGATGGTGCGCTGGCCTGGCGTCACAAAACCTGGCTCCAGCAGTTCCGCGCTGGTCTCGGTTCTCGATTTCCCAGAGACCTTTCTGGATGCTGCTGGTCAACCGGTTCCTCCTGACATGCAGGGGGCGAGTCTGAAGCCGCTGCTGGCTGGGCAGACGCCCGAGAACTGGCGCCAGAGTTTCTATTACCATTACTACGAATACCCGGGTGCTCACAGTGTCCGCAAACACTACGGGGTCGTCACGGATCGTTTCAAGCTGTTCCATTTCTATGAGCCGGACACAAACTACTGGACGCTGATTGATCGTGAGTCTGATCCGAATGAAATGAAGAACGTCTACGACGAACCCGCCTACGCAGGCACCAGGGAAAAACTTCACTCCGAACTGACGCGACTTCGAACAGAATTGAAAGTGCCGGAGAAAGACGGGGAAGCGTCGATTACCCCGTCACGAAGACCGCCAGCAAAGGCACCGGCGAAGAACAAGAAATGACGATCCCACCCATCCAGCGGAAATGAATGAGCATCAGACCCGGTGATACTTAAATCAGCCGGGTCTTTTTTCAGATTTTCGTTGGTCAAACGGGGTTGATCGAATTGACATCGAATTCAGGGCAGAAGTGCAACTGCCTGAGGAATATCTGTTTCCAATGTCATCAAACACGCCATCGCGTGACGGGATAGCATCGTTCTTTCGTAGCGCCAATCCGTTTGTATACGTAGGCTGATTCACTGACGGGCAGCTAATCGAAGAGCGTTCCTTTGGTGGCAACGGATGATCGGAGGGATGAACAATCTGTCAAATCGAGACCATTGAAACCCTGTTGCCAGGCGAGATGAAAATCCGTTCCTTCTTTCCAGGGATTTGACTGATCCTGATCGGCAGTGCGACCGCATTCCCAAACCCAGATAAGACCAGCATCGGGACCAAGCCAGCGTTCTGCATAGGACGGGCGGTCTCGGACCGGCTCGCTGATCGATCGAAGAATGTCTCCAGTACGACTCTGCGGAAGAACTGGCAACTCCTGAACTGGCAACTCCTGAACTGGCAACTCCTGAACTGGCAACTCCTGAACTGGCCTCGCAGGTTTCGGGATTTGATTTGCGTCAGTGTCCGAAGCGACGTCTGCCAGTGAGTCCGACTGATTATGAATGGTCGTGGAGTTCACCGCGTGAGGCACGTTCGTGCGAACAACCCGGATGCCACGTTCCATGAACCGCATCCCAAGCAGGGACTCTACGACCGCGGCCACAGTGCCGAGCTTCATTTCAGTCAGTCGTTGTTGCCAGCCCGGCTTCGCTGCGAACTCCGGAAGGTGAACGGGTAATGCCGTATTGAGTTGAACGACCTCGCGACAAAGCAACGCTGCGGGCTTCTCATCTCGCAGCCTCTTTCCAACGGATCCCGGTATCTGTCTGAAGTATGCCTTTGTCAGTATCGCGTCGAGTGTCTTGTATTTCTGGAGCAGCTCCATTGCCGTTTTGGGACCGATTCCTTTGACGCCTGGCACGCCATCGGTGCTGTCGCCGCAAAGTGCGAGGAAATCCGTCACCTGATCAGCGGGCAGTTCCAGTCGACTTTCGGGAGTGACGAATCCTCCATCTCCCCAGGGATGCAGTATGCGGCATCCGCCTTGACCGTGCATCGCCAGCAAGTCTTTGTCGCTGCTGACAATGACGGTTCGTTCGAACTGAGTGGCAATGCTTGCAATGACGTCGTCAGCCTCCCAGCCATCGATTCGCACGGTCGGAAAGCCTGCCAGCTGCAATGCTTTTTCTGCCAGCGTTTTCTGTTCGGTCAACCCAGGCTCAGATGGTGGCCTGTGGGCTTTGTATTCGGGCAACAGCGTCGATCGATATGTGTGTCCTCCATCCATCGCAATCACAATGTGAGCGGGGTCGGTCGTTCGGATGGCTTTCGCAAGTGTCTGAAAGAAGGAACGAACCGCATGGGTTTCTGTGGGGGTGCCCACGTGATACGCACGGACAAGCAGATTCAGGAAATCGATGGCCAATACGTTGCACGATTCGTTGAAAGAAACTGCTGTTCCAAAAGTCTTTGCTTCCTCTGTGGAGGAATTACCGGGGAGATCACTTTGGATGCTGGTTGCGGGTTCCATTGATGCGTCGGATGATGGTCGGCTGGCTCTCTCATCAACTTCATGGATATCAATCAGAAGTTGCGGATCGGAGTTTGAAGAGATCTCAACCCTTCGTGACAGACTCCTGGAGTGCCCCGGTCTTTCCGTTTGCGTTGCTTTGGCCAACAGGGGAGCGTCGTGGTGGCCTGCGACCAGATCTGCAACTGGCACAAAGCGATGGCATTGGAGACACACGCATTCGACGGTTGTTCCGTCGCTTCGTCGAACAAATTCGACTGGCGACGCCGTGTACGTCTTAACTCCCGCAGCCGTAGTTCCGTCCCTGCGGCGTTCAACCCATGTGACTGCGCTTCCAAGGGGCATAACGTCGTACTCCGAAATCGCAAACGTTTGTGCGTTCACTGCACTCCCGGGCATGAGCTCTTCAGACGAATGCCCGGTTTCACAGAACCCTGCTGCTCCCGGTTTCACTACGGATCAGACGAATGGTCGTCAGCAAATCGAGATGTCAGGCCAAACTTTACAGACGTTTTATCAAACTTTCGTTTGGTTTCTTCCAGCAGATCAATTCCGAGATCCATCGCGATCAGGTCGAGGCAAATCAGAACATCTGCGAGCTCTTCTTTCAATCCGTTCAAATCGTCAGAACCGCCAGCCAGACCGAGACGAACCCGTTCGATCTTCTTCAATTCATTGCAGACTTCACCACATTCTCCAGCCATTTCAAGACCGCGGAATGAAAGTGAGACGCTGCCACCTTTCGCCCATTCCGCGTGTCTGCGGATATTCGCATTTCGAAGCTGCTGGAACCCGTCAATGTCACTCATCTGCATTTCCCTCTGGACGATACCTCCCGGAACGGTGCAGATTCTACCCGGCAGTGCGGTGTTCGCCCAGGTGTTCGGCATTTCGTCAGGTCAGCATTTCCGGAAAACGACCGGAAAAGAAAGTTTTTGTACTGTCAAGGAGGTCGTAAGCCCCGGACCTGTGCCGTGAAAAGCAGTGTCATGCTCGGCGATCGTCGAATTGCGGGTGTTAGTAGTCCGCGGTCACGGCACTGGCAATCACCGGAACGAACGGAGCTGTGTTCCTGCCGGATATCCTGCGGGCATCAGTAATCACGCGAAAGAACGCTTCGACGCACCGCGCATCCCACTGCTGACCAGCCCCATCCCGCAAAATCTGTTCGGCTTTGGCTGTCGGCATGCCGCGGCGATAAGGGCGATTGCTGGTCATGGCGTCATACGCATCGGCGACAGCCAGAATTCTTGCTTCAAGCGGAATGTTGTTGCCGGTGAGTCCATATGGATATCCACTGCCATCCCAGGACTCGTGATGATGCAGTACGCCGGGAAGAACATAGTCCAGGTGGCGAAGATGTTTGAGAATCTCGTAACCAATCACCGGGTGTTGCTTAATCAATTCAAATTCTGCACTCGTGAGCCTGCCGGGCTTCTTCAGTACATTGTCAGGAACTCCGATTTTTCCGACGTCATGCAACAACCCGGTCATGTAGATTTCTTCACACTGTTCGGCGGGTAGTTCCAGTTCACTGGCAATCATGCGTGCGAATTCCGCCACGCGGTCACTGTGACCGCATGTGTATGAGTCCTTGGCATCGATTGCATTAATCATGGAACGAATGACGCCGCGCAGAAGCAGTTCTTTTTCGCGAAACAGGCTGCAGTTACGACCATGGGCCGCCAGCACGACAGCCGTCGCGTTCATCAGACTTGCTTCGAAAGTGCCGAATTCGTTTTCACTCAGGTAAGTTGTGTACTCCGGACCGCTGAAACGCGGGTATCGTGACGTGAGGTTCGAATCTTTATTGAAAGCAATCAGCCAGCCCAGGCGGGCTGTTGAAGTAGCGACAGGTACCATGATGCAGGAATCAACCGGACATCCGCGTCCCGACCGCGCACTTTCGAGATCATAGCCTGAACACCAGTTGTTCATGACGACTGGTTGATCTGTTTCGGATCGAGCGAGTTCATTCATCAATTGAAGTATCGTTTCCTTACTCGCGCGGTAATCACCGGTTTGCCAGACGACAGGAAGATCGTCATCGTCTGCGTCCAGCGGAATGTCGCGTACAAATGTCAGCATCTGAGCACTGATGAGGTCACAAAGTGACGGCAGCACCGTATCAGCAATATGTTCCGTGCTGTTTCCGGACTCACTCAGCTCCAGGTTGCATGCAAGCCTTCGCAGCCAGATCAGTTCTTCCAGGTCATCCGAAACCTGGGCTGCATATGCTGCGAGCTGGTCATTCTGAGAATTGATGGTCGATGTCTGACGTTCGATCAGCATTTCGCAGCTTTGCATCTGGGCCGTCGCATCGCAAAGCAGATTCAGGAGCCGGGATGTGTCCACTGGAACGTATCGCACAGTCGCCATCCGCGGATTTCTGTTGGCGTAGGGAGTCACGATTGCAGCGAGATGATCGCTTAACAGTTCGACGACAGGCGTGCGCCGTGCGAAGGCAAGTTCGATGAGATTTGCGATGGTTGCCGCATTCTGACGAGAAGATTCCGTCCCGCACTGTGCGCGCTTCAGGTGGGATTGATCTCCACGGAATGCGTCTTCTCGTTGCCATCCCGACTGGAAGTACCAGTATTCAACGTCCGAGTGATTCGCACTCGGTGTCGTCTCAACCGTATCTGGATGGCTGACAGCTTGAATCATTGGCTTACTCAAATTCTCCCGAGCGACGACGATGACCCAATGTGCACGACCTGACAAGGGAGAACTGAAATACAACTCCGAATGTGCCCAGGCGTGTCCCGCAACGACAACGGCTTGCCACCGGAACGAAATCCAACCTCACTTATGCGTCGAAAGCCCAGGCAAAGGTCACTGCAAGGCTAGCTTCAGATTCATGCCTGGAGGGTATTATTTAAGGGGATTTCCAGCGGAATAACTTGTACATTTATCGCGACCGGAAGTGGAATATTCGCCAATCCGGCGGATTCGTCCTGCATCTGGTTGAATGTGAGCCTTTGCTGATTGCCCGGAGCGCTGATCACCCGGAGCGTATCCGACTTCAGCTACTGGAAGCCGGGCGTGCGACGAAGATGCGGGCAGATGCCTGATCACCCATGAGCCATGCATTGCCTGGTGATTTCTACTGACGGACAGAACAGACAATCGATACAAAATGACCGGCCGGATCCGGAGTCCGGCCTTCTTGCTGCGCACACCGTCGGGATGCGAAAAATCATCATCATGTTTCGCTTCATGAACTACGGTTCAGGCAACGGACCGGAGTCGTGCCAAACGACCGGCCACATGATGGATGGAACGTTGGGGAATTCGGTGACGGAGAGACGTTACTGAGGATTACACCATGACCTGCAAACACGTCGTCATTGCGGAGGACAATTGCGTTCTTCTGGATGTCATCAGATTTAACCTGTCGCGAGCAGGTTACCAGGTGACGGCCGCACAGAATGGCAATGAAGCGTGGAATGTTATTCAGTCGCAGGGGGCAGATTTGCTGATCACTGACTGCCAGATGCCCGAGCTGTCCGGCCTCGAACTGTGCGAAAAAATCCGTTCTGACAAATCGCTTTGTAATTTGCCAATACTGTTCTGCACTGCCAAGGGGTTTGAAATCAGCCAGAGCGTTCTGAATGAGCTGCGATTGCCACAGATTATTTGCAAGCCCTTTAGTCCTCGTGAACTGGTCATGCGCGTTGACGAATTGTTGCAGCCTACTGAAGCTATTTACTGATCTCTCCTCAATCTGACCGATCAAAAACTCCATGTCCGTATCCGCCGTCAAGAGCCCTGGAATTCATAGCGCAATCACGCTGAACACTGCGTTCACGCTGATTGGCCTGGCGCTTGTTGTCCGGATGAGTGACTCGGCGTCTGTTCTGCTTGTGACGGCAGGAATGATGCTCCTGATTCTGGTTTCCAGTCTCTTTGCCCGGTATCGACTGCGTTCTGAAGCAGAAATCGAACGGTGCCTGTCACGACTTGCAGAAACGGACGAGATTTCTGCCGAATCGATTCCCCAGATTGTCGGCAATGGTCAGTCGGTTCGCGGATGGAATCGACTCATCGAATCTGCCGTCGTGCAACAGTTGCTTGAACGCGCGGATCATGCACTCACTGACGACGGCGCATTCCAGAAGTCATCAGAGTTGCCGGATGTTGTGCTGGATTCGCTGAGCGATGGTATTGCGGTAAGCGACGAATCCGGCTCCATTGTTTACCAGAACCCGGCGTTTGGATCATTGCTTGAATGTGCAGGGACGGACAATGCTGTGAGTCAGTTACTGATTCATGAATTGTTTCGTGAATTCGAAAACTTCACTGACTATGCCGTCTCGCTGGCATTCCCCGATCAGGCAGCAATGCTGACAATTGAGCTGTATCGAGGCACACAAACGGCCGACGGAGTGATCCGTGTCAATCGAAGAGCGATTCGAAATCATGCCGGGCTTTATGTCTGGACAATTCGAGACATCACCCAACAACAACTTGCGATTGAAACGCGAGACAGTTTTGTTTCCGCCGCAACGCATGAATTGCGCACTCCGCTGTCCAATATTCGGGCGTATGCCGAAACCCTGACCGGAGTTGGTGAAATCAACGTCGAAGATCAGCACAGATTCCTGAACATCATCATGTCAGAAGCTGGTCGACTGGATCGCATTATTGATGATTTGCTGAACATCAGTCACATGCAGGCCGGCTCGATGACGCTTGACCGACATGAATGCCAGATCGAGCGGCTGGTTAAAGAAGTTCAGGAAACAATCCGGCCATTATTCGAAAGCAAGAACCTGACTTTCGAAACTCGAATTCCTCCGCGACTGCCTGAGCTTATTGTTGACAAAGACAAGCTGGAAGCCGCGCTGGTCAATCTGCTGGGTAACGCCATCAAATACACAGCTGACGGCGGTCGCGTGGTGCTGGAAGCAGAAAATGCTTCGGGTGAAGTGCGGTTTCACGTGGAAGACAGTGGCATTGGGATTTCGACGGATGAACTCCCGCGAATCTTTGATCGCTTCTTCCGCAGCAACGATTCGCGAGTTCACCAGATCAGTGGTACCGGCCTCGGCCTGGCGTTCGCGCAGGACGTCGCACGCCTGCATGGTGGTCGAATTGATGTCACCAGCGAATTAAATCACGGAAGTCGGTTTACACTGACCATTCCTGCGCGGGCGATGGATATTGTGGGAGAACAGGCCGTCAGGCAGCTGTCGAATCCCCCTGCTCATAGGCGAACCGAATCGGTTGAAGTCCGGAAGGATCGTGCACCGGTACACAAGGAGATCCTGGTCGTGTCTTCTGATGATTCCCCCGGAGTTTGACAAGGACGGACGGTGATGAGATGCGACATAGTTCAACAGGGCGCCGTGATTGTCGCGCGCATTGATGGCATCATGACGCTTGAGAATCTTGACACGGCGCATCAGCATCTTCTGGCACGAGCTCAGAAACGACAGCCTCGCATGTTGCTGGATCTGACCGGGGTTCCATTGATCGACAGTTCTGCTCTGGAACTGATGGTGGAACTGCAGGCGGCATGTAATCGTCGTGGTGGTGGTGTCAAACTGGTGGGGCTGAACGTCCTGTGCGAGGAGATTCTGCAAATCACGGGATTGCTCAGCCAGTTCGAAGTGTTTGATAATCAGATTACGGCTATGGGGAGCTTCGCGACATGATGTCCCGACTCTCCGAACTCATTCGACAAAGCGGTCAGTCTCGAACGAAGTCGCTGTTGACGCGACGAAACTTCGGTCTCATTCATAACGATCTTCCGCTGGGCGAATCGTTGATCTCGGCCGGTCTTCTGCGGCGAGAAGACCTGCAGGGTTCGCTGGCCCGGCAGTCGATTTCCGGCGGACGACTGGGGGAACTGCTGATTGAGGTGGGACTGATCGATGAAGATCGTCTGCTCCCGTTTCTCGGACAGCGACTTGGGGTACCCGGAGTCCGTCTTCGTGACGGCATGGTCGATCCCCATGTTGTCCGTACTTTGCCGCGATCCATCGCGGAACGGCTGAGCGTGCTCGCCATGTTTCGCGTCCATCAGACCCTGACGGTGGCGATGGCGGACCCCCAGGATCTGCTGCAAATTGACGAAATTGAGCAACTGACGGGACTCAAAGTCAGGCCGGTCCTTGCGCTGCGTTCGAGTATCGAGCGGTTTCTGGCAAGATGCTACGAAGACGACGCTGGTACGAATGAAGTGGCGAAATCGTTCGATGACAATGCCGTGGAAGAACACCCGGAAGTCGTTCGAGTCGACCTGAATGATCTGAATGAACAGGTTGAAGGCAGTCCGATCATCAGCATGGTGAACTACATTCTGGTTCACGCTGTTCGACAGGGAGCCAGCGATATTCATATCGAGGCAGGCCGAAAACACTCATCCGTGCGATTTCGAGTCGACGGGCGTCTGAGAGAAGTCCTTCGGCCGCGCGGTGACTTTCATGCAGCGTTGATTTCGCGATTGAAAGCCATGGCAAGAATGGACATCGCCGAGAATCACCGACCCCAGGATGGTCGCGTCCACGTGATTGTTGAAGGCCGTGAGATAGATCTTCGAGCTTCCACGCTGCCGACAGTTCTTGGCGAAAAACTGGTGCTGAGAGTTCTGGACAGCACGAGCGTGACGTTTCGCATGGGGGATCTGGGCGTTAGCCCATCCCAACAAGCTCAGATTGAAGCGATGATGAAGCGGCCGCACGGTCTGATCCTTGTCACCGGTCCCACCGGCAGTGGGAAAACGACAACACTGTATTCAGCGCTTGAGCTGATCAAGGACATTCATACGAATATCGTGACAGTTGAAGATCCGGTCGAGTATTCACTGGACCTTATCAATCAGGTCGACGCGGCTCAGGGCAGCCAGGTCACCTTCGCCAGCGCTCTCAGAGCAATCCTGCGGCAGGATCCGGATGTTATCATGATCGGAGAGATTCGGGATGCCGAAACGGCTGAGATTGCGACTCAGGCGGCATTGACCGGACATCTGGTCCTCAGCACTCTGCACGCCAATGATAACGCTGGTGCGATTACACGACTTCGGGATATGGGCATTGCCAGCTACAAACTTTCTGCAAGTCTGGTTGGCGTGGTGTCTCAACGATTGTTGCGCACAATCTGTCCGAAGTGCCAAAAGAACTATTTTCCATCATCGGAAGTTCTGGATCGCCTCGGGTACAAAGGGGATCGTCGTCGCCAGTTTGTACGGGGTGAAGGTTGTCCGAATTGTTTCGACACGGGTTTTCGAGGACGAATGGGAATCTACGAAGTTCTGACGGTTACCGAAGGACTTCGTGAGATGATGACGCCGGAATTGAACAGCCATTCGGTCA